>JAFAUQ010000180.1 GCA_019243195.1 Hyphomicrobiales bacterium
GAGCCTCGCCATGGATCGCGCCGTCGCCGGTCACCGCGTGGCGCTCGACAGCCTCGACATTGTCAGCATCGGCGCCGGCGGCGGCTCGATCGCCCGCGTCGATACGGGCGGCATCCTGCACGTCGGCCCGCAGAGCGCCGGCGCCGACCCGGGTCCCGCCTGCTACGGCCTCGGCGGCACCGGCGCCACCGTCACCGACGCCAACGTGGTGCTGGGCTTGATCGACCCGGACAATTTTCTCGGCGGCCGGCGCCGGCTCGACGGCGCCGCCGCGGAGGCGGCCGTCGATCGCGTCGCGGACGCGCTCGGCATCGGCCGCGAGGCGGCGGCCTACGGCATTCATCGCATCGTCGATACCACCATGGCGGAAGGCGTGCGCCTCGTCTCGGTGCGGCGCGGCGTCGATCCGCGCAAGTTCGCGCTGTTCGCCTTCGGCGGTGCTTCCGGCCTGCACGCGACCGCGGTGGCGCGCCAGCTCGGGCTTTCCCGCGTGATCGTGCCGCGCGTCGCTGCCGTGCTCTCCGCTTGGGGCATGCTGGCGACCGATCTGCGCTTCGAAATGGCGCGCAGCCACGTCGGCGAGGCGCGCCGTCTCGACGATAATGAGATCGCGCAAATGTTCGCCGCCATGGAGACCGACGGCGTCAAGCGCCTGCGCGCATCGTTCGACGGAACGGTGCGCTGCGATCGCTCGGTCGACATGCGCTACGGCGAGCAGGTGTTCGAGATCAACGTCCCGCTCGACGGCGTCGATTGGAAAAACAACCCGCTCGGACAGATCGTCGAGCGTTTCCATCGCCGCCACGAGGAGCTCTACACCTATGCGCAGCGCGACCAGGAAGCGGTGCTGGTGAATCTGCGCGTCGCCGTGGTCGGCGTGCTGCCCGGCCTGCCGCAGGAGCCGGCGCTTGCAGCTGCGCCGCCGTCGCCGCCGATCGGCGAGCGCCGGATTTATTTGGACGAATTCCTCACCGCGCCGGTCTACGCCTTCGATCGTCTCGCGCCGGGGCAAACAATCGACGGCCCTGCCATCGTCGAATCGGCGATGACCACGATCCTGCTGCGTCCGCACGAGCGCGCCGTCACGACGCCGCTTGGCTGGCTGGACATCCTGACGGCCTCGGCGTAGGGCGCATTTGCCAGACCCGAAGCTAGTTGGAGGTGCCCTATGCGTTTATTGAGTTGCGGGAGCATTCTGTGTTCGCTGCTGCTGGCCACCTCCGTAGCGGCGCAGAAGCCACCCTACGTCGACCAGTGCAACGATTGGCAAGGCAAGCGATTCTCGGTTGATGCCCGCATCGACGGCTGTACTGCCGCGATCAATTCGGGTCGATATCGGGGAAAAGACCTGGCCTGGGCGTACGACAATCGCGGCCTCGCTTGGTACGACAAAAAGGATCTCGCTCGCGCCATCGCCGATTACGATCAGGCGACCCAGCTCGATCCGAACTATGCATACGCCTACAACAACCGCGGCATCGCCTGGGGCGACAAGAAAGACTACGACCGCGCCGTCGCCGACTACGACAATGCGATCCGGATAAACCCCAGGTATGCTTCTGCTTACTACAACCGTGGCAAAGCTTGGAGCGAAAAGAAGGACTATGACCGCGCCCTCGCGGACTACGATGAGGCGATCCGGCTCAATCCGAACTATACATACGCCTACAACGAGCGCGGCCTCATTTGGCACTTGAGAGGGGATTACGACCGCGCCATCGCCGATTACGATCAGGCGATTAACACTGATCCGAACTATTTCATGCCCTACAACAATCGCTGCTTCACGCGCGCCGTCGTTGGCAACGAGTTACAGAAGGCACTGGCGGATTGCAACGAGTCGCTACGGCTTAAGCCCGACGGCGTCAATGCACTCAACAGCCGCGGCCTCGTTTACTTAAAGCTCCGCGCCTTTGATCAGGCGATTACCGATTACAGCGCAGCCATCACACAAGACGCTAAAGACGCCGATTCGCTGTACGGGCGGGGTCTCGCGAAACTGCAAAGCGGCGACACTGCTGGCGGCAATGCGGACGTAGCAACCGCAAAAGCGATCGACCCGGATATCGCCGCCCTCTATGCAAGTTATCGCGTGAAATAATTCCACTTCGGCTCCCCAGCTCAATATGCGCGCCCGTATCCCCCCGGCTCGTTCGCCGCCGGGCGATCGGGGAGGTCGGAAATCGCGTTGTGTCACATGGTCTGCTTGCCTAGAGTACGGCTATTCCTCCCGGTTATTGGAACAGCGGCCACGGCGGACTAGAAGGGAAGAGGCTTGCCGTTCATTTATGAGCAAACTGAGATCGAGGGGCGCGACGATGAGTCCGAGTTGCCCCCGCCGCGAGCCAGTCAGTTCGTCTACATGACGGCGCCCGCGTACGGCGGCGCGCCCGCGCTCGCCCGATTTTCCATTCTGCCGGTGAGCGCCCCGGAGCCGGCCGACGCCGGCCCATTGGATGGGTCATTCGAAGAGCGGACGCGAGAGCGGCAAAGATTGCGCGAGCAGCGCAGCAACTCTTTGCCGCGATCGTCCCCGTGTTGCGGGAATTCGGAGTGCGTCGAGCCTATTGCCGGTACGACGGCGGGAACGACGAGGGGTTTTGCTGGGTGGACCGTTTCGAGACCGAAGGCGGTGAACCCATC
Source organism: Hyphomicrobiales bacterium (assembly GCA_019243195.1). Lineage (GTDB taxonomy): Bacteria > Pseudomonadota > Alphaproteobacteria > Rhizobiales > Xanthobacteraceae > AP-16. The sequence goes on from JAFAUQ010000180.1 coordinate 2,644, forward strand.
GACGTCGGCCTGCTGGCGCAGCGACTCTACGACCTGAAAATTCACGGTTGGCTTCCGGAGCGCGGCAGCATGCAACGCACGCGAGGGCTCTCGCAACAGGAAGGAGATTTGATGGACTTGCGTTGGGCCTGCGAGTCGCTGTGTCACGAGTGGGCGAACCTGCTGTTGGGGAACAGCTTCGGAACAGGCAATTATTCGATGTATGGCGCCTTCAAGGTCGACCTTCAGAAATGTACCATCACCGATGACCCGGACGCGGAGCCGATCGTCGAGAACATACAAATCGCGGAGTAAGCCACGCCATGGCTCACCCTTATCATCACGCGGTCCGCTCGGCGCGCTTGTTTGGCGGCCGGCCCAACGATTACCTCGCCATCCATGATTGGTTCGACGAGAGCAAGGCACACATCGCCGACGTTCGCCACCGGGCGCTGCGCCACCACAGCGAAGGCATCTTTCTGTGCGAGACGATTTTTGGAACAACACTAACAAACAGCGTCGGTAAGGCTGTGCCGGTCCGCACGATCGGGGAGCAACACGTCAAAGACGACCTCGGCTGGATCCCGTCGGTCAAGGATTGGCTCCAACATCTCGAATTCCAGTCATGGATGGGTCGGACGCCATTTCGTCCACAAAACGATGAAACGACCGCCGCCGCTGAAAGCTTGCCATAAGGCGAACGGTATGCGCGACGACATGGCTAGAGTGACAAAGGTGCGCCCGATCGGCGCGCGTAGTCTGCGGGTCCGTTTTGCCGGTGAGCGGCGCGAGCGCGAACTCGATCTGACTGGGCTGATGGCCCGCAGCGTGCATTTCGCGCCCCTGATGCATGACGCGGAGGCTTTCGCCGGCGCGCGGATCGTCGAAGGCGGGCTCGGCGTGGCATGGCCGATCCGAACGAAATGGGGACGGCTCGACGTGTCCGCATCGACGCTGGCGCGAATAGCCGAGGAGCAGGAACCGATGACCGGAGATGATTTTGCGCGGTGGCGCGCCGCGCTGGGATTGTCGCTGACCGAGGCCGCCAAGGTGCTCGGGGTCGGCCGACGCACGATCATGGGTTACTTGAAGAAGGACGAATTGCCGGCGATCGTCGCCATCGCGTGCCGGGCACTCGCTCGCGACAAGAGTCTGCTGGCGGCACACTACGTGCCGGCAAACAAAATCAGCCGACCAGCAGCGTGAATCCCTAGACGCCGCGTATCGCGGCAATACGCGGGCGGCGGCCGCTAATTGCGCCCTACGCCGCCGCCAGCCAGTCGCATACCGCTTGGGGCATCGCGCGCACATGGCCGGGGAAGCGGCCGGAGACGAAGCCGACGTGTCCGCCGTCGTGCGGCTGGCACAGCGTGACGTACGCGCCGGCTTCGTGCGGGCCGGGTAGCGAGGATCCCGGCACGAGCGGGTCGTTGCGCGCGTTGAGCACGAGCGCGGGCACGCGGATCGCCTTGAGGTGCGGCTTGCTCGACGCGCGGCGCTTATAGTCATCGGCGCTGGCGAAGCCGTGCAGCGGCGCGGTGAAACACTCGTCGAACTCATGCAGCGTGCGCGCCGCGATGAGCCGCTCGCGGTCGAACAGTCCCGGATGCTGCTGCCATTTGGCGAGCGCACGCGGCTTCATCGTCGCTAAGAACATGCGCGCGTAGATGAGCCGGTTGAGCCCGCGGTCGATGGCGGGACCGGCTGCGGTCAGATCGAGCGGCGCGGAGATGGCAGCGACCGCGCGGACCGTCGCCGCGGCGGTGTTTCCCGCTTCCTCGGCCCAGCGCAACAGCACGTTGCCGCCGAGCGACACGCCGGCCGCCAGCACCGGCGCGCCCGCGGTTTGGCGCACGCGCCCGAGCACCCAGCCGATCTCGTCGAAATCGCCGGAGTGATAGGAGCGCGGCGCAAGATTGAGTTCGCCCGAGCAACCGCGGAAATGCGGCACGACGAAGTTCCAGCCGCGCCCGCGCGCGGCCTGCGCGAAGGCAACGGCATAGCGGCTCGTCGAACTGCTCTCGAGACCGTGGAATAGCACGAGCCACGGGGCGCCCGCCGCGGCCGGGACGTGGTCGACGTCGATGAAGTCGCCGTCAGGTGCGCGCCAGCGTTCGCGCGCGTAGGCGGGCGAGCACGCGAGAGCCGGGCGCGCTATCAGCGCCGGCCAGAGGGTCTGCAGCTGGCCGCCCGGCAGCCACCACGGCGCCCGGTAATTGCGCATCGCGCTCATGCCGGAAACTCAACAGGTCAAGCGCGCGCAAGTAAACCGGGTCGCCTGTCGGGACGCCGGCTCTATGCGGATCTACGGCTGTTCCGGGAAAATGCGCGCAGAGTGAGCCGCTTCACAGTCATCGTCGCCGCGCTGCGCCATGGTGCCCGCGACCAACGGCTTCTGACCCACGGCCCCGTCCTTCCTCGCGGACGGGTACTTGGCCGGCCTCCCCGTAGGCCGGCCTTTTTTACGGAGGACGGACGACGGAGGACAGATGTGAAGATCAGATGTCAGAGGCCGGAGACGTGCGACGCTGTGATCCGTCCTCTGTCCTCTGTCCTCCGTCCTCTGCTTAGGGTTCGCGCAGGCTTTCGTCGAATACCCGGATCACCGGGTCGAGCAGATAAGAAATGATCGTGCGCTTGCCGACCAGGATTTCCGCGGTGCTGGTCATGCCGGGGATTAGCCGGAAATCGGGCGGCACGTCCTGCAGCGTCAGCGAACCGAGCGTGATGCGAGCGCGGAAGAAGGCCGGCTTGCCATCGGGATCCTTACCGGTCTGTGGCCCTTGCGCCTGCGCCCCATTCTTGTCCGGCTGGAACGAGTTTTCCGTGATCACGCGCAGCGTGCCGTTAATGGTGCCGTGCCGCTGAAATGGCAGCGCGTCGAGCTTGACGCGCACGGTATCGCCCACCCGCAGCCGCGCCACGTCGGCCGAGTCGACGTCGACTTCCGCTTCGATCCGGTTGCTACGCGGGACCAGCGTGATGAGCGGCTCCGCCTCCTTGGCTACCGAGCCGATGGCGCGCTGGCCGAGCTCGAGCACGACGCCGTCCGCCGGCGCACGCAGCTCGACGAGGCTGCGCCGCCGTTCCGCCGTGGTGAGCTTCTGCCGCTCGGTCGACATCTGCTGCTGTAATGTGGTGAGCCGCTCGCCCGCTTCGCGGATCCAGTTGTTGATGTACTTCTCTTTCTGCTCGTGCGCGGAGGCGAGCTGGGCCTCGAGTTCCTTTTCCTGGTTTTTCTTCTCGCCCAGTTGGTCGACGAGGGTCAGCTTGTCGAGGCGCGACTGCAGCAGGTTGAGGCGCGAGCCGGCGGAAAGCTTGAACAATTCGTCGCGCATGTCCTCGACCTGGGACACCACGCCGACCCGCTCCTGCAGGCCGCCCTGGGCCTTGCGATTGGTCACCAGTTGCGCGTCGATCTTGGCGGCGTCGGCATCGGCGGCGGAAACCGCGGCGCGATATTCCGCCTGGCGGTGGTCGTAAACCGCGCGCTGCAGCTTGAGGTACTTGGCGACGACCGGATCCTGGCTCCAGGTGGAATCGAATGGCTGGCCGAAGATTTCCGCCTCGAGGCGCGAGGCTTCCGCCGTCATGCTGGCAAGGCGCTCCTCGTCGGCGAGCTGTTCCGATTGGGTAAATGTCGGATCGAGGGTGGCGAGGATATCGCCCGCCTTGACCGTGTCGCCGACGCCCACTTTGATCGAGTGCACCACCGCGGTCTCGAGCGGCTGTACGGTCATCAGCGGCTCGATCGTGATCAGCTTGCCGCGCGCGACGACCACGCGATCGACCTGCGAGAGCGACGCCCAGACCGCCGCGGAGACCACGAGCAGAACGATGACGTAGACGACGCTGCGGGCGAACCACGGCAGCGGCCGCTCCTCGATCATCACCGCGTCGGGCTGGAAGTTAACCGCCTCCGCATCGACCGGTCCGCGCCCGCGCGGCTTTTTGCGCCAGAGCCTCATCGGAACGATCTACTCTGTTTGTCCCACAGTCGCCGGTAGGTCAGGCAATTTTCCAGCAGGCTGTCGTGCGGGTCGTGGCCGACGATCTGGCCCTTGTCGAGCACGATGATCTTGTCGCAATGGCGCAGCGAGGAGAGGCGGTGCGACACGATCAGCGTGGTCCGGCCCTCGACGATCTTCGCCATGTTGTCCTGGATGATGACCTCGCTCTCCGGGTCGAGCGCGCTCGTTGCCTCGTCGAACAGCAGGATCGAGGGGCGCCGCACCAGCGCGCGGGCGATCGCGAGGCGCTGCTTCTGGCCGCCCGAGAGGTTGACGCCGCCTTCTTCCAGCACGGTGTCGTAGCCCTGCGGCATGCGCTCGATGAATTCTTCCGCGCCGGCCTGGCGCGCGGCCCAGACGATTTCCTCGAACGTGGCGCCCGACTTGCCCGAGCCGATGTTGTCCTTGATCGTACCGCGAAAGAGGAAGCTGTCCTGCAGCACGACGCCCATGTGGCGGCGCAGGTGCACCTTGTCCATCTCGCGGATGTCGTAGTCGTCGATGCGCACGAGGCCGCGCTGCGAGGCGTAGAGCCCCTGGACGAGGCGCACCAGCGTACTCTTGCCCGAGCCGCTGCGGCCGACGATGCCGACCACCTGGCCCGACTCGACCGTGAAGCTGACGCCATCCAGCGCCGGCACCGTCGAGGTGCCGTAGTTGAAGGTCACATCATCGAAGCTGACCCTGCCGCGGATCGGCGGGCGCAGACCGCGCTGCAGCCCGGGCTCGGACGGCGTGTTCATGATGTTGCCGAGCATCCGCACCGAGAGCCCCACTTCCTGGAACTCGTTGATGAGGCCGGTGATCTGCACCAGCGGGCTGATCACGCGCCCGGCGAGAATCTGGAAGGCCACCAGCGCGCCGATCGACAGCTCGCCCTTGAAGATGAGGGTGACGCCGATCCAGATCACCAGAACGGTCATCAGCTTCTCGATGCCCTGCGACATCGTCCGCGCGGTCGCCGAGATGCGGCCGACCTCGATGCGGCGCTCGACCGAATTGGCCGAGCTCTGGTCCCACGCCTTCGACTGGGCGGGCTCGAGGCCGAGCGACTTGACCGTGTTGATGCCGTGGATCGCCTCGATCAGCAGACCCTGGCGCTCGCCTTCGGCGCGGTAGAGGTCCTGCAGGCGGCGGCGGAAGGGCCGCGTCATCAGGCCGATGATCGCCGCGATCATCAGCGCGCAGAACATCACGACGAGCGTGAGGACGCCGCTGTAATAAGCGAGGATCGGAACGTAGACGAGCAGCGCCGTCGCATCGAGCGTGGTCAGCAGCAGGCGCCCCGAGAGAAACTCGCGGATGCGCTGATCCTGTTGCATGTGTTTGCTGATCACGCCGGCAAGGTTGCGCTCGAAGAAATCGACCGGCAGCGACAGCAGCTTGACGAAAATCGTGCTGGCGAGCCGCATGTCGATCTTGCTGGTGGCGTAGAGCAGGATGTAGCTGCGCGCATAATTGAGCACGAACTCGAACGCAATCGCGCAGCACACGCCGATGATCAGCACCATCATCGTCGCTTCCACGCGGTGCACGACCACGCGGTCGATCATCAGCTGGAAGAAGATCGGCGTTGCGAGCGCGAGCGCATGCAAGGTGAGCGCCGCGAGCGCGACGTCGGTAAAGGCGCGCTTCTGGCGCAGGAACTCGGGGATGAACCAGCGCAGGCTGAACGGCTGGCTGGCGTCGGTGAGCGCATAGCTGCGCTTGACCAGGACGACGCGGCCGTCCCACTCGGCGTGCGCCTTCTCGGCGTCCCAGAACTGGAACCCCTGGGGCGCGCGGGGGTCGCGGATGACGATGTCGCGCGCCTCGGTCGTGTCGCGGACGCCCGAGAGCACCACGGCACCGCCGTCGCGCAGGATCAAGATCGCCGGAAGCGCTTGGCCCAGGCGGCGCAGCCGGTCCCAGGAGAGCCGGACGAGCTTCGCGCCGAGATCGATTTTACGTGCAACTTGAACGAGATGCGCCGGCTTGATGCCTTCGGAACCGGGCGCGGCATATTGGATGAGCTGCATCTCGGTATAGTCGAGCCCGTGAAACCGGGCGATCGCCGTGAGGCAGGCGATGCCGGACAGGCCTGGCTGGGGCGAGGCAACGGACGACTGAGCGGGTGCAATATTCATGTTCAATTGTACGATTTAGTTGTGCGCTTTGTACGATTTACGACGCGTCACGTCAAAGACCGCGAAGCCGAAAACGCTAAGCTTTTCCGCTCGCTGGAAAAGGTTCCGTGCTTCAAACTGCCGCAACCGGAGGACGGAGGACAGACGACAGAGGACGGATGGACCATGCTACCGACTTCCGTCCTCTGTCGTCCGTCCTCTGTCGTCCGTCCTCTGTTGTCCGTTCATGTAATCTCTTGATTCAATTTGTGTTCGCGAGCTACCCCGGCGCGGTCGCGTCCGAACGGCGTCCGTGCTAGGGAGATTCGGGGTCAATCGGACTGGGGGAGCGACATGCAAGCCGCCATTGTGAGCGCTGGCCGTCGGCTTCGCGTCGGCGTCATCGGCGTCGGCGTCATGGGCAGCAACCATGCCCGCGTGCTCGCCGAACTTCCCGCCGTGGAGTTCGTGGGGGTTGCCGACCCGGACCGCGTGCAGGCGCGCTCGGTGGCGCAGGCGCTCGGCTGCGCCGAGTTCCCCGACTTCGCGACCCTCATCGAACAAGGCGTCGAGGCCGTCACCATCGCGGCGCCCACCCACGTGCATCAGGAGATCGCGCTCGCCTGCATCGCCCGCGGCATCCATGTGCTGGTGGAAAAACCGATCGCTTCGAGCATCACCGAGGGGCGCGCCATCGTCGCCGCCGCGCGCCGCGCCGGCGTTACCCTGATGATCGGCCACGTCGAGCGCTTCAATCCGGCGGTGCAGGCGATCAAGGACGCGCTGCGCGGCGAGGACATTCTCTCGATCGCGATCACGCGGGTCGGCCCGTTTCCGCCGCGCATGTCGAACGTCGGCGTGGTGATCGACCTCGCGGTGCACGACATCGACCTGATCCGCTGGTTCACCGACTCCGAACTCGTCGAGGTGCAGCCGCAGCTTTCGAGCGCGGTCGCCGAGCGCGAAGACATCGCGCTGTTGCAGTTCCGCACGGCGTCCGGCGTGCTCGCTCACATCAACACCAACTGGCTCACGCCGTTCAAGGCGCGCGACGTGCAGGTGGCGACCCGGCGCAAGTACATCATGGCGGATCTGCTCACCCGCCAAGTCACCGAGTGCTTCGGCTTCCAGCCGGACGGCGCCTATTCGATGCGCCATTTGCCGGTCGGCCACGCCGAGCCCTTGCGCGCCGAGATCGCCGCTTTCGTCGCCGCGGTTCGTTCCGGCACCACCCCGGCCGTCACCGGGGAAGAGGGCGTCGCGAGTCTCGAGATCGCGATGCGCTGCCTGCGCCCGGCGCACGCGGAACCGCAGCGCAAAGGCCCGCGCCGGGTTGCCGGCTGAAACTTTCCATTTTGTCGGATCCGATGAATCAGCAGCCGCGCTTTGCGCCGATTCGGTTCGTCGATGTCGCCGCCCAACGCCGGCGGCTCGGCACACGCATCGACGAGGCGATCGCGCGCGTGCTGGCGCATTGCCAGTTCATCATGGGGCCGGAGGTCGCCGCGCTCGAAGAGCAGCTCGCCGCGTTCTGCGGCGCCCGCCACGCGCTTGGCTGCGCCAGCGGCACCGACGCGCTGCTGCTTGCGCTGATGGCCAAGGGCATCGGGCCGGGCGACGCGGTGATCTGTCCGGCGTTCACCTTTTGCGCCAGCGCCGAGGCTGTAGTGCTCGTCGGCGCGACGCCGGTATTCGCCGACGTGGATGAGGCGACGTTCAACCTCGATCCGTCAAGCCTCGAGGGTGCGCTCGCCGCCGCCAAGCGCTCGGGTCTTAGATCTAAGGCGGTCATGACCGTCGACTTGTTTGGGCTGCCCGCCGCCTATGACGCGATCACCGACTTTGCCGTCGCGCACGGCCTCGCAGTGATCGCTGACGCGGCGCAGTCGTTCGGCGCCGTTTATCACGAGCGCGCCGTCGGCACGCTCGCGCCGATCACCACGACGAGTTTCTTTCCGTCGAAGCCGCTGTCCTGCTACGGCGACGGCGGCGCCGTGTTCACCGACGACAACGATTTGGCCGCGCTCATGCGCAGCCTGCGTGTCCACGGGCAGGGCGCCGACAAATATGACAACGTGCGCATCGGCATCAACGGCCGGCTCGACACCATTCAGGCCGCGGTGCTGATCGAGAAGCTCGCGATATTCGCGGAGGAGCTTGCCGCGCGCGAGCGCATCGCCCGACGCTACGACGAATCATTGCACGACGTGGCGATCGTCCCGCGGGTGCCCGAGGGGTTCACGAGCGTGTGGGCGCTCTACACCATTCGCCTGCCGTCAGGCGTGCGCGACCATGTGATGGCGGCGCTCGCCGCGCAAGGCATTCCGACTGGCGTCTATTATCCCAAGCCGCTGCACCGGCAGGTCGCCTATCGGCATTATCCCGCTGCCGGCAACGGGCTGCCGGTGACCGACCGCCTGGCCGACGAGGTGCTGAGCCTTCCCATGCATGCCTATCTCGACGAGCCGACCCAGGACCGCATCGTCGGTGCCCTGCGCGCGGCACTGGGGAAGTGATATCAACAGACCCCAGACTCTGATTCGTCATGCCCCGCGAAAGCGGGGCATCCAGTAAACGACGACGTTTCAGTCTATTTGATAGGTCAATGTTTACTGGATCGTCCGCTTTCGCGGACGATGACGAACTGATAGATCGTTACTAGATGCCGCTTGCATGAATGACAGCGGGACGGCGAAGCCGCCCCGCCGCTCGTTCGTCACAGCGACCGCAGGAAGTTGAGCAGCGACTGCTTCGCGCCGTTCGGCAGCGCATTGAAATTGCTGATCACCCGGTTGGCCTCCGAACCCTCGCTCGAATGCGCCTCGATCGCCTGCAACAGGTCGCTGGTGCGCCCGTCATGCAGGAAGAACAGCCGCTGGCCGAGCCCCCACAGCGGCGCCGAGCGGAACTCGGCGCCGTTGGCGTTGCCCTGGCTGACGCCGTCCGCCAAGCCCTCGCCCATGTTGTGCACGGCGAAGTCCGAGAACGGGGTGAACGTCACGTTGCTCTGGCCGGTGAACGCGCTCGGACCGGTCCTGAAGTTTTGCGTATGGCAGCCCACGCAACCGACGTTGACGAACACCTGCTGGCCGAACGCCGTGTTCGGATAGGCGTTGGGCACCGGCGTCGGCGGCGCGGAGAGCCGCATGAAGGCCGCGAAGTTGACGATGTCCTGATTGAAGTTCGTCGCTTCCTGCGCCACCGTTGTGTTGCCGGTGGTCAGATTCGTGGTGCTTTCCGGCGTCGGATTGGTGGCGCAGTTCGGGTTGGTCTCCCGTTCGTTGGGGAACGCGTCGTTGGTCACGCCCTGTTCGACGTTGTAGGCCTCGCCGGAGAATATCAGCAGCGACTTGTTCTGCGCCTTCCAGCCGAATTTGGTGATGGTGCCGTCATTGCCGCTGGAGTTGAAGTGGCCGCTGATGCCGAGCTGCGCTTTCATCCCCGCATTGGCGTTGAACGACAGCTGAAGCTGCGCGTCGTTGAGGTTTTCCACCAATCCGTTGCCGAAGGTGGGCGTCGGGATGCGGAAGATGGCGTTATGCTGCTCGACGGCCTCCGCGAAGTTCGGTTGCGTCAGTTTGCAGGCGGCCGGCCCGCCGACGTTCGGCGTGATAACGAACAGGTCGTGCACCCCGCCGTCCGGGGTCCCGTCCGGATTTTTGATGAAGCGCACCTCGCGGATCGGGCCGCTCGCCGTGATGAACGAGGGCAGGGTATTAGGCGGCCCCAGCAGCGACGAGAACGCGACCTGCGGATTGGTGGCCGGGCTGCTGCCGCCGACGGCCGGTGCGGCGTGGCAGCCGGCGCAGCTGTTGAGGTTCATGCGCGGGCCGAGCCCGTTGGCAAACGTGTCGACTTCCTGGAAGTTCGTCCGGGCGGCGGTGAAGAACGCCTGCTCATTGGCGCTCAATCCGGGGAGCGGGCCGCCGGCTCCAGCGGGTCCGGGGCGCGGCCCCGGATCGGTTTGCGCGAGCGCCGCCGGCGCCCACAGGATCGCGGCCACGAGCAAACAAGTCATTCGCATTGGACGCCCCCGAAATGCGAGCCGGCGCACCGGCTCTTGGTTACCGGCTTAGTGCCCCGATTCCGAAGCTCGCATCATTTTGCGGTACGTTCGTTTGCGAGCTCCGGAATCGAAGGGCACTAACAACTTATTCTCTAGTGTGGCTTTGCTTCAGAAGTCCGCATCTCGGACTCGCTGCAAGAACGATGCGGACTTCTGAACCGCCACACTAGACGGCACTCTTCGCCGGCGGCGAGAGCCGCCGTCGGTCGCGCACGGGTTTCCCGAGCCGTGCAGGCGCCACCGCACGGACGAACCGCATCGCGCGGTTCGTGACCGTCGTGCCGCCGGCACAGTTGGACTCTGGCCGGATTGATTGTTTGTTGGTACTTCGCCCTTAAGCCGGACGGGAACCTATCGGTGAAACCTGTCTGAATTGGGGTAGAAAAGCCACAATTCACAACTTACTAACATTTTTTTTAACCTTCCGTTGCGTCATCGCGACTGCAAAAAGAAGGCGCGGCGGCAATGCAATTGCAGGTCTGTTACTTCCGTCCGCGGCCGGCGAGCCACGGTGTCTGACGAAGAATTTCATTCGCGGCATGTTAGCTTTGGGTTCGCAATCCTCGCCCGTTCCATGCCTTGCCGGGGAGACTAGCCGCCGGCACGCTTTCCCACCATCATGGCGGCGTAGGAAGCATTGAACATCAAGGGGAGGGCCCGATGACGCAGAGCGAGACCTATCGCAAAGGCGTGGAAATCCGCCGCCAGCTGCGCGGCGACGTCGATTTCGCCGCCAACCAGAGCGCCTACGACCGCGACCCGGTGATGAAGAAGTTCATCGATGTCGCGACCGAGACGGTGTTCGGCGCGTTGTGGGCGCGGCCCGGCCTCGATTTCAAGACCCGCACGCTGATCTGCGTGGTGTCGGACGCGGTGAGCGGGCGCCATCCCGAACTCGACATCCACCTGCGCTTCGCGCTCAAGCAGGGCTGGAGCGAAGACGAACTCACTGAAGTGCTGCTCCACCTGTCGGGCTACATCGGCGTTCCGCTCATCCGCGAAGCGATGCTGGTCGCCTCGAAAACTTTCGCCGACGTGAAGGCGGAAGCGAAGAATAAACAATAATCTTGGGGGTGCAGATGAAGTTCGGACTGAGCACGGTAACGCGCGGGGTATTCTCCACGCGCGAGAGCTACCGGGCGGTCGCGGTCGCGGCCGAGCGCGCGGGCTTCGATTTCCTGTCGGTGAGCGACCATGTGGTGGTGCCGGCGAACCTGAAGTCAAAGTATCCGTACACGCCGAGCGGCGCGTTCAGCGCGGCCGACGAGGGTTACTGCCTCGACCTGCTCGCGACCATCGCGTTTCTCTCCGGCTGCACCGAGCGCCTGCGGCTGCTCGCTTCGGTCATGGTGGTGCCGCACCGGCCGGCGATGCTGACCGCGAAAATGATTTCCACCATCGACGTGCTCTCGAACGGCCGGCTCATTCTCGGCGCCGGCGCCGGCTGGATGAAGGAGGAATTCGAGTTGCTCGGGGCGCCGTTTAAGGACCGCGGCGCAATCACCGACGAATATCTCGCCGCCTTCCAGGAGTTGTGGACCAAGGACGCGCCCGTCTACAACGGCAAGCACGTGAGTTTTTCCGACGTGCTGTTCTATCCCAAGCCGGTGCAGAAGCCGCATCCGCCGATCTGGATCGGCGGCGAGAGCGCGCCGGCCTTGCGCCGCACCATCCGGTTCGCCGACGCGTGGTATCCCGGCAACAACAGCCAGACCATGCCGCTCGACACGCCGCAACGACTCGCCGCCGGCATCGCTCACGTGCACAAGGCGTGTGCGGCGGCCGGACGCGATCCTGCGACGATGGAGGTGGCGCTACTCGTCCAGAATTATTTCGAATGGGAGCCGCACGAGATCGCCGACGGATCGGCGCGCCGCCTGTTCACCGGCAGCGCGGCCGACATGATCGACGACGTGGGCGCCCTCGAAGACATCGGCGTCGGTTACGTGGCGCTGCGGCTCGGCGGCGACACCGCCGAAGAGGCGGTCGCCCGCATCGAGCGCTTCGGCGCCGACGTCATCGGAAGAGCATGATCCCGAAAAGTGGGTACCGGTTTTCGGAAAAGATCATGCTCAATTAAAAGGTCCGGGCCTGATCATGCAGCTCATCCAGTTCACCGCGCCCGGCCCGCCCGGCGTGCTCAAATGCCTCGAGGTGCCGGTCCCCGAACCAAAAGCCGGTGAAGTGCTGATCCGCGCGCACGCGATCGGCGTCGGCATTCCCGACACGCTGATCCGCGCCGGCACCTATGGGCACATGCCGCCCCTGCCGGCGACGCCCGGCACGGAGTTGTCGGGTGTGATCGAGGCGGTCGGCCCCGGCGTGACCGATCGGCAGGTAGGCCAGCGCGTCTACACCAGCGCGCGCGAGCGGCCCCATCGCGGCGGCCACTACGCCGCTTACGTCGCCACGCCTGCCGAGGCGACCTTCGTTTTGCCCGACAATGTCGATTTCGATGCCGCCGCGGCGCTCGCCAATTATCAGGTCGCCTATCACATCTTCGACGACGCGCTCCGCCTTCGGGCCGGGGAGAGCGTGCTCGTGCACGCCGCGGCCGGCGGCATGGGCAATGCGCTGATCGATCTCGCCAAGGCGGCGGGCCTCGTGGTGATCGGGGTCGCCGGCAACGAAGGCAAGGCGCGTTTTGCCCGCGATCTCGGCGCCGACCACGTGATCGATCGCAGCCGGGAGGATGTCGCCGTGCGCGTCGGCGAGATCACCGGCGGCCGCGGCGTCGATGCGATCATCGATCCGGTCGCCGGCCCGACCATCCCGGGCAATCTCGCGCTGCTCGCGCCGTGCGGCGTGCTCGTCATCTACGGCGGGCTCGGCGGCAAGGCGGCCCTCGACCTCGAGCAGACCTTGCGCGCGCGCGGCAAGTCGCCCGCGATCCGGCATTTCACCATCCACGCCTGGGACGGTCTGGTCGAGGAGCGTCGCGCCGGCATGCGCGCGATCATCGGCATGCTCGCCGCCGGCAAGCTCAAGCCGCGCATCCATGCGGTGCTGCCGCTCGCCGAGGCCGCGCGGGCGCACGAGATGCTCGAAAGCGGCGCGGTGCTCGGCAAGCTGTTGCTGCGGCCGTAGCCATGTAGCCCGCATGAGCGAAGCGAAATGCGGGTGACCATTCCCGGATTTCGCGCTTCGCGCTCATCCGGGCTACAAACAAACTCCGTATCATTTGAGCAACACGTGCGAGAAAATCGGCTGGCCGACCGCCTTGCCCGTGGCCGCGATAGGCAAAAACTGCCCGAAATTAACCTTTTGTTAAACAAACAAGCGCCCCCATTATACGGTGGTATAGCAGGGGGCAACCATGCGACACCTCGACGAACTCATCATTCAGTTGCTGATGGGAGTTGGCTTCGCGCTGACCATGGTCGTGTTCGCGTTGAGCGCGCTGTCCTGAGCGCCGCGTAACACCGCATGGAGCGCCGCAGCCGGGCCGGTCTTCCCGGATTGCGCGTTGACGCGCTCCATCCGGGCTGCAATTGCCGCCGGCCATGATCGATCGCATCCTCACCGTCGGCGGCTATACGCTCGTTTCGCGCGTCACCGGCTTCCTGCGCGACGTGGTGATGGCGGCGGTGCTCGGCGCCGGTCCGGTCGCCGACGCTTTCCTGGTCGCGTTCCGCCTGCCCAATCATTTCCGCGCCATCTTCGCCGAGGGCGCCTTCAGCGCCGCCTTCGTGCCGGCCTACGCGCGCATTCGCATCGAGGGCGGGGCGGAGAAGGCGCGCCTGTTCGCCGACCGCATCTTCACCTTGCTGCTCGTCGTCCAGCTCGTGCTGCTTGCGCTCGCCGTCGGTTTTACCCCTGCGGTGATCCGCGTGCTCGCGCCCGGCTTCGAAAGCGACCCCGGCCGGTTCACGCTCGCGGTCGCGCTTACCCGTGTGACGTTTCCTTATTTGCTGGCGATGACTTTAGTCTCGCTCTACGGCGGCATGCTCAACGCGCTCGACCGTTTCGCGGCCGCGGCGGCCGCGCCGATCCTGCTTAACCTCTCGATGATGGCGACGCTGGCGCTCGCCGGCTTGTTCCCGAGCGCCGGGCACGCGGCCGCCTGGGGCATGCTGATCGCGGGCGCGCTCGAAGTGGCGCTGCTCGCCGGCGCGATCGGCCGCCTCGGCGAGTTGCCGCGGCTCGCCCGCATGGCCTGGGACGCGGACGTGAGGCGTTTCTTTGTCGCGCTCGGGCCGGCGACCCTCGGCTCGGGCGGCGT
>JAFAUQ010000238.1 GCA_019243195.1 Hyphomicrobiales bacterium
GGCGGGGCTCGGCCAGCCGATTTCGCCCCTCGACGTTCATAAGAACCCCTTCCACGTGGCGGGCTCCGACGCCGCCGGCATCGTGTGGGCGATCGGCAGCAAAGTGCGACGCTGGAAGGTGGGCGACGAGGTCATCGTCCATTGCAATCAGGATGACGGAGACGACGAGGAGTGCAACGGCGGCGACCCGCTGCTTTCGCCGTCCCAGCGCATCTGGGGGTATGAGACGCCCGACGGTTCGTTTGCTCAATTCTGCCGGGTGCAGTCACGCCAGCTGATGCAGAAGCCGAAGCATCTCACCTGGGAAGAATCGGCCTGCTACACGCTCACCTTGGCGACCGCCTATCGCATGCTGTTCGGGCATCCGCCGCACACGCTCAAGCCCGGCGACAACGTGCTGGTGTGGGGCTCGTCCGGCGGGCTCGGCGTGTTCGGGGTTCAGCTCTGCGCCGCCTCCGGCGCCAACGCGATCGGGATCGTGTCCGACGCGACCAAACGCGATTACGTGATGCAGCTCGGCGCCAAGGGCGTGATCAACCGCAAGGACTTCAACTGCTGGGGCCAGCTGCCCAAGGTCGGCACACCCGAGTACGACGTCTGGGTCAAAGAAGCGCGCAAGTTCGGCAAGGCGATCTGGGACATCACCGGCAAGCGCGACGTCGACACCGTCTTCGAGCATCCGGGCGAGCAGACGTTCCCGGTCTCCACGCTAGTGGTCAAGCGCGGCGGCATGGTGGTCTTCTGCGCCGGCACCAGCGGTTACAACATCACCTTCGATGCGCGCTACGTCTGGATGCGCCAGAAGCGCATCCAGGGCTCGCACTTCGCCCATCTCAAGCAGGCGAGCGCCGCCAATCAGTTCGTGCTCGACCGCCGGATCGATCCGTGCATGAGCGAAGTATTTCCGTGGGAACGCATTGCGCTCGCGCACACGAAGATGTGGAAGAACCAGCATCCGCCCGGCAACATGGCGGTGCTGGTCAACGCGCCGCGCACCGGGCTGCGCAATTTCGACGACGTCCTCGAGGCCACGGGCGCAAGCGCCGGCTGATAAATCCCACCGTTCCGAAGGCTTGCCTCATGGCCGTTGCCGCTTCGCGCACCGATCCGGGCCGCGACCTTGTCGAGGGCGCGCGCGAAGCCGCCGCCGCTGCCGAGGCGCTGCTTGCCGACGCGACGCTGGCGGTACGTCGGCGCGTGACGCGCGACGGCAAGGTGGCGGCGCGGCTGATCGACCGCGAGCAGCGCGCGACCCACGGGCTCGCCTGGCTCGCCACCTACGCGCAGGCAGTGCGCCAGCTCGCGGCTTACGCCGAGCGCATGCAGGCGGCCGGGCGGTTCGGCGCGATCGAAGATCTGGTCGTGCGCATCGGCCTGGGCGAATACCTCGCCCAGATGACCGGCGGCATTCCCATGAGCCAGGGCGAGATGGTGCGCCCGGCCGATCTCGGTCTGTCGACGGATCAGGTCGCGGCGCGGATTACGTCGGCGGTCGAAGAACTGATCGCCTCCGGCAACGATGCGAAGAACCGCGCGAGGCTCATCGAATTGATGCGCGAGCACCATGGAGTCACGGTCGGCGATCCCGGCCTCGACGACACGCTCGATGCCATCCGCGAGGAGATGCGCAAGTTCGCCGAAACAGAAGTCGAGCCGCACGCGCATCAGTGGCATCTCACAAACAATTACATTCCGCTCGAGATCATCGCGCAGATGGCGGAGCTCGGCGTGTTCGGGCTGACGATTCCCGAGAGCTATGGCGGCATGGGCCTCGGCAAGGAATCCATGTGCGTGGTCTCGGAGGAACTGGCGCGCGGCTACATCGGGGTCGGCTCGCTTGGCACGCGCTCGGAAATCGCCGCGGAATTGATCCTCGGCAGCGGCACCGAGGAGCAGAAGGAGAAATGGCTGCCGCGCATCGCCTCGGGCGAGGTGCTGCCGACCGCGGTGTTCACCGAGCCGAACACCGGCTCCGATCTCGCGTCGCTCAAAACCCGCGCCGAACGCGTGGGCAATGTTTATCGCGTCTACGGCGGCAAGACGTGGATCACCCATCCGGTGCGGGCCGACCTGATGACGCTCTTGGTGCGCACCAATCCGCGCGAGAAGGGCTATCGCGGCCTCTCCATGCTGCTCGCCGAGAAGCCGCGCGGCACCGACGACAATCCGTTCCCGGCAGCCGGCATGTCGGGCAGCGAGATCGAGGTGATCGGCTATCGCGGCATGAAGGAGTTCGAGATCGGCTTCGACGGTTTCGAGGTCAAGGCCGAGAACCTGCTCGGCGGCGTCGAAGGCCAGGGGTTCAAACAGCTGATGCAGACGTTCGAGTCGGCACGCATCCAGACCGCCGCGCGCGCGGTCGGCGTCGCTCAGGCGGCGATGGATATCGCGCTGCGCTACGCCCAGGAGCGGGTGCAGTTCGGCGAGCCGCTCATCGCCTTCCCGCGGGTTGCCGACAAGCTCGCCAATATGGCGGCGGAAATCATGATCGCGCGGCAAATCACTTATTACGCCGCGCGCGAGAAGGATTCCGGCCGCCGCTGCGACCTCGAGGCCGGCATGGCGAAGCTCCTCGCCGCGCGGGTCGCCTGGGCGGCGGCCGACAACGCGGTGCAGATCCACGGCGGCAACGGCTTCGCGCTCGAATTTCCCGTGTCGCGCCTGCTGTGCGACGCGCGCATCCTGAGCATTTTCGAAGGCGCGGCGGAAATCCAGGCGCAGGTGATTGCCCGGCGATTGTTGGACGGATCGAATTAGCAAACGAAGCCTCGTCATCGTCCGCGAAAGCGGACGATCCAGTAATCACCGGCCCATCAAATAGAACGCCGGCCGGTGTTTACTGGATACCCGCTTTCGCGGGTATGACGAATCGGAGCAAATTCACTCATTCGCGGCGCGCAGTGCGCGGTCGAGGTCGGCGTAGAGATCGTCCACATCCTCGAGCCCGACCGACAACCGCAGCAGGTCGGCCGGGCAGGGCGAGGTCGGGCCTTCGATCGAGGCGCGGTGCTCGATCAGGCTCTCGACGCCGCCGAGCGAAGTCGCGCGCTTCCACAGGTTCACGCGCGCGGCGGCCGCGATCGCGGCGCGCTCGCCGCCTTTGACGCGGATCGACAGCATGCCGCCGAAACCGCCGGTCATCTGCCGCGCCGCCGTGGCGTGTCCCGGATGATGCGGCAGCCCGGGATAGAGCGCGTGATCGACCTCGCGGTGTTGCGCGAGCCGCTGCGCGAGTTCGAGCGCTGCCTGCGATTGGGCGCACACGCGCACATCGAGGGTGCGCAGTCCGCGCAACAGCAGCCACGCCTCGAACGGCCCGAGGATGGCTCCGTGGCCGGCGCGCACCGTCTCGATGCGCGTCCACAGTGCGTCCTTGCGCGCGGTCGCGAGCGCGCCGGCGATCACGTCGGAATGGCCGTTGAGATATTTGGTCGCCGAATGCATGACGATGTCGGCGCCGAGCGCGAGCGGCCGCATGAGGATCGGCGTCGCGACCGTCGAGTCGATGCCGAGGATCGCGCTCGCCGCATGGGCGATCTCGGCGGCCGCGGCCACATCCGTCACGGTCCACAGCGGATTGGCCGGCGTCTCGATCCACACCAGCTTGGTCGCGCCTGGCCGGATGGCGGCGCGCAAGGCGGCGAGATCGCTGGTGTCGACGAGGCTGACCCGGTAGCCGAAACGCGGCGCCTCGTCGACGAGCCAGCGCCGCAGGCCCCAATACATCACGGTGGGCGCGACGATATGGGCGGGGGGATCGAGCGCGAGCACGACCGCGATCGCCGCCGCCATCCCGGCGCCGAACAGCTTCGCGTCGGCGGCCACTTCCAGGGCCGCGATCACCGCTTCGGCCTGGCGCACCGTGGCGTTGTCCGGTCGGCCGTAAATGAAGCCGGAGCGATACTGATTGTCGGGATCGCGGATGAAGGTGGTCGCCACGTGCACCGGCGGCACCACCGCTTTGGTGCCAGGCTCGATGGTGCCGAGCGCCTGGGCGGCAACGGTGCGCGGCTTCAAGTCCGATCCGGAATGTTCGTTCATAATCGGATCACATCAGAGCGGCCGTGCGTTGTCGATACAATGGCCACCGGCTAGGCCGGGTGATATGAGGCCGCCATGAGCAATGCCTGGGCCTATTTCATCGTGCCGATCGCGCTTGGCGCGGTCGCGCTGGTGCTGCTGCTCGGGCTCACCAACATGATGCGCGGTGGCTCGCCCTGGCGCTCGCAGCGGCTGATGCGCTTGCGCGTGCTGCTGCAGTTCATCGCCATCGTGATTGTCATGATTGCGATCTGGGCGATGGGGCGTTAGCGAGGCCGCCATGGTGGTGCTCAACCGCATCTATACGCGCACCGGCGACGATGGCACGACCGCGCTCGGCAGCGGCGAACGCCGGCCGAAGTACGATTTGCGCGTGGCGGCCTACGGCACCATCGACGAGGCCAACGCGGCGATCGGATTGGCGCGGCTTCACACCGCTAATGACGAGCGCGTCGACGCGATGCTCGCGCGCATTCAGAACGATCTGTTCGATCTCGGCGCCGATCTGTGTTCGCCCGACAAAGGCAAAGGGCCGGGCGGCGAGCGTCTCGCGATCCTCGACAGCCAGGTCGCGCGCCTCGAGCAGGAGATTGATACGCTCAACGGCTCGCTCGCGCCGCTGCGTTCGTTCGTGCTTCCCGGCGGCACGGCGGCGGCGGCGGCGCTCCATCTTGCGCGCACCATATGCCGGCGCGCCGAACGGATGATCGTCGAACTCAGCCATCGCCCGGACGAAAGCGTGTCCGCGGCAGTGATCAAATACGTCAACCGGCTTTCCGATTTTCTGTTCGTGGCGAGCCGTTACGCTAACGACAACGGCAGCCGCGACGTGCTGTGGGTGCCTGGCAAGAACAGATAACCAGACGACAGAGGACAGAGGACGGAAAAAGCAGCTGTGATATCTGTCGTCGGTCGTCTGTCCTCCGTCGTCCTCTGGCCGGCGGGCTTGCATCTGACCTCCGACATCTGTCATCTGACCTCTGAGATAGGATGCGTCCCATGAAAATTCTGGTGCCGGTCAAACGTGTGGTCGACTTCAACGTGAAGATCCGCGTCAAGGCGGACGGCTCGGGCGTCGAGCTTTCCAATGTCAAAATGTCGATGAACCCGTTCGACGAGATCGCGGTCGAGGAAGCGATCCGCCTCAAAGAGCAAGGCAAGGCGACCGAGATCGTGGTGGCCTCGATCGGACCGGCGCAGGCGGCCGAAACGATCCGCACCGCGCTCGCCATGGGGGCCGACCGCGGCATCCTGGTAAAAACCGACGGCCCCACCGAGCCGCTCGCGGTCGCCAAAATCCTCAAAGGCATCGTCGACGCGGAACAGCCCGGCCTCGTCATCATGGGCAAACAGGCGATCGACGACGACTGCAACCAGACCGGCCAAATGCTTGCGGCGTTGCTCGGCTGGTCGCAGGGCACGTTCGCGTCGAAAATCGCAATCGATGGGTCTGATTTGCTGGTCACGCGCGAAGTCGACGGTGGCCTGCAAACCGTCAAGCTGAAAACGCCGACGATCGTGACGACCGACCTGCGACTCAACGAGCCGCGCTACGCCAGCCTGCCCAACATCATGAAGGCGAAGAAGAAGCCGATCGAGGATAAGACGCCGGACGCGTATGGCGTCGACGTGAAGCCGCGGCTCGAAGTGGTCAAGACCGCCGAGCCGTCCGGACGCAAGGCGGGTGTCAAGGTGTCCTCGGTCGCCGATCTCGTCGAGCGGCTCAAGAACGAAGCGGGGGTGCTCTAGTGGCGACACTGCTGCTGGCTGAACACGACAACAAGGTCCTGCGCGAGCAGACCGCGAAGGCGGTCACCGCCGCGAAGGCGCTCGGCGGCGACGTGCACGTGCTCGTCGCCGGCGCCAATTGCCGCGGCGTGGCGGAAGCCGCCGCCAAGATCGACGGCGTCGCCAAGGTGCTGCTCGCGGAGAACGCAAGTTTCGAGCACATGCTGGCCGAACCGGTGGCGGCGCTCATTGTTTCGCTCGCCCCGGCCTACGACGCCCTGATGGCGCCGGCCACGACGCTCGGCAAGAACATCATGCCGCGGGTGGCGGCCCTGCTCGACGTGATGCAGGTGTCCGACATCACCAAGGTGGTCGCCCCCGACACCTTCGAGCGGCCGATCTACGCCGGCAACGCGATCCAGACCGTGCGCTCGCGCGATCCCAAGAAGGTGATTACGGTGCGCACCACGGCGTTCCAGGCGGCGGGCGCGGGCGGACCCGCGCCGATCGAAGACGTGACCCCGCCGGCCGACCCGGGCCTCTCCACCTTCGTGGGCGAGGAACTCTCGAAGACCGACCGGCCCGAGCTGACCGCCGCCAAGATCATAATCTCCGGCGGGCGCGCCATGCGGAGCCGCGAGAACTTCACGAAATACATCGAGCCGGTCGCCGACAAGTTGGGCGCGGCGGTCGGCGCCTCGCGCGCGGCGGTCGATGCCGGCTACGCGCCCAACGACTGGCAGGTCGGCCAGACCGGCAAGGTGGTGGCGCCCGAGCTTTACATTGCGGTCGGGATTTCCGGCGCGATCCAACACCTCGCCGGCATGAAAGATTCCAAGGTAATCGTGGCGATCAACAAGGACGAAGAGGCGCCGATCTTCCAGGTCGCCGACTATGGCCTCGTCGCGGACCTTTATCAGGCCCTGCCTGAGCTGGCGTCCGAACTCGGCAAGCACGGCAAGTAGCGCTGCCGTTGCGGCAGCGCGGACCCGTGGTGTTGCAGCCGCAATCGTCGTAAAAGGTCGCCGGTTTAGTGCCGCGCGCGGCAGCAATTCGGACCAACGGGATGAACCTCAACATTCGCAAAGTCGGCGTCATCGGGGCCGGTCAGATGGGTAACGGCATTGCCCATGTGTGCTCGCTCGCCGGGTTTCCCGTGCTGCTCAACGATGTGTCGGCGGACCGCATCAAATCCGGCCTTGCCACCATCAACGGCAACATGGCGCGGCAGGTCTCGAAGAAGCTGATCAGCGAGGACGAACGCCAGAACGCGCTCGAGCGCATCAAGCCGGCCGAAGCCCTCGACGCCATGGCGGATTGCGACTTGGTGATCGAAACCGCCGCGGAAAAGGAAGATCTCAAGCTCAAGATTCTTTCCGAGCTGTGCCCCATCCTTAAGCCGGAAGCGATCATTGGCACCAACACCTCGTCGATCTCGATCACCCGCCTCGCCTCGTCCACCGACCGCCCCGAGCGCTTCATCGGCATTCATTTCATGAACCCGGTGCCGTTGATGGAGTTGGTCGAGCTGATCCGCGGCATCGCCACCGCGGACACGACGTTCGAAATCACCAAGGCGTTCGTGGCCAAGCTCGGCAAGACCATCGCGGTGGCCGAGGATTTCCCCGCCTTCATCGTCAACCGCATCCTGCTGCCGATGATCAACGAGGCGATCTATACGCTCTACGAGGGGGTCGGGAATGTCGAGGCGATCGACACCGCCATGCGGCTCGGCGCCAACCATCCGATGGGCCCGTTGCAGCTTGCCGACTTCATCGGCCTCGATACCTGCCTCTCCGTCATGCAAGTTCTGCACGAAGGGCTCGCCGATTCCAAATACAGGCCGTGCCCGCTGCTGGTGAAATACGTCGAGGCGGGCTGGCTCGGCCGCAAGACGCAGCGCGGATTTTACGATTATCGCGGCGAAAAACCGCTGCCGACCCGATAGCTTC
The DNA here is from genome assembly GCA_019243195.1 of Hyphomicrobiales bacterium. Classification (GTDB taxonomy): domain Bacteria; phylum Pseudomonadota; class Alphaproteobacteria; order Rhizobiales; family Xanthobacteraceae; genus AP-16. The sequence continues at coordinate 7,722 of JAFAUQ010000238.1, forward strand.
CGTTAGAGCAGGACCGCGTCCTCAACGGCGAGACGCGCGGGTTCGATTGACCAAATCACCGCAATGACCGCGGTCGAATCATCCGGCCTCTACGTCGTTTTGTGTCCCGCTGCAGCGCAACGAGTGGGCATTTTTTTCCTGGTGCGGCTCAAAACGCTGCGAAGCGTGACATTTTTGTCACCGTGACCAAAGAATCATCAAACGGACGGGGCGTTTGCACCAGAAACGTGTCGACTTTGGTTGGGCGTCCTAGCACCTTAGTATAGTTAACGCTTTACGACTGGGCCGATGGGGGGACACCATGGGGACGATGTCGAAGGATCGGCGCATTCCAGTCATCTGCATGGCTGGCGCCGTGATTGCTGCCGCAGGAGTGATCAGCACGCCGCGCGCAGCCCTAGCACAATCGCTCGACGCGGTGCTCCAGCGGCTGGACAAGCTCGAGAAGGAAAACGCGGCCTTACGGGCGCGCGTCAATGGCCTCGAGGCGGGCAAAGGCCACGCCGCGGCTGCGGCCGCTCCGGTGACCGACCCCAGCAAGTTCAAGGGAAATCCGGTTCAGCACGGCGCGGTCGCCACCTCGCCGGCGCCGGCCCCGACCGTCAGTGTCGGCGGAATGCCGGTCAAGGCAGGACCGATCGCGCCGCTCGTCGACAACACCACGGTCACCATCTACGGCCACGCGGACCTGTCACTCGACGCCTTCAATCCGTCGGTGTTCGACCAGGGGACCAAGCTCGGCATCGCCAGCAACGGTTCGTATTTCGGCATTCGCGCCCGCCACAACCTGGCTCCCTACGGCTGGGAGGGCTATTCCGTCGTCGCGCAGTTCGAATCGCAGGTAGATGTAGCGGCGGCCCCGACCGAGCGCGCCGCCTTGGGGACGCGCGACAGCTACCTCGGCCTCGAAGGGCCGTGGGGCGCGATCAAGGCGGGCAAGAGCGACACGCCGTACAAGAAAGCGACGGCCGCGTTCGACCCGTTCGCCAACACGGTCGCCGACTACAACTCGATCATGGGCAACACCGGCGGCGATAACCGCGCCGAATTCGATTGGCGCATGAACCACGCCATCTGGTACGAATCGCCGATCTGGAACGGCTTCCAGTTCAGCGCGCTGTTCTCGCCCGGCCAGAACTACGCGACCGACAACAGCGACTACTCCTACGGCGACTATTTCCAGTGCAACGGCGCCTCCACGCGCGGCAGCGGCAGCAACTTCCCGGGCACCGGCGGCTCGCTTCCCGGCAACATCGGCGGCAACGGCTGCACCGACGGCTCGTTCGGCAACGCCTTCAGCGTGGCCGGCACCTACAAGAACGGTCCGTTCACGGCGATCGCCGCCTATGAGTATCACCAGAGCGTCAACCGGCATGGTGATGACGGCCTCGAGAACCAGGCATTGGCTGTGCCCGTGTTCCTGCCCGACGGTTCGCAGGTGTTCACCGGCGTGGCCGACGAGTGGGCGGCCAAGGTCGGCGGCGGCTATCGCTTCGACAATCCGCTCGGCCCGCTGCAGGTCTACGCCTACTACGAATGGCTGCGGCGCGAGGTGGCGCCGGGATTCGAGCCCTTCAACGAGCGTTCGCGCGACGGCTGGTTCGTCAGTGCCACCCAATCCTTGGGCACGCACTGGTCGGTCAGCGCGTCTTGGGCGCACGCCGGCGACACGCCCGGCGCCCCGACGTGCCTGAGCCTCAACAATCCGAACGCGCCGATTGGCTGCGTGAGCCCCGGCCCGATCGTGCAGAGCGGCCAGTTCCAGCAGAACGCGTTCAGCGAAGTGGCCGACATGTACGCGCTCGGCACCAAGTACAGGTTCAACAATTGGGCCAGTTGGTACCTCGTCGGCGCATGGCTGCAGAACGGCATGGGCGCGCACTATTGCTTAGGGGCGAGCGGCCATGGCTATCAGATCTGCAGCCGGGATCAGTTCAACGACACGATCGGCGGCGCGGCCATCAAGGCGGTCTCGACCGGCATGACGTTCGACTTCTAATCGGCGCGGGGGCAATGCGATCGGAGTTCCCGCCGGCGCCGCGCCGGCGGGAACTTCAATTATTTGACCGCGTCATTGCGAGCGCAGCGACGCAATCCAGGGCAACGCGCAATTTCCTGGATTGCTTCGTCGCGCTTCGCGCTCCTCGCAATGACGATCACCACTTCCTCCTGCGCGCGTGATGGACGCGCCTGACCGGTACGCCGTCGGCGGCAAACGGATTCGGGTACATATTCCGGGAGTCGCATAGCTGGCAGCCGTTCGGGCCCCAGCGCTTGGTCGCCGCGAAGCCGCACAGCGGCAGCGCCATTTGCGCGGCGACAGCGGGCGGGACCGGTTGTTGGCCGCCCTCGCAGTAAACGGCGAAGCTTTGGTTGCTCCCCAGGAGCATGAGCAATGCCGCGGATATGAAGACCTTTTTCATGGCGCTCTCCGGTCTCGACGCACCGCGCTAATTTAGAGCATCATCCCGCGTAGTGGGTAACGCTTTCACGCCATCGCCCGATCAAGACTTCGCGCAAGCGGCGGCGCACCATCAGGCCGGCCGGCTCGCGGAGGCGGAGCGGCTGTACCGGCAGGTCTGCGCCGCGGCCCCGAATAACTTCGCCGCGCTGCACCGCCTTGGTGTCGTTGCCCATCAGCTCGGCCGGCCCGACGCGCCCGACATCCTCGCCCGCGCGGTGGCGCTCAAACCCGACATCCCCGAGGCCCACAACGACCTCGGCGTCGTGCTCGGCGCGCGCGGGCACTTGGCCGAAGCGGCGGCGGCGTTTGAGCGCGCCGCAACGCTGCGGCCCGATTATGCGGAGGCGCACAACAACCTCGCCGGCGCGCTCCGGCGCCTGGGCAGGACCGAGGAGGCCGTCGCGCATTACGAGCGCGTCGCGGCGCTGGTCTCGAACTCGGCTGGCGCGCACAACAACCTCGCCAATGCGCTGATGGAGCTTCACCGCCTCGACGCAGCGATTGCCGAATACGACCGTGCGCTCGTGCTCGCGCCGGAGTTCGCGCCGGCGCACTACAACCGCGGCGTTGCCTTGCGCGGCGAGAGCAGGTTCGCGGAAGCCGCCGCAAGCTTCGAACGCGCGCTGGCAATCAAGCCGGATTTTTTCGCCGCCAAGTTCGCAGCTTGCATGGCGCGCCTGCCGATCGTCTACGCCGACGAGGGGGAGATCGCGCGCCAGCGCGCCGCCTATGAGGCGGACCTGCGCGCGTTATGCGAGGATGTCGAGCGGGCAGCGCGGCCCGGCGACTTCGCCGACGTGGTGGGGGCGCATCAGCCGTTCTATTTGGCGTATCAGGGCCGCAACGACCGTGGGCTGCAAGCGCTCTACGGCGCGATGATCTGCCGGATCATGGCTGCGCGTTACGGCAACGCACCGCTGCCGGGGCCGCCGGCGCCCGGGGAGCCGGTGCGCGTCGGCATTGTCAGCGGCTTTTTCCGGCGGCACTCGAACTGGAAAATCCCGATCAGCGGATGGCTCGCGCAATTGGACCGCGGAAAGTTTCGCCTGTTCGGCTACCACACCGGGCGCGAGAGCGACGAGGAAACGAGGACGGCCGCCGGCTTGTGCGCGCGCTTCGTCCAGGGGCCGCTGCCGATCGAGGGCTGGCGGCGCGCAATCCTCGACGACGCGCCGCACGTGCTCATCTATCCGGAAGTCGGCATGGATCCGGTCGCCGCGCAACTGGCGGCGCAGCGGCTCGCGCCGGTGCAATCAAGTTCGTGGGGTCATCCCGAGACCAGCGGCTTTCCCACGCTCGATTTCTTTCTCTCCAGTGAGCTGATGGAGCCGGCCGGTGCACAGGACCATTACACCGAGCGGCTGGTGCGGCTGCCGAACCTGTCGATCTACTACGAGCCGCCCGGCCATCAGCCCGTTGCGGTGATGCGGGCCGATCTCGGCTTGCGTCCGGGCGCGGTCGCCTATTGGTGCAGCCAGGCGATCTACAAATATCTTCCTCAATTCGATCGGGTGTTTCCCCGCATCGCCCGCGACGTCGGCGACTGCCAATTCACTTTCATCCGTTTTCCCGGTGCCAACTACGTGACCGAACTGTTCCGCCGGCGCCTCGATGCGGCGTTCGCTGCGTTCGGCCTCAAGGCCGAGGATCATTGCGCGATCCTGCCGCGGCTCGACCCGGATCGATACGCAGCGGCGGCTTCGTGCTGCGATGTGGCGCTCGACAGCATCGGCTGGTCGGGGTGCAACTCGAGCCTCGAATGTCTCGCGCACGATCTTCCAGTCGTGACCCTGCCGGGTGAGCTCATGCGCGGCCGTCACACCGCGGCGATCCTGGAAATGATGGGCGTCACCGAGACGATCGCCCGCTCGATCGACGATTACGTCGCGACCGCCGTCCGCATCGGACGGGATACCCGATGGCGCGCCGAATTGCGAGATCGCATTGCTACAAACAAACACCGCGTCATGCGCGACCGCGCCTGCATCACCGCGCTCGAAGATTTTCTCGAGAAACAGGCGCGGACCATGGGTTCCTAGCCACAGGCGAGGTGCCCGTTATTGAGCCCTCTCCCCTTGCGGGAGAGGGCTGCCTAACGAACACCGCGCTTGCGGCACGACCATTGCCTGCACCCGGCTTGACTTGCGATGGCGCTCGCGCCTGGAATGCGGGTCATGATCGACATGTCCCCGCCGCCCGCGATCTATCTGCAAATGGCGCAGGCCGAGACCGAGCCGCAGCCCGAGGCGCCGGCCGAGGTCGACATCCCGCCCGCCAAGGTCGATGTCGGCCGCTACGTTCCGGCGAGCGCGACCGAAGTCGTCATCATCGTCACCGTGACGCCGCCCACCGGCGCGGCGCTGGTCTATGCGCCGGGCAGCGAGAAATCCGCCACGCTCTTCAGAGGAAAAATGGGCGGCGAGGTGCGTCTCGACGGCCCGTACCTCTATGTCAAGCTGATTGACGGCGCGACCAACTTCGAGATCCAGTACCTGCGCTGGCGCGAGCCGTAAGCGCCGCTCGGCTGCACGTCCGTCGTGATCCCGCTCGAGAAAATCCTGAGAGACGCCGAGGGCGCGCACCGGCGCGGCGCGATCGGCGAAGCCAAGCGGCTCTACCGGCAGGCGCTCGATGCGGACGCAGGAAACGTCGCCGCCTGCGGCAACCTCGCAATCATTGCCGCCCAGGAGGGGGACCTCGCGCAAGCCGAGTCGCTGTTCCGCCGCGTCGTCGCCGCGCGACCGAATTACCCCGAGGGCCACAACAATCTCGGCGCGTTGCTGCAGCAGCAAGGGCGGCTCGACGAGGCGATCGCTGAACATCGTCGCGCCCTTGCGCTGCGCCCGGACTATGCGGCGGCTCATCTCCACCTCGGTAATGCGTTGAAACGACAAGGCAAGCTCAACGACGCTTTGTCGGGCTACGAAAGCGCCGTGAAGCTAAAGCCCGACCTCGCCGAGGCATGGAACAACCTGGGCGTCGTGCTCCAAGCCCAGGGAAAATTCGCCGAAGCGCTCGCGGCCTACGAACGGGCGATGAAGCTGCGGCCGGGCGATGTTGAAGCCGCCTATAACCGCGCCGTCGCGCTCCAGCAGCACGGCCGCCGGGACGAAGCGGAGAACGCGTATCGTGTCATCCTGTGCCAGAGCCCGAATCGTTTCGTTTACGTCAACCTCGGCGCCCTGCTTCAGGAGCAGGGCCGGCTCGATGAAGCGCTCGGCGCCTTCGATGCGGCGCTGGCGCTGGATCGCGATTATGCGGAAGCGCACTTCAATCGCGGCGTCGTCCTGCAGCAGCAGGGGCGGCTCGGGGCGGCAATCGAATCCTACTGGCATGCGCTCCGTCTGCGGCCCGACTACTTCGAGGCCGCAACGAATGCGGGCATCGCGCTTCAGGAAATGGGCCGGCTGGATGAAGCCGCGGGGGCGTTCGAACACGCGGCGAAGCTCCGGCCCGACGCCGCCGAGCCGCACAACAATCTAGGCATCGCGTGGTTAGCCCGCGGGCAGCCGGCCGAGGCAGTGGCGGCGTTCCAGCGGGCGCTCGCGCTCAAGCCGGATTACGCCGAGGCTTTCTATAACTTGGGGAACGCGTGGCGCGAGCTCGGCAAGCCGGAAGGCGCGATTGCGGCTTACGGGCAGGCGCTGCGGCTGCGACCTGATGATGCCGATGCGTTCAGCCAACTCGTCTATCAGCGCTGGCGGGCCTGCGACTGGTCCTCTTTTGCCGTCGACCAGCAAAAAATGCGCGAGCTCGTGCGGCAAGGCGCGCGCGTGCCGCCGTTTTTTTTGCTCATCACAGATGCGACCCCGGCCGAGCAGCTCGCCTGCGCGCGGCGCTGGGTCGAGCCGTTCGCACGGGCAGTCCCTAATGTCCCCCGCTCGAAGGAGAGGGAACGGGAGGGGGAGCGCATCCGGCTCGGCTACCTGTCGGCCGATTTTCATCAGCACGCGACCGCGCACCTCGCCGCCGAGCTGTTCGAGCGCCACGACCGTGCGCGGTTCGAAGTGTTTGCTTATTCCTATGGACCCGACAACGGCAGCCCCATGCGCCGGCGGCTCGAACGCGCCTTCGACCGATTTGTCGACATCCGGCCATTCTCCCACGCGCAGGCGGCGCAGCGCATCGACGCCGACGGAATCGATATTCTGATCGACCTCAAGGGCCACACGCTCAACGCCCGCACCGCGACGCTCGCCACGCGGCCGGCGCCGATCCAGGTGAACTACCTCGGTTATCCCGGCAGCATGGGCGCCGATTTCATCGACTACATCATCGTCGACCGGATCGTCGCTCCACCGGATGAGCAGGCCTATTTCACCGAGAAGCTCGTAACGCTGCCGGGTTGCTATCAGCCGAACAGTGCGCGTGAGGCTGCTCCCGCGCCCGCACGCCGCGATTGCGGGCTGCCCGCGGATGGCTTCGTCTTCTGCTGCTTCAACAACACCTACAAAATCACGCCGCAGTTTTTCAATATCTGGATGCGGCTGCTCCAACGCGTGTCCGGCAGCGTGCTGTGGCTCCTGGAATCAAACGAGTTGGCGCGTCGCAACCTGCGCCGGGAAGCGGAGCAGCGCGGCGTCGATCCCGGCCGGCTGGTGTTTGCTCCAATCCGGCCGATCGCCGAGCATCTGGCGCGCCACCGGCATGCCGACCTGTTCCTCGACACCCTGCCTTGCACCGCCCACACCACCGCGAGCGATGCGCTGTGGTCTGGGCTGCCGGTGCTCACCTGCGCGGGGGCGACCCTCGCCGGACGAGTTGCCGCCAGCGCAGTGGCGGCGGCCGGCGTGCCGGAACTGATCGCGCCATCGCTCGCGGCCTACGAGCAGCTCGCGCTCGGCCTCGCCCGCACGCCGGTGCGCCTGCGCGAATTGCGCGAGCGGCTGGAAAAGAACCGCGCCACGGCGCCCCTGTTCGACATGGCTGCGTATGTTCGCCGTCTCGAAACCGCCTACACCGACATGTGGGAGCGTTGGCGCGCCGGCGAGCCTCCGGCCGCTTTCGTGGTCGAATGACCGCGACCGAGGAGACATCGCCGCGGCGCTGCGAGGCGTCCACCGCCTGCTGCGACGGCCGCGGCGGGCAGCCGTGGGCATGAATTAACGCGGGATTGAACAATTTCGCGGCTGGCATATTGTATAACAGAGCCGCTTTCCGCTAAGGATTACCGCCTTTTGCCAGCCGGAATTGGCCCCGCATGAGTTCGTCCCGGAGCCGGATGGCCGCAGCGACCGCTCGGGTCGCAGTTGCGCCGCTCGACGACACTTCGACCTTCGCCGACCGCGCCTACACGGCGCTGCGCGACGTCATAGTCTCGCTCAACGTCTACGACGAGCCGGGCGATGTGCGGCTCGACGAGCGCCAGCTCGCCCAGGACCTGGGCATCAGCCGCACGCCGGTGCGCGAGGCGATGGCGCAGCTCGAGCGCGAGGGGTTCGTCCGCTCGATCCCGCGCCGCGGCATCTACGTGGTGCGCAAGACCAAGCGCGAGGTGATCGAGATGATCACCGCGTGGGCGGCGCTCGAAAGCATGGCGGCGCGGCTGATCACGCTCAACGCCACGGGCGAAGAGATCACCACCTTGCGGGCCATGTTCAGCCGGTTCGACAACGGCGAGATCCACGCGCGGCTCGATGAGTATTCCGAGGTGAACATCCAGTTCCACCAGGCGATCATCCGGATGAGCCACAACACCGTGCTCATTCACCTCGCTGAGAACCTGTTCGCCCACATGCGCATGATCCGCCGCAAGACGATCGGCGAGGACGATCGCGCGACGCGTTCGATCCGCGACCACATGAACATCATCCAGGCGCTTGAGGCGCGTGACACCGATCGCGCCGAGGATTTGGTCCGCCAGCATGCGCTCGGTCTTGCCGAGCACGTCGCCCGGCACGCCGATTACCTCGATTGAACGAACGTAACGAAAGAACCGGGAGGAACGTCCCATGGCACAAGCAGCGACGCAGGAAAAACCCGCGGCCGAAACCGAACGCGAACTCACCGACGGCTTTCATCTCATTATCGACGCGCTCAAGCTCAACGGCATCAACACCATCTACGGGGTGCCCGGCATCCCGATTACCGATTTCGGCCGCATGGCGCAGGCCGCGGGCATCCGGGTCATCTCGTTCCGGCATGAGCAGAACGCCGGCTATGCGGCTTCGATTGCCGGTTTCCTGACCAAAAAGCCGGGCATCTGCCTGACGGTGTCGGCGCCGGGCTTCCTCAACGGTCTGACCGCGCTCGCCCACGCCACCACCAACTGCTTCCCGATGATTCTCATCTCGGGCTCCTCGGAACGCGAGATCGTCGACCTGCAGCAGGGCGACTATGAGGAGATGGACCAGCTGGCGGTCGCCAAGCCGCTGTGCAAAGCGGCGTACCGGATCCTGCATGCGCGTGACATCGGCATCGGGCTTGCGCGCGCAATCCGCGCGGCCGTGTCGGGGCGTCCGGGCGGCGTCTACCTCGATCTACCGGGCAAGCTGTTCGGCCAAGTGATCGACGCCGAAGCCGGTCGGAAATCCCTCGTCAAGGTGATCGACGCCGCGCCTGCGCAGATCCCGGCGCCGGAGGCCGTCAAGCGCGCGCTCGACGTGCTCAAGAGCGCCAAGCGGCCGCTGATCATCCTCGGCAAGGGTGCGTCCTACGCGCAGGCCGACGACGCGATCCGCACCCTGGTCGAGAAGAGTGGCGCGCCGTTCCTGCCCATGAGCATGGGCAAAGGCCTGCTCCCCGACACCCATCCGCAGTGCGCCGGCGCGGCGCGTTCCACCGTGCTCAGGGACGCCGACGTCGTCATGCTGATCGGCGCCCGCCTCAACTGGCTGCTGTCGCATGGCAAGGGTAAGACCTGGGGCGAAGCACCGAAGCAATTCATTCAGATCGACATCGAGCCGAAGGAGATGGACTCGAACGTCGAAATCGTCGCGCCGGTGGTCGGCGACATCGGCTCGTGCGTCGCGGCCCTGCTGACAGCCATGGGAAACAAATGGGCCGCGGCGCCGGCCGATTGGGTGAGCGCGGTCGCCAAGAAGCGCGAAGAGAACGTGACCAAGATGGCGCCGCGGCTGATGAACAACAATTCGCCGATGGATTATCACGGCGCGCTCGGCGTGCTGCGCACCATCGTCAAGGAGCGGCCGGACGCCATTCTGGTCAACGAGGGCGCCAACACGCTCGACCTCGCGCGCGGTATCATCGACGTCTATCAGCCGCGCAAGCGCCTCGACGTCGGCACCTGGGGCGTCATGGGCATCGGCATGGGCTATGCGATCGGCGCCGCGATCGAGACCGGCAAGCCCGTGCTCGCGATCGAAGGCGACAGCGCGTTCGGTTTCTCCGGCATGGAGATCGAGACCATCTGCCGTTACAAGCTGCCGGTCTGCGTCGTCATCTTCAACAACGACGGCATCTATCGCGGCACCGACGTGAACTCCGCGAGCTCGGACCCGGCGACGACTGTGTTCGTCAAGGGATCGCGCTACGACAAGATGATCGAGGCGTTCGGGGGCGTCGGCGCCAATGCGACGTCTCCGGACGAGCTCAAGCGCGCGGTGAACGCCGCCATGGACTCGGGCAAGCCGACGCTGATCAACGCGGTGCTCGATCCCGGCGCCGGCAGCGAGAGCGGCCGCATCGGCAATCTCAACCCGCAAAGCGCGCTGCGGAAGAAATAGAAAGATCGTCATGCCCGCGAAAGCGGGCGGTAGGGTGGGCTAAGCCGGCGAAGCCGGCGTGCCCACCGAAAAACGGAATGGACATGGTGGGCACGCGCTTCGCGTTTAGCCCACCCTACGTCCCCGCTTCCGCGGGCATGAAGAGCGAGGGGATAGAAGAGAGGAACCGACCATGGCGACCAAGAAGAAATCGAGCAAGGCAAAGTCCAAGTCAGCAGCAAAGGAACCGGCCAAGAAGGTCGTGAAGCTTGCGGCCAAAAAACCGGCGGCGAAGACGGCAAACGGCAACGGGCTGCCGCGCCCGTCGACCAAACCTTACGGGCAAGCCGGCAAGGCGCTCGAAGGCGTGCGCATTCTCGATTTCACCCACGTGCAGTCGGGGCCGACCTGCACCCAGCTTCTCGGCTACATGGGCGCCGACGTGATCAAGGTCGAGCGGCCGGGCGTCGGCGACATCACCCGCACGCAACTTCGCGACGTGAAGGGCCAGGACTCGCTCTACTTCACGATGCTCAACGGCAACAAGCGCTCGATCACCATCGATTCCAAACATCCGAAGGGCAAGGAAATCCTGGATCGGCTCATCAAGCATTGTGACGTGCTGGTGGAGAATTTTGCGCCCGGCGCGCTCGATCGCATGGGGCTCACCTGGGAGCACATCCACAAGACCAATCCGCGCATGATTGTTGCCTCGGTCAAGGGCTTTGGGCCGGGACCTTACGAGGATTGCAAGGTCTACGAGAACGTCGCTCAGTGCGCCGGCGGGGCTGCTTCCACCACCGGCTTCCGCGACGGGCCGCCGCTGGTCACCGGGGCGCAGATCGGCGACAGCGGTACCGGACTGCACGTGGCGTTCGGCATCATGTGTGCGCTCTATCAACGCTTGCGCACCGGCCGCGGCCAGCGCGTCCTGTGCGCCATGCAGGATGGCGTCCTCAACCTCGCGCGCGTCAAGCTTCGCGACCAGCAGCGGCTCAAGCACGGCCCGCTCACCGAATACAGTCAGTACGGCGAAGGCATTCCATTCGGCGATGCGGTGCCGCGCGCGGGCAACGATTCCGGTGGCGGCCAGCCAGG
>JAFAUQ010000026.1 GCA_019243195.1 Hyphomicrobiales bacterium
TGCAACGAGCAATACCTCCGCGTCTACGGCTTGGATCCCGTCGTGGTGAAGCCGGGTATTTTGTATCGTGAGCTGCTCGCTCATGCGATTGCGCTTGGCCGTCACGGCGACATGACCGTCGACGAGCTTTACGCCGAGCGCATGGAACGCATCCGCCGCCGCGCCGCGCTCAATCAGCGGGTCGTGCTGAGCGATGGGCGCGTGATCGAGACGGCGCTGCGGCCGGTCGGTGACGGCGGCTGGGTGTCGGCCCACGAGGACATCACCGCGCGCCTGCGCAGCGAGGACGCGCTGCGCCAGCAAAACCTCTTGTTCGACGCCGCGCTCAACAACATGTCGCAGGGTCTGTGCATGTTCGACGCGGACCAGCGGCTGATCGTCTGCAACGAGCAGTACGTCGAGATTTTTGACACCGACCGCAAACTGATCCGGCCGGGCGTGACCCTGCGCGAGATTTTCGCCGATGGCGTGCGGCGCGGCATCAACACCGAGACGGCCGACGAGCTGATGGCGCGGCGGCTCGCGTTGTTGGCAAAGGGGCGGCCGGTCGTCTACGAGCAGCCGCTGGCGGACGGCCGCACCATCGAAATGTCGATCTGTCCGATGACCAACGGCGGCTGGGTCGGCACCTACGAGGACATCACCGAGCGGCGCCGCCTCGAGGCGGAACGCGCCGCCGCGGTGATCCAGGTTCGCGAGCAGCACCGGCGTTTCAATGCGGCCCTCAACAACATGTCGCAGGGCCTGTGCATGATCGACGCCGAGCACAACGTGATCGTGTGCAACCGGCGTTATCTGGAAATCTTCGGATTTTCTCCCGACGTGGTGAGGCCCGGCACGCCGATGCGCGAAGTGATGCGCATGAGCGTGGCGCGCGGTAACCAGACGGCGATGAGCGCCGAGGAATTGTACGAGAATTACGTCACGCGGCTCAACGCGGGTCCCGCCACCATTCATCGCCACCTCGCGGATGGCCGCGTGCTCGAAGTAGTCAACGAGCCGATGCCGGAGGGCGGCTGGGTCGTCACCTACGAGGACATCACCGAACGTTTCCGGGTGGAACAAAACATCGCCCGCATGGCGCGCCACGATTCGCTCACGGATCTGCCGAACCGGCTGCTGTTCCGCGAGAAGATGGCCGAGGGACTTGCGCGGGTCGGCGCGGGCGGCGAGGCGATCGCGGTGTTCTGCCTCGACCTCGACAATTTCAAGAACATCAACGACACGCTCGGCCATCCGATCGGCGATGCGCTGTTGCGCGCGGTCGCGCAGCGGCTGCGCTCGGTCGTCGGCGAAGATGACACGATTGCGCGGCTGGGCGGCGACGAATTCGCCATCCTGCAGGCGGCATCGAGTCCCTATGCGGCCGAAGTGCTCGCCGGGCGCGTGGTCGACGTGCTGGCGAGCCCGATCGTCGTCGAGGGCCACGAGATCAACACCGGCCTGAGCGTCGGTATCGCGCTGGCGCCGACCGACGGCAGCGCGGCCGATCATCTGATGAAGTGCGCCGACCTCGCGCTCTATCGCGCCAAGGCCGAGGGCCGCGGGCTGTTCCGTTTCTTCGAGCCGGAGATGGACGCGCACATCCAGCGCCGCCGCGCGCTGGAAATCGACTTGCGCCGGGCGCTCGCCTCGGGCGAGTTCCACCTTGTTTATCAGCCGCTGCTCAACCTTGCGACCAACGCGCTCACCGGCATGGAGGCACTGGTGCGCTGGAACCATCCGGACCGCGACCTGACGCCGGCCGAGTTCATTCCGGTGGCCGAGGAGACCGGCCTGATCGTGCCGCTCGGCGAGTGGGTGCTGCGCCGCGCCTGCGCCGAGGCGGCACACTGGCCCGACAGCGTCCGCGTCGCGGTGAACCTGTCGCCGGTGCAGTTCCGCAACCGCGGCCTCGTCACCATGGTGACGCAGGCGCTCGCCGCCGCCGGGCTTCCCGCGACCCGTCTCGAAATCGAAATCACCGAGGCGGCGTTGCTGCAGAAGGACGAGATGACCGTCGCCATGCTGCATCAGCTGCGTGCGCTCGGCGTGCGCATCTCCATGGACGATTTCGGCACGGGCTATTCCAGCTTGAGTTACCTGCGCAGCTTCCCGTTCGACAAGATCAAGATCGACCGTTCGTTCATCGCCGACATCGAGCGCAACGGTGACAGCGAGGCGATCATTCGCGCCATCGCCGAACTGGGCGCGAGCCTCGGCATCGCCACCACCGCGGAAGGCATCGAAACGCCCGAGCAGCTCGAACTCGTGCGCCGCGCCGGCTGCACCGAGGTGCAAGGCTATCTGCTGAGCAAGCCGCGCACGGCCGCCGAGGTGCTGGAGCTGATCGCGGGCTTCGGCCGCAAGGCGGCCGCGGCGGCGTAAGCCTCATTCGTTGATCGTGCAGCAAGCAAAACCGTCATCCTCTGATGTCCGTTAAGTCAAGAGGCGGACGTGGTTATTTTTTCACGCACGGAACGGCGTGTGAGCACGTCGTAGCCGGTGCATTGGGTCTGGGAGCGGGCGTAGCTGCGACGGTTGATCGATCTCTGATACGTGGGT
>JAFAUQ010000030.1 GCA_019243195.1 Hyphomicrobiales bacterium
ATGCAGGTCGATGGAAAGAATCATCTGATCCCGATCGACGCGAAGCTCGCCGCGCCGAGCGACCTTGCGTTCGAGACCCTCGAACTCGACAAGGTGCTCGCCGGGCTCGATGACGAGGCGCGCGCCAACATCGTCGTGCTCGATGCCTGTCGCGACAATCCGCTTGCCCGCAGCTTCGCCAGCAGGCTCAGTGCGACGCGTTCGGCGGCGGTTCCGGCGGGGCTCGCCGGTTACGCCACGGTCGGCACCGGCACGCTGATCGCCTTTGCCACCGCGCCGGGCCAGACCGCGCTCGACGGGAGCGACGGCAACAGCCCGTTCACGTCGGCTTTCGTCAAGCACGTGCGCACCCGAGGCATCGAGGTCAATCAAATGCTCACGCGCGTGCGCGTCGAGGTCGCGTCGGCGACGAAGAACCGGCAAGTGCCGTGGGCCAATTCCTCTTTGTTGGGTGAGGTCTTTCTCGCCGGCGAGCATTGAGGCCGCGTCAGCAATTTTGTTCTTCACGTCCTGCGATGTCTGACGGCCGCCCGCGCCGGGTCGCAGCGGCCGAGAAAAGTTGCCAGCGGCCATCGGTTGAGCACGCTGTCGGTGCCGATCGCGCCATTGGTGCGGATCAATTCGATGCGAAGCTTGGTGTCTTCCTCGCTCAGCGTCATGCCGGAGGCTGTGCCGAACAGAAAGTCGTGATCCTTGGCGCGCGTGATCACGCCGGCGCAAAAGCCGTGCAACTCGGGATATTTGTGACAGGCCGGATTTTTGACGACACCTTCATCCGGATCGACCAGCAACGTGACCCGGCGCGCCATGCTGTCTTCAAACACGAGATCGCCCCGGCATCGGAGCATCTGCGCGTCGGCCGCGGAGACGAGCGCCAACGGGATGACGACCAGCGCGCCAATGTGCCACCGCATCGGAAACCTCCAGGCGTTCTCGACTGATCGTACCGCGCCGCGCCGAAATGTCAGCCCCGCGCAGCGACGAGTAGAACCACGATCTCGCAGATCTGTTCGAGCGCGCCCAGCACGTCGCCGGTCTGCCCGCCGATCTTGTTGAGCGCAAGCCAGCGGATCCCCAGAAGGCACACCCCCAATAGCGCGACGGCGATCAGCCACCGGCCGAATCCGAGCCCAAGCAGAAGCGCCGCGAGCCCCAACAGCGCCGCCGCCGCAACACTCTCCGCCGGCGGCAGGCCGGCAGCTGCGGAGAGTCCATCGGGCCGCGCCGGCGGGACCACCCGCATCAGCAGCGGCGGCATGGCACGCGCCGCCGCATGGGCCGCGATGAGCGCGGCAGCGACGCGCGCCGGGCCGACGAGGCTGGCAACGGCTGCCCACCGCAATCCGAACGACAGAACGAGCGCGCAAGCGCCAAAGGTGCCGATCCGGCTGTCGCGCATGATGGCGAGCCGCGTTTGCGGCGTGGCGCCGGCACCGAACGCGTCGGCCGTATCGGCAAGGCCGTCCTCGTGCAGGCCCCCGGTGACCAGGAGCGTCGCGACGATCGTCAGGCCTGCAGCCATCAGGGGACCAAGTCCAGCGGCATGGGCAAGCCAATAAGCGAGCACGCCGGTGGCGCCCACGACAACGCCGGCGACGGGTGCGGCCCAACTCGCGGCTGCCAAGTCTTCTCCGGAGCTGACGCGATTATGCTGAAACGGCAGCCGGGTATAAAACCCCATGGCGACAATGAGATCGCCGGTTATTCTGCCAATCCAATCCTCGCCGCCGCGCATGTTCCCGAGCCCCTTCATCCGAGCTTATAGAACCGGTCCGCCGCTTTTTGCTAGATCATGGTTGCAGTTGCAGCTTGCTTCTCCCCTCCACTGTGAGCTCCGGCACTGATGAAATTTGCTTCCTTTTCCGACTTCGCGGCCGCATGCCGCGACCTTCCGGCCGGCGATGCGGAGGCTGCGGCGGCCGTGACGGCGCGTGATGCGACTTTGACCAAGCCTGCCGGCAGTCTCGGCCGGCTCGAGGAGGCGATCGCTTGGCTCGCGCGCTGGCAAGGGCAAAATCCGCCGCATCTCGATCGCGTTGACGTGTTGGTGTTCGCGGGAAACCACGGGGTCACGGCGCAGGGCGTGTCCGCTTATCCGGCCGCCGTTACCGCGCAAATGGTCGCGAATTTCTCGTCGGGCGGCGCGGCGATCAATCAACTGGCGCGGATTGCGGATGCACGTTTGCGCGTGCTGCCGCTTTCGCTCGATCGGCCGACGGCGGATTTCACCGCGGCGTCAGCCATGACCGAGCAGGAGTTCCTGGCGGCGGTTAAGACGGGTTTCGAAGCGGTTAGTCCGGATGCCGATCTCGTTTGCCTCGGCGAAATGGGAATTGGCAACACGACTGCGGCTGCCGCGCTTGCCGCCGCCGTGTTCGGTGGGGGAGGCGCGCGCTGGGCCGGTCGCGGGACCGGGGTGGACGACGCCGGGCTCGCGCGCAAACGGGGAGTGATCGATCGCGCGCTGGCGCGGCATGCGGCGCACGTTGCCGATCCGCTCGCTTGTGCGGCGACCTTCGGGGGGCGCGAATTGGCCGCCATATTGGGCGCGACCCTGGCGGCGCGGCGCGGGCGGACCCCGGTTCTGCTCGACGGATTCGTGTGTACGGCCGCAGCGGCGCCGCTCGCGAAGCTCCATCCCGGTGCGCTCGATCACGCGATGGCCGCGCATGTGTCGGCCGAAGCGGGTCATCGCCTGCTGCTCGCGGAGTTGGGCCTGCGGCCGCTGCTTGATCTCGACATGCGGCTCGGCGAGGGTTCCGGTGCCGCGGTCGCGGTGCTGCTGCTGCGCGCGGCGCTCGCCTGCCATCTGGGCATGGCGACCTTCGCCCAGGCGGGTGTTGCGGAAAAATCGCCCGACTGAAATGGATTTGATTTCAACAGCACACTCTGGCGGAACGTGCCGTTCCGTGACATTCAAATAGAACCAATGATTCGGATGGTGCGGGAGACGACTGATGCTCCGGCGCTGGTACCGGCCGATCCTCTTGAGCGCCTTTTGTCTTCTGACGAGCGCCTGCTTCGGGCCGACGCACCCCGATACCGCGCGCTACGAATATTTGTATCTAAACGGCGCATTCGTCTCCCCGCACAAGACTTTTCCAGAAGGCGTCGAGCGCGGAAAGTGGCAATGCTACGACGGGAAAACCGGCGAGACGCTCAATTGCACCTTCGTGCGCGGCGGCTTCGAGCACTTCCAATATATTTTCCGCGAGCGCAGGTGAGCCTCACTCCGCCGGGGCGATGGCGTGAAAGAATGTGCCGGTCACCTGACCGCGCCGCCCGCCGCTTGGCCCGAGCCGCCGTCCCTCGCCATCCATCAGGTCGGCCAGAGGCGCATCGTCGGCTACTGACAGCAGGCTCGCATAATGGAACTCATGCCCGCGCACGCGCGCGCCAACCGCACCGATCGCGCATGGCGCCCGGAGTTCCGCTTCGCGATAGCCGAGATGCAGCCGCCGTTCGGCAAAGCTCGTGACATGGCCGAGCAAGGCCGTCATCGCATGACGGGTGCCGGTTGCGTCGATGAGGCCCTCGCCCAGCACCATGTAGCCGCCGCATTCGCCATGCATCGGCCGCGTAGCCGCAAAGTTTGCTAACCCACTCCGGAAACGCGCCGCCGCCGCGAGCGTGCCGGCGTGCAGTTCCGGATAGCCGCCAGGCAACCAGCAGCAATCGCAGTCGTCCGCGGGCGCCTCGTCGGCAAGGGGCGAAAATCGCACGATCTCGGCGCCGGCGCGGCGCCAGCCGTCGACCACATGCGGATAAATGAAGCTGAAGGCGGCATCGGCCGCGAGCGCGATGCGATTGCCGGGGGGCGCGAGCGCCGTCGCACTTCCTTGGGCGATAAGAGGAGAGGCGATCGTCGCGGTGGCGGCGGCGACCCGATCGATATCGATGTGTTGCTCCACCATTGCGCCGGCGCGTTCGATCCATCCGGGCAAGTCGAAGTGTTCGCTCGCCTGCACCAATCCAAGATGGCGCTCAGGCAGCGTTAGATCGGCGTTGCGTGGCAGCGCCCCCAGCACCGGAATGCCGAGCGTCGCAATGGCGTTGCTCGCGAGCCGGCGATGCCGTTCGCTGCCGACGCGATTGAGCACCACGCCCGCGATGCGGACGGCGGGATCGTGCGTTGCAAGACCGCGGACCAGCGCCGCGGCGGTTTGCGACTGCCCCGAGACGTCGAGCACAAGCAGCGCCGGCAAATCAAATCGCGCGGCGAGGTCGGCGGCCGCGCCCGTGCGGCCGGCGGGCCCGGGCAGTCCGTCGAACAGCCCCATGGCGCCTTCGATCAACAAAAAGTCGGCAGCGCTCGCGGACTCGTTCATCAACCGGTCGAGCAGGGCCGGCGGCATTGCCCAGGTATCGAGATTGAGGCTGGGGTGGCTCGTCGCGCCCGCATGGAAAGCGGGATCGATGTAGTCCGGACCGGCCTTGGCGGCACGAACCGCAAAGCCGCGACGCCGCAGCGCGGCGAGAAGGCCGAGCGTCACGATCGTTTTGCCGGAGCTTGAGCGCGGGGCGCTGACGATGAGGCCGCGCGCGGTCATGATTTTTCGCCGCGGATGCGTTCGCGCATTCGCACGATCTCGCCAACGACGACGATTGCCGGAGGCTCCATTCCGGCCGCCTGCGCTTCGGCCACCACGCGGTCGAGACGGGACACGAGGATGCGCTCCTGCGCCGTGGTGGCTGCCGCGATCACGGCGACCGGCGTGTCGCAAGCCAACCCGCCGCCCTCGATGGCCGCAACGATTTGCGGCAGGTTGTGCATGGCCATGTAGATCACCATCGGCTCGCCGGTTCGCGCCAGCGCCGCCCAGTCGAGGCCATCCTCGTCCGCGGCGCCTTGCCCGGTCGCCAAGATCAGCGCCTGGTTGATATGCCGCATAGTGGCGGGAATGGCGGCCGAGGCCAAAGCGGCGAGCCCAGCCGTGACCCCGGGAATGACCCGGAACGGAATGCCGGCGCCGGCGAGTGCCAGCGCTTCTTCGCCCCCGCGTCCGAACACATTAGGATCGCCGCCCTTGAGCCGCAGCACACGGCACCCCTCGCGGGCAAGCGCGATCAGCCGTTTGCTGATATCCGCCTGGGTTGGCGACGGCTTGCCGCCGCGCTTGCCGGCGAACTCGAGCCTCGCGTCGGAATTTGCGAGCGCAAGAACGCGCTTGTCCACCAGCGCGTCGTGCACGACGACATCGGCTTGCGTCAGTCCGGCAAGAGCATCGAGTGTGACTAGCCCCGGGTCGCCTGGGCCGGCCCCGGCGAGCCAGACGTGCCCCGGCTCGAGTATCGGGAAGGTGCCGCGCAATGCCGCGAGCGCGTCCTGTTTGCTCACAGCCATGGCGGGGTATCTTGCCGGGCAAAGGAGAGTAATTCGTGCCGGCTGACGAAGATGTATCGGCAGAGGCTCCACCCGATCGGCCACTGCGCCGCGGCTGGACTACCGGCGCGTGCGCGGCCGCGGCTGCGAAGGCCGCCTACGCCGCGCTCATCACCGGCGAATTTCCCGATCCGGTCGAGATCACGTTGCCGCGCGGCGAACGGCCTGCATTCGCGCTCGCCACCCAGCACCGAGACGGGAATGCGGCCACCGCCGGCATCATCAAAGACGCGGGCGACGATCCCGATGTGACGCACGGCGCGCTTGTCCTTGCAACGGTGCGGCCCGGCGCGCCGGGAGGGGGCGTTACTTTCCGTGCGGGCGACGGCGTCGGCATGGTGACGCGTTCCGGTTTGGCGCTGCCGCCCGGCGAGCCGGCGATCAATCCGGTGCCGCGGCAAATGATCCGTGCCGCGATCGCCGAAGTCGCCGCAACTAACAGAGAGACAGGCGATGTGGAGGTGGAGATCGCGATCCCGGGCGGCGAAGCGCTCGCAGCGCGAACAGTCAACGGGCGGCTCGGCATCATCGGCGGGCTGTCGATCCTCGGCACCACCGGAATCGTGGTGCCGTATTCCTGCGCGGCCTGGATTCATTCGATCCATCGCGGCATCGACGTGGCGCGGGCCGGAGGCTTCGACCATGTCGCGGGTTCCACCGGCGCCGCTTCGGAACAGGCGGTGCGCGCTCTCTATGGTCTGCCCGATGTGGCGCTCATCGACATGGGCGATTTCGTCGGGGGGATGTTGAAATATCTGCGCAACCATCCGGTCCCGCGAGTCACCATCGCGGGCGGCGTTGCGAAGATGACGAAGCTCGCTCAAGGCATGCTCGACCTGCATTCGAAACGCGGCGCAGTCGACTTGGCGGGGCTCGCCGCGCTCGCGAGCGCGTCCGGCGGTTCTGCGGCGCTGGCGGAACGCATCGTCGGCGCCAACACGGCCGCGCAGGCTTTCGCCGACGCGCGCACGGAAGGCTTGGCCCTCGGCGATGCGGTCGCAGCCGCAGCGTGGCAGACGGCGTCGGGTGTTGTTGCCGATACGGATATCAGCGTCGAAATCATTCTGTTTGACCGCGATGGCAAGCTCGTCGGCCGCGCTCCGCTGCGGCCTGCTCACGAGGCTGCTCCTTCGCGAAATCGCCGCCGATAGTCCGGATCGTAGAGCGCGCTGTCGCGGAAATCCCGTGCCGCCAACGCAGGCCCAACGAGGATGACCGCCGTGCGCTCGATCGTTGCGGCCGCCAGTTTCTCACAGATGCTGCCGAGGGTCCCTGCAATTATTTGCTGGTCCGGCCAGGTGGCGCGCGCGACGACGGCGACCGGGCAGGAGGCCCCATAAAAGGGAGTTAACTCGGTGGCAATCGTTTCAATGGATTGGATGGCCAGATGGATCACGAGCGTTGAGCCGGTGGCGGCAAAATCAGCAAGCCGCTCGCCCTCGGGCATGCACGAGGCGCGCCCGGGCATGCGTGTGAGCACTACGCTCTGCGCCACCTCCGGGACGGTGAGCTCGCGGCCGAGCACTGCCGCGGCCGCCGCAAAGGCGGGAACGCCCGGCGTGAGCGTGTAAGGGATGCCATGACGTTCGAGCCGGCGGATTTGCTCCGCGACCGCGCTGAACACCGAGAGATCGCCGGAATGCAGCCGCGCCACGTCGTGCCCGCACGAATGTGCGGTCACGTATTCGGCTTCGATCTCATCAAGGGTCATGGGCGCGGTGTCGACCAGCCGTGCGCCTTGCGGACACCACGCCAGCATTTCCAGCGGCACGACCGATCCGGCGTAGAGGCACACCGGGCAGCGCGCCAAGAGATCGCGGCCTCGCACTGTGATGAGGTCGCCTGCGCCGGGGCCGGCGCCGATGAAATGCACGGTCACGGGTTTGCCTCGCTGGTCGCGAGCGCGCAGGTGGCCGCGCCTACGGCGGTGCGTGGCGCGACGAGCCGCCCGGCGGGGCCGGCGGCGGCGAGTGCCGCGGTTTCCGCCGCCGAGGGCACGCCCATGAGCGCAATGACCCGCGCGGACCGCGTGACGGTCCGCGCGCCGGCGGCCTTGAGATCCGCCTGAGGGACTAGCACGAGCGGCACGCCAAGATCGCTCGCCGCCGCGGCAATTCCGGCCTCGCTGCTCTTCATGGCGGGCGTTGCGATCGCGTCGAGCACATCGGTGCGCAGCCCCGCGCGTGACAGCGCCGCGCTGATGGCGGCGCCGATCTCATGCGCCGAGGCGCCCTTACGGCAGCCGACGCCGGCGACGATCATTGTTTGGTCCAAGCCCATTGCGTCACCGGCAGCGCTGGACGCCAGCCGGTCATGCCGCCAACCGGCTCGGCACGGGAGATTGCGATGCGCGTAAGACTACCGCCCAGGCTCGCGTGCCGCGCCAGCAGCAAAGCTTCGCTTTCCAGTGTGATGGCATTGATCACTAGGCGCCCGCCGGTCCGCAACGCCGCGATCGCAACCTCGATCACGCCGGCATCGCTCGCCCCGCCGCCGATGAACACGGCGTCGGGCTGAGGCAGGCCGTGTACTGCCGCGGGGGCGATGCCTTCGATCACCTCCAGTTCCGGCACGCCGAAGGCGGCGGCGTTGCGCCGGATGCGTGCGGCGCGATCGGCGCGCGCCTCGACGGCAATCGCTGCCAGCGAGGGATCGGCGAGCATCCATTCGATCGCCACGGAACCGGCGCCGGCACCGATGTCCCACAGCAACTCATGCCGGCTCGGCGCTAGCGCCGAGAGCGTGATCGCGCGGATTTCGCGCTTCGTGAGTTGTCCGTCGTGCTCATAAAGCTCGTCCGCGAGCCCCGGCGCGCGCGCGAGCACGCGGGCGTTCGCTCCCGCCGCCACCTCGATGGCCACGACGTTGAGTGGATCGATGCCGCCAAGGTCGAATGTTGCGGCCGGCGCGGTGCGCACGCGTTCGCGCGGGCCGCCGAGAGTTTCCAATATCGTGATCTTCGAATCGCCGAACCCGCTCGCTGTCAGTAGTTTCGCCAGCGTCGTCGGTCCGTCGGCATCGGAGGTCAGGGCCAGCACCTTGGCGCCGGGCTGCAGGTGCGGCCGGATGCGGTCGATGGCACGTCCGTGCAAGGACACCTGAGCGACCTCCGGCAGCGGCCAGCCGAGCCGTGCCGCCGCGAGGCTGAAGGCGGACGGCGCCGGTATCACGACTGTTTCGGCGGGGTCGACGCGGCGCGCGAGAAGCGAGCCGACGCCGTATTGGTAAGGATCCCCCGAGGCCAGCACGCATACTGGGCGACCTCGATACGCGATGACCTCGTCAACGGCGCGCTCGAACGGGCTTGGCCACGGTCGCGCCGCGCCGCGGATGAGAGCGCCGGCAAGGGCCAGATGGCGCTTGCCGCCGAACACGATCTCCGCCGCCGATATCAGCCCGCGGGCGGTCGGCGTCAGGCCATCGACACCGTCTTCGCCGATGCCGACGATGGACAGCCACCGCCGCGGCGCGGCACTCTCAGGCGCGAGTTGATCAGCAAACGCCATGCACCGTATCCTCATCCTCGGCGGCACGCTCGAAGCGCGCCGGCTCGCGGAACGCCTGCGTGGGCGCGACGACGCGGCGATCACGCTGTCGCTCGCCGGCCGCACCGCCGCCCCGGCGGCGCAGCCGGTGCCGGTGCGGATCGGCGGATTCGGCGGCGCCGAAGGGCTTGCTGCCTACTTGCGTGCTGAGCGCATCGCCGCATTGATCGACGCGACGCACCCCTACGCCGCCACGATTTCCCAGAACGCCGCACGCGCCGCCGCGACGGCCGGGGTGCGGCTCCTCGCCCTGCGTCGGCCTGCATGGCAGCCGACAGTGGGCGACCGCTGGACCGAAGTCGCCGATGTCCCGGCCGCGGTGCGGGCGCTCGGGTCCGAACCGCGCCGCGTCTTTCTCGCGCTCGGCCGCAAGGAGCTCGCGCCGTTCACGTCGGCGCCGCAGCACCATTATCTCGTACGCAGCGTCGATCCTGTCGATCCGCCGCTTGGTGTCCCTCACGCGAGTTATTTGGTCGCGCGCGGCCCATTCGCCGAGGCCACCGAACGCGAGCTGCTGCTCGCCCATAGGATCGAAGCGCTCGTCAGCAAGAACAGCGGAGGCGAGGCGACCTACGGCAAGATTGCCGCGGCACGCGCGCTCGGCATTGAGATCCTGATGCTGCGTCGTCCACAGCTTCCTGCCGTGCCGAACGTCGCTACTGTCGAGGAAGCGGCGGCCTGGCTCGATCATGTGCTCGCCTCCGTTGCCGCCCGCGGCGTGTAGACCAACGGCCGTCCCGGTCGCGCGACCACGCGCGTCGCACGCGAGCCGACGATGACCAAAGTAGCCATGTCGGCGATGCTCGCGTCGGCGAGATCGAGGCTCGTCACTGTGACGACCTCCTCGGCCCGGCCGACCGCGCGGCCGAAAATTACCGGCGTCGTGCCCGGCAAATGCCGACGCAGGCGATCGAAGGCGCTGGCAAGCTGCCACGGCCGCGCGCGCGAGACCGGATTGTAGAAGGCAAGAACAAATCCCGCAGTCGCCGCGGCGTCGAGCCGCTGTTCGATGACGTTCCACGGCTTGAGATTGTCGGAGAGCGAAAGTGCGCAGAAGTCATGGCCGAGCGGCGCGCCGGCCCGTGCGGCGACCGCCAGCATCGCGCTGATCCCGGGAACGATTGTAACCTCGAGGGCGCGCCAGGACGGCGGCCCGCTCTCAATCGCTTCGCAGATCGCCGCCGCCATGGCGAAGACGCCGGGATCGCCGCCCGATACGACGGCGACGCGCGCTCCTTGCGCGGCGTGCGCGAGCGCAGCCTCGGCGCGGCGCATCTCTTCGCGATTATCAGACGCATGGCGGCTTTGTTCCGCCCGCGCCGGTACGCGCTCGAGATAAGGCCCATAGCCATAGAGCGCGTCGGCCGCCTCGATCGCTGTCTGCGCCTCGGGGGTCAACCAGCGCACATCGCCCGCGCCGATGCCGACCACTGCAAGGTGCCCGCTCATGGGCGCGTCTCCCACCCGGGAACAAGCACGACTGCAAAATACGGCGCGCCGTCGTCAGGTTTGGCCGCGAGCGGCATCACCACCGCATCCGTCATCGTGCCACGCTCGACGTAGATGGCCCGATCGAGCCGCCCCGCGGTGTCGAGCGCTCGTCTGACTTTCGGCAGGTGTCTCCCGACTTTCATGATCACTGCCGCATCCGCCTCGCCGAGACGGCGCGCGAGTTCGCATTCCTGCAACAGCCCCGAGAGTACGGTGAAGACGTCGTTACCTTGAGCAATCGGGGTTTCCGCCGCCGACCAGCAGCCCGACATCCCGGTCACGCCGGCGATGATCTCGCAGGGGTAGCGCGGCGAAAGCCGCGCATGCAGGTGCATGTAGGAGCCGTAGAACAGCGGATCGCCTTCGGCGAGCACCGCGACCGTGCGCCCGGCATCGAGCAGGGCAGCGATCGTTGCCGCGGCACCATCATAGAAAGCGCAGATTGCTTCACGATACGCGGGTGCGTCGCGGGCGATTTCGGTCGTCACCGGATAGGCGAGGGGCAACTCCATGATGCCCGGTTTGACATGCGCCGCGGCGATGCTGCGCGCGTTGCTGCCGTTGCCGGCTTTGCCGAAATGCGCCACCACGTCGGCCCGCGCGAGCGCACGGACCGCCTTGAGCGTCATCAGCTCGGGATCGCCCGGGCCGACGCCGACGGCGATGAGTTTCCCCCCGTTCATACGCCCGCCCGCGCGAGCGCATTGACGGCAGCCGCCGCCATGGCGCTGCCTCCGAGCCTGCCGCGCACGACCAGGAACGGCACGCCGCGCGAATTGTCGATCAAAGCGTCCTTGGCTTCCGCCGCGCCGACGAAGCCCACAGGAATGCCAAGGATCGCGGCTGGCTTGGGCGCGCCGGCGTCGATCAGTTCCAACAAACGAAACAGCGCGGTCGGTGCATTCCCGATCGCGACGACGGCTCCCGCGAGCTTATCGCCCCACAAATCGATCGCGGCCGCGGTGCGCGTTGTCCCGAGGCGCCGCGCGAGTGTGGGCACGCTGGCATCACGCAACGTGCAAATCACGTCGTTGCCGGCCGGCAGACGGGCGCGGGTGATGCCATGCGCCACCATCTCGGCGTCGCATAGGACCGGCGCGCCTGCCGCAAGCGCGTTGCGCGCCGCCGCAACGAGGCCGCCGCCGAAAACGATGTGGCGCGCCGCTTCGACGAGGCCGCAGGCGTGAATCATCCGCACGGCTACCTCGGCTTCCTCAGGCGAAAAACGCGCGAGGTCCGCCTCGGCGCGGATGATCGCGAAGGAACGCTGATAAATCTCGGCGCCGTCGCGCAAATAGGTGCGGCGCTCATCCATGCGCCGTCTCCCGCATGGCGGCGCGTTGCGCAAAGTATCCCGGCAGATCCTCGGTGGTGACGAACTCGATCGGGGCGTCCTGCGCGCGGCCGTTCGGGACGATCCCGCACCTGCCGCCGATGCCCACAACGGTCACGTCGCCTGCGCCGGGATGCGCACACCCCTTGGCGCATCCCGAAACATGAATCAGCCGTGTCTCAGGACGCGCAGCGGCCGCGACCGCCGGCGCGAGCGCGCGCGTCGGAATTTCCGCCGCCGCGCACGCAGGCGCGCCCGAGCATGCGACGACTCGACGGCGTGGATCGTCCGGATTAGTGATGAATCCCAGCCGTTCTGCCTTTACGGCGAGTTCGGAAGCTCGCGCCGGCGGAAGACCGATGAGCAGGAGCACGCGACCCGCAGCAGGGCGTACCGCGGCCGCACCGGCGCGCTGTGTCTGTTCGACGATTCTTTGCAGCGTCTCGGAATCGCTGTGGCCGAACGGCAGACCTATTCCGAGCGCAACGCTGCCGTCACGCAGAGGGTGCGTGCCGATTGGTTGGACTGGGGAGCGGGCGGTCTCTCCGCCGGCCCGAGGCTGGCGCCCGAAGTCAGCAGGGTGGGGCAGGTCGCGCGCGCGCGCCTCTGGCCCATGCGCCGCGATGGCGTGCAGCAACTCGGTCGCGGCTTTTATTGCATGCTCAGGTGCCATTGTCCCGAGTGTCACTTCATTCGTAATCATGAATTCGAATTGTATCGCGCTGCCGGTGCTCTCTGCGCGTAGTCGTATGTCGCACGGCACCGCGTCGAGGTGGAGCACCCCGCCGCCATCAACGACCACCGAGACTTTAGGAGCAAGCGTCGCGGCAAGCCTGCTATCGAGCAAAAAATCACGCAGCCGATCGGCCATCGAGGTGACATCAAATATCTCGTACGGGTCGAGCCCAGCGAGCGGACTGGCGAGTACGCGTCCGCCCGTGGGATCGGCAACTTCGAGCGCCGCCACCGACGCAGCAAAGTTGGGCGCCGATTTGGACGTCAGGCCACGCACCTGAACGCTGCCGCGCGACGTGATTTCGACAATCCCGTTACCGTGCGTTCGTGCGGCCGCGCACAGCGACCCAAAGATGTCGAGCGGGATCGGCCGCGCCACCGCCAAGCGCGCAAGCAAGCCGTCGCCGGTCGGCATGGGATCGGCCAAGCCCGGACACGTGCCGCGACGGACCGTCATGCGGTGGCCTCGATGAGGAAGGAGGCGAGAGTTGCGTCGATGTCGTTGCGGCGGGGATGCCACAAGCCCTGCCGGCGCGCGCTCGCGAGCCGCTCGCCGATCGCGCGTGCGGCGGCCGGGTTCTCGCGCAGCAGAAATGCGCGGACGGCGGGGTCGGTCAGATAAGCTTCATGCACCAGATCGATGAGCGTGCTCGGCACCGCGTCCGTGGTCTCGGCAAAATCGATCAAACGATCCACGGTTTCGGCGAGTTCGGCGGCGCCACGCGGGCCGTGGCGCATCTGCCCGGCTATGAAGCGGACATCGACGGCGCGGCCGCGCACGATGCGGGCAAGCGCCTTCGACAAGGGCCGCGCGCGCGGGCGCTGCGGATCGGTGACGTCGAGCATGATGAGATCGGGCGCGTTGCCGAGCGCCGCCGCCGCTGCCGCGAACCCGCCGACGAAGCCCACGTCGGCAACACCTTCCAGCAAATCGCGGCCGGGATCGTCACTCGGGTGAAGCAATAAATCCGCCGCTGCGACGCGGGCGGCGAACGCGCCCGGCACGGCCGTGCCCTGGTCGGCTGCGGCCCCATAACTATGTGATCCCGCCGCGAGATAAGCCGTCCCAAGAGAAGAGCGGTCATGCTCGCGTCCGAGCAAATGTTCGATGCCGGCGCCATACGCGCCCGGTGCCGTCCCGAAAATGCGTGCCGGCGCAGCACCGGAATCGCCGCGCGCGGCGGTCGCGAGCGGATTGTCCTCGGCCGATTCATCGCGCGCGGCGACGGCACGTACAGCGGCATCGATGAGCGCAATCTGGGTCGGGAACATGTCGCGGAACAGGCCGGACACGCGCCACGTCACATCCACGCGCGGCCGTCCGATCGCGGCGGTAGCTTCCACTTCGATGCCGGTGACGCGCGCGGTCGCGTTATTCCAAACCGGCCGGCAGCCCATCAACGCTAAGCCTTGCGCAATCTCTTCGCCGCCGGTCCGCAAAGTCGCGCTCCCCCACAGATCGATGACGAGGGCGCGCGGCATTTCGCCGTGACTTTGCAAATAACGGCGGATTACCTCGTCGGCTGCCAGCCTGCCTAGGTCGAAAGCGGTGCGGGTCGGCAGCGCCCGCGGATCGGCGGTGAAGAGATTGCGGCCGGTCGGCAGCACGTCGCGTCGGCCACGCTCCGGCGAGCCAGCGGGGCCCGGTGCAACACGCCGTCCATCCAGCGCGGCGAGCACGGCCGCCTGCTCGGCCGCCGCGCTCGCCTGCCACAGCGGGTCCGCATCCGGCGCCGCACGGCCGTAGACGTGCTGACCATCTTTGACGCGCAAATCTTTCAGATCGCACAGCCACGCATCAATGCGGCGCAGCGCCTGGTTGGGGTCCAGGTCCGGCGCGACATCGGCTTCGCGCGAAAGTCCCGAGCGCTCCGCATGTTCGACGATGAGGCGCGCCAGACGCTCGCGGCGGCGCCGGTCGAGGCCGTCGGCCTGCGCGTATTCATCGACCAGCCGTTCCAGCTCGCGCGCATCGCCGCTGAGGTGGCTGGCGACGAGAGGCGGTGGCGCGTGCCCGATCGTCACCGCGGCAATCCGCCGTTTCGCTTGCGCTGCCTCGCCGGGATTGCTGACGATGAATGGGTAAATCACAGGCAGCGGCCCAACGATGGTCTCGGGATAACAGGTTTGGCTCAGGGCGACTGCCTTGCCAGGGAGCCATTCCAGCGTGCCATGCGCGCCCATGTGGACGACCGCATGCACCTTCGCGCATTCGCGAAGCCACAGCCCGAAGGCGACAAGCGCGTGGCGCGGCGGCAGCGCCGGATCATGATACTCGGCGCGCCGTTCGGAGGCGCTCCCGCGATCCGGCGCCAACGCGACGATAATGTTGCCGTAGGCACAGGCGCGGAAGCGGAACGCGCCATCGTGCGCGTCGGCATCCGCCGCCGGATCGCCCCATGCCGCTTCGATTCCCGCCAACACTCCGGGCGGCAACGCGGCCGAGAGGCGCGCATACTCCTCAAGCGAGAGAGACGATTCTTCACTCTCCGCTAAAGGATGAGCGGCCGTCGATGCGACGTCGTCGAGCAGCGCGCGCGCGGTTTGCGGCGCATCGTCAATAATGTAGCCAGCCGCTCTCAGGTCCGACAGAAGCGCGACGACGCTTTGCGGAACGTCGAGCCCGACCGCGTAACCTGCGCGGCCGGGGGCGCCGGGGTAGTCCGGTATGAGCACGGCAATACGCCGCTCCGCGCGGGCCGTGTTTTGCAGGCGGACCAGCTCGGCGACCCGGTCCGCGACCATCGCAACCCGGCTGGGGACGGGTGTGTTGGCAAACGCGGTGAAGGCGAGGCCGTCATGGGGCGGCAGCGGGTCCTTGAAGGCGATCGCACCCGCGAGGATACGGCCATCAAGCTCGGGCAGCACCACGTGCATCGCCAGATCGGCTGCGCCGAGCCCGCGCGGACTGTCGCGCCAAGCGTCACGTTTGGTGTTGGCGATCACGACCTGAAGCACCGGCACATCGGGACCGTCGAGCGGCGTAGGTTCTGCGCCGTTGCCGGCCGCAAAGGCAGTCGTCGTGATAATCACCGCAGGGAGCAGGCGCGCGAGCGCGCCGCGCAGGAACTCCGCCGCGGCTTCGTCCTTGAGGCCGGGTACCACGAGGGGCGCCGGTGCCAAGCCGAGCGTGGCCAATGCCGCGCACATGGCGTCGATCGGTGCAAGATCGCCGGCAAGAAGCAATGCGCGATAGAACACAATCGGCACGACAGGCCGGTCGGGCGCAAGCGACGCAACGAGACGGTCGAGATCGACCGGTCCGATGCCGGGCAGGTAGCCGGCCGTGCGCGGCACCGGCCGAGGCTGGTGAATCTCAAGCTCGGCGCCCGCGTAGCGAGCAAGGTGCCGCAGCAACGCGCGCAGATTCTCCGTGCCACCCTCGCGAAAGAAGGCCAGCAAACGGTTCAGCTCAGCGGCGGGTATTGTCGAGAGATCCGCCAGGCGTGGATCGTCGCGGTCCTCGCCCGGCAATAGTGCCAGGGGGATGCCGCGCTCGCGCGCGACCGCCGTGAGCCGCTCGACGCCGTAACGCCAGAAATCGAGGCCGCCGAGGAGACGCACCAGGATGACCTTGGCGTGCCGGCCGACGCGATCAGTCCACAGATCGATCGAGAGCGGATGGCGCAGGTCTGACAATTGCGTAAGGCGCACGCTCGGGAGCGCGTCTTTGTCCATCGTCCAGGCGGCGGCGAGCCCGGCAAGGTCGCTTTCGGCGAACGAGAGCACCGCGATGTCGCCGGGCGGCTGGCGCAGATCGACGGCCTCGATGATCTCATCGAGGGTCGTGGACGTGGTCGTGAGCAGATGCATCGCGCCTCGCTGCTGCTCTATCGCTGCCCGCGCCTGGCGCGGGCGACGCCCTCACGCGCCCGTCAGGACCTGCGTGATCGCCGTGTGATCGATGCCTTTCAGGCCGATGACCACCAATCGCCCTTCGCGTGGTTCGCCGTGCTCCCAGCGGCGGTCGTATTGATGCGTCACGCGCGGACCGACAGCCTGCAGCAACAGTCGCATCGGCTTTCCGGCGATCGCCGCGAATCCCTTCACGCGCAGCACCGAACCTGCCTCGGCGACTTTTGCGACGCGAGCGGCGAGCACGGCAGGCTCGGCCAGTTCCGGCAACGTCACGACAAAGCTGTCAAAATCGTCGTGGTCGTGTTCGAGTTCGAGATCGTGGCGCGTGCGGCGGTTGCCGATATCGTCCTCGGTCCCGACGCCGAGCCCGAGCAGCGCCGCGGGATCGACCTTGCCGTCGGCGGCTGTCACAACCGTGACCGCACGCGGCAGCGCGCGGCGGACGGCGGCGACGGCAACGTCGAGGGCGGCCGCGTCGATCAGATCGCGCTTGTTTATGACCACGAGGTCGGCGCAAGCGATCTGATCGTCGAACACTTCTTCGATCGGATCGTCGTGATCGAGCGCCGCATCGGCTGCACGCTGCCGCGCCAGCGCTTCGAGATCGGCTGCGACGCGCCCCTGCGCCAAGGCCGCGCCGTCGACGACCGCCACCACGCCATCGACAGTGACGCGGCTCTTGATCGCCGGCCAATGGAACGCCTGCACCAATGGCTTCGGAAGCGCCAAGCCGGACGTTTCGATAACGATATGCTCGACGGCGGGCGTGCGGGCGAGAATGGCATCGAGCGCTGGCACGAACTCGTCGGCGACGGTGCAGCACAGGCAGCCATTGGCAAGTTCGACGATGTTCTCTTCCGAGCAGGCGGCGTCGCCGCAGCCTTTGAGAATTTCGCCGTCGATGCCGACGTCCCCGAACTCGTTGACGATGACGGCAAGCCGTCGTCCGTCGACGTTCTGCAGTACGTGACGGATCAAGGTCGTTTTGCCGGCCCCGAGAAAGCCGGTGACGATAGTGCAGGGGACGCGGGCGAGCGTCGCGGTCATTCGACCTCCTCGTAATCATCGGGCGGGACGCGGGCGATCAGCCCGCTCTTGAGCGGCTGCGGTCGTCCGCGCCACGGCATCACGCCGTCATCAGCGCGGGCGAAGAGACGCGCGCCCGCAATCAGCGCCGGCGCGGCGGTTGCGGGGTCGAGGTCGCCGAAAATGTACGTCCATCCCGCCTCACGGCGCACGGCGGCCGAGAGGCCGCGCCTGCAGTTTGCGAGGCAGCGCACGCGCTTGACCCGAACGCCGGTATTTTTCGCGGCTTGCGCAACGGCGTCAGCAAACGCCAAACCGGGTCGGGGAAAGTCTTCCGGATCGACCGGGCGCCGGCAGGTGATGCACACGATCACCGTCGCGGCCGAATCGGTCTCGGCCTCGGTCGTCGGCTGCTGTCCGATGTCGGCGAAAGCCACCCGTGCCGCTCCTTCAGGCGAGACGCCTGGCTCGGGTGCTGTGTGCGGACGGGCTTCATGGCGAGGCCCAGCCGCCTTCTGACCGTCATCGAGGCACCCCGCCCGACGCGCGACCGAACCGACGGTAGGTCTCCTGGCTCGCGGGTCTTTGCCCGTCACCGCCTTCCCGGGTTTGACCCAGTGGCCTGTGGCTCGGGCTCGCCGCTTACAGTTGCGGGGGCAGCCGCGGATTAGGGAGCAATGTCCCGCACCGCATTCCCTGTTGCTCTTTCGCTGGAAAGAGACCGTCGATTGATCCCATAAGAGGCGCGGCGAAGGCCTTTGTCAACGCGGGCCCGACTGCAGCGCCCCTGGCGTGGCAGGGAAATCTGCGCGAATGTTGCATCGATCACTCGATCGTCTCGGGAGGCGCGGATGCCATACGATCTCGACCAATTCATCGCCGACTGCCGCAGGTCGCTTGAGCGCGATCCCGGCCCGCCCGGCCGCGAAGAGGTGCGCAGAGGGCTGGAGCGGCTGCTCGCAAACCAAGAGTTCGTCCGATCATATTGCGGGCACGATGCTCCGAGCGGCACCAAAATTCTCTACGAGGATCCGCAGCTCGGCTTCCAGGTGCTCTCGCATTGCCATGACAGCCCGAAAGTGTCTCCTCCGCACGATCACGGCGCGTCGTGGGCGATCTACGGCCAAGCGGCGGAGTACACCGACATGACCGAATGGAACCGCAATGAAAACGGCGGCCCGGCGGGCCATGCCGACCTCAAGGCGGTGAAGAAATATCGGCTCAATCCGGGCCAAGCCGGAATATATCAGGACGGCCGCATCCACTCGATCGACTACCCGGCCAATGCACGCTTCATTCGCGTCACCGGCGCGGACCTCGAGCGCATCCCACGGCACAAATTCGACATCGCGACCGGTGTGGCAACGCGCGTGGAATCGCGGACCACCGGTTGACCTGGTCATAAACAATGAGTGACCCCAAACCGCGCCGCGTTGGTGCCGGCGAGATCAAAGCGATGCTCGCCGATGGCGGCGAGCTGGCGCTCCTCGACGTACGCGAGGAGTTGATCTTCTCGCGCGGGCATTTGCTGCACGCGCGCTCGCTGCCGTTGAGCCGCCTCGAGTTGCGCATCCGATCTCTGGTGCCGCGCACGGCGACGCGGGTCGTGCTGGTCGATGACGGCGACGGGCTCGCGCGACGGGCGGCGGGAACCCTCGCTCGCCTCGGCTACTCCGACATTGCGTTTCTCGACGGCGGCATCGCGGCCTGGACGGCGGCGGGATGCGAACTCTTCTCCGGCATCAACGTGCCGAGCAAAGCCTTCGGCGAATTTGTCGAACACGCCGACGCCACCCCGAACATCGGCGCGGAAGAGCTGGAGAAGCTGCTGCGCGAGCGCGCCAATGTGGTGGTGCTCGACAGCCGTCCGTTCGACGAATATTCGCGCATGTCGATCCCGACCGGCATCGATGTGCCGGGCGCGGAATTGGTGTTGCGTGCGCGCGACCTTGCGCCGTCCCCGGACACGACCATCGTCGTCAATTGCGCGGGCCGCACGCGCAGCATCATCGGCGCGCAGTCGCTCATCAACGCGGGCGTTCCCAACAAAGTGGTGGCGTTGCGCAACGGCACCATGGGCTGGAATCTGGCGGGATTTACCTGTGACAGCGGGCAAACCCGTCGCGCCCCCAATCCCTCGCCCGATGCCCTGGCGTGGGCGCGATCCGCTGCCGCCGGGGTGGCCGAGCGGTTCGGCGTGCGCCGCATCGAGAGCGCCGACGTGGAGCGCTTCCGCACGGATCCCGACCGCACGCTCTACGTCTTCGACGTTCGCGATCCCGAGGAATACGTCGCAGGGCACGTCGCGGGCAGCGTCTCGGCGCCGGGCGGTCAGTTGGTTCAGGCGACGGATCAATACGTCGGCACGCTGTGCGCCAGAATCGTCCTCGTGGACGAGAAGGAAGTGCGCGCGCTTATGACCGGATCGTGGCTACGTCAGATGGGCTTCCGCGACGTGTTTGTGTTGGCACAACGCGGCGACGAGCGCGGGTCGCGTCCCGAGGATGTGCCAGGTCTCGGTCAACGGCCGGAACTCGCGATCGATCCGGCGGGCTTGGCCGACCTCGTCGGGCGCGGCGCGGCGACAATCATCGATCTCTCGCTCAGCCGCGCCTATCGCCGCGGGCACATTCCCGGTGCGTGGTTTGCGATCCGTGCGCGGCTCGCGAAGGCGCTTACCGTCGTTCCGCGGCGGGCCTGGCTGGTGCTCACGTCCGAGGACGGGAGGCTCGCGGAGCTCGCCGCGCCGGAACTCGCGGCGCTGACCTATCTGCCGGTGCGCTACCTCAAGGGCGGGAATGCGGCGTGGCAGGCGGCCGGGCACCCGCTCACGGCCGACGATCCCAACATGGCGGACGAGCCGATCGATGTGTGGCTGCGTCCCTACGAACGCGCCGGCGAGGTGAGCGAGGCGATGGTCGAATATCTCACGTGGGAAACCGACCTGCCGGAACGCATTGCACGCGACGGCACCGCCGATTTCGCGCAGTTTCGATCGTAAGAAACGAATAGGTACGAAAGAGAAGGGCTGCCCGCAGGCAGCCCTTCCATTGTCGGACCACGGTCCGGCATTAACGTGTGACGCGAAGCGTCACGCAGCCTCGACCCCGTGGAAAGCAAGGATCCAGGCCTTTGCCGGCGACCGCGGCGATTGACAATGAGACACTGGATCACCTCCTTTCTGTTGGTTGACGATAGCCGCAATGTACGGGAGGGAGCCGGAATGGCAAGGCTTGGCGCGGAAAACATGCGTCATCTAGCCAGCTTACCTAAAGTCGGCGGAATCTGACGGCCTTACTAAAGGTAGGTAGTTGACGGATGTCGTTGTTTATTCCTGCGTGTGTGGTATCATCTTGCTGCAAATGAGTCTTTCCGGTGACATGAGCTAGCCATCAGGAGGCCACGATGTCCTCCGACAAGCGCCGGGCTCCCCGCAAGAAAATCAATACGATTGGATTTCTCTACACGACTGAGGGATGGCCGCTGGGCGAATGCCGGATCAAGGATATTTCGACCGGCGGCGCGCGCCTTGCCCATGCGCTGTCCGATGCAATACCGGCCGAATTTTTCTTGTCTTTTTCGAGGGATGGAAAGGTCCGCCGGCGCTGCGAAGTAAGATGGAGCAACGAGAAGGAACTCGGCGTCCGGTTCCTCAGCTAGCATCGCGTGACGGCCGGCGTTCCCGTTTTGATTCAGTTTCGTTTCCGGTTCGATTCGCGCCCGCGCAAGCTTAACGAGCACGTTGACCGGGGGACCTCACTTTTCTCTTTGACGAATCAGACAAATTCCGCACCCTACGGGCGATCAGGTGATTCGGAGTGCATCCATGGACGTCCTCTGCTTCGCCTCGCGTAAAGGCGGCTCGGGCAAGAGCACGCTTGCCGCGCATCTCTCGGCCCATGCGACCCGGCCAAACCGACGCTGTCTGCTCGTCGATGCGGATTCGCAAGGCTCTCTGACCCTCTGGCACAAGCTGCGTGGCACCGGTGAGCCGGCGCTCAAGAATGGCTCACGCGGCGTCGCCGAGGCGGTGGAGGCGGCGCGAGCCGAAGGATACGACTGGGTTTTCATCGATACGCCGCCGGATATGT
Source organism: Hyphomicrobiales bacterium (assembly GCA_019243195.1). Classification (GTDB taxonomy): domain Bacteria; phylum Pseudomonadota; class Alphaproteobacteria; order Rhizobiales; family Xanthobacteraceae; genus AP-16. The sequence goes on from JAFAUQ010000030.1 coordinate 21,463, forward strand.
CCACGGTGGTGAGGGAGGCGATCCAGGCGGCGACGCTGGTCATCGTCCCGACCCGCCTCGCGGTGTTCGATCTTGCCGCGATCAAGGAAACCATCGATCTCTCCCGCCATTTGCGCAAACCCTATGCGGTCGTGATCAACGCGGCGCCGGCGCGGCGCGACAACACGGAATCACCCTTCGTTACTCAGGCGCGGCAGATGATCTCGAGTCTCAACGTGCCGGTCTGGTCGGGTCAGATAACCAATCGGGCGAACTACGCGTTATCGCTTGCTTCCGGCGAGGGTGTGCGCGAGTTCGAGGCGCAATCGCAGGCGGCAACCGAGATCGGCCGTCTGTGGCTCGCGATCGACCGCTCAGTCAAAGCGATCCACGGCGCCTATCGCAGCGGCGGCGTGATGCATCGCGTCGCCGCTTGACGGGCTGATCGAGTTCGGAGGCTGACAGCCGCGCATTGCGCGCGGCGCAAGCCGTCCATTCCATCGCCGCCTAGGTTCCCGCTGCAGCGCCCGGTACAAAGGCCCTGCCGGGTACCCGTACATGCATCAACCTGCCGCTCGCCTTGTCGATTCAAGATCGTCGTGGCTCCTCGCAACCGTAGGCGTCGTCGTCCTGGGGACGGCGTTCGGCGCTCCCTGGATGGCGGCGGTGGCGCTCAAAGACATCGCCGCGGAGGTGGGTGGCACCCGCTCGGTGCCCGCCCTCGCCGCGTCGCTGGCGTGGTTCGGCGCCGCGTTCGGCGGCATTGGAATGGGCTGGATTGCCGAGCGTGTGGGCGTTCGCTGGACCGTCATGTTCGGTGCGCTGATGATGGCGCTTGGTCTGGCAGTCGCGACGTTGGGCCCGAGCTGGACGCTTTACCTCGGCTATGGCGTCTTTGTCGGGCTGATCGGTCTTTCCGGCATCAACGCGCCGCTTTTCGTCTACATCAGCAAATTCTTCGAGCGTCGGCGCGGATCGGCGTTCGCTCTGATCTCGAGCGGGACCTACATTGCCGGCGCGCTGTGGCCGCCGATCTTCGAACGCGTCATCGCGTATGCAGGGTGGCGGCACGCGATGCTGTGGTTCGCGGTCCTCGAAGCGGGCGTTATCGTGCCCCTGGCCGCGGTGTTCCTGCGCCGTGCCCCACAACAGGTGCCGGTGAGCTCGACGCATCACGCGGCGAGCGAGCCGGGGAGCGTGCTCGGCTGGCCGCCCAATCTGGTGTTCGCCGCGCTCTGCGCCGCGATCTTCATGTGCTGCGTACCCATGTCGATGCCGCAGAGCCACCTGGTGGCGTTCTGCAGCGATCTCGGCATCAGCAAGGCGCACGGCGCGGCCATGCTCTCGGTGTTGCTGGGGACCGCATTTCTGTGCCGCCAGATTTGGGGGCTGATCGCCGACCGCGTCGGCGGCTTGCATACGGTGCTGCTGGGTTCCATCATCCAGGCGACGACGATGAGCGCGTTCCTGTTCACGCAGGATGAAGTCGGCCTGTTCACCGTTTCGGCAGCCTTCGGCCTCGGCTTTAGCGGCATGATTCCGGCGACCGTCCTCGCCGGACGGGAATTATTTCCTCCGGCGGAAGCGGCCTGGCGCATACCGGCCTTGTTATTGTGCAGCGGGTGCGGGATGGCGACTGGTGGTTGGCTTGCGGGAATTCTTTACGACCACTTCGGTTACTATGGACCGGCCTTTGCGACCGGCATCGTGGTCAATCTTCTCAACTTCGCGATCGTCCTTATGCTGGTCGCACGCCAGCACCTGATAACGGCACGTGCGTATTAGATGGATAGCGTATGCGGAAGCGCGTCGTCATCGTGAACGACCGAATGCAGACCGGTTACCGCTATCGGCTTACGGCGCCTGTCGGCCGCAACTTCGATCCTGAATTTAAGCCCGATCTCTCCCCACAGCAGATGCTTCGTCTCGGAATATTCTGCGGCAAGTACATGACCGACAGCCACAAGGAGTTTCCCCAAACCTGGTTCGCGCGTGCCAAGCTCGCAATCGGACGCCGGGACTGTTCGCTCAATTTCTTCGGCGTTGATGCGAGCCAGTCCCTCTCGGCATGGCGCGCCAAGGGCTGGATTCATCCGGACGATCCGCGCGGCTGGTTTCAATGGTACTGCCGCTACTACCTGGGTCGGCGAATGCCGGACGAAGATCGCCGCCAGATCAAGCGCTGGAAGGCCATGCGCCGGCACTTACGGCAGATCCAACGACATTGTGAGCCGGGCGATCTGCTCTGCCGCCGACGACAGCGCCAAGCACTCCTGCATTGGGCTTACGACAGCCGTAAAATTTGATCCCGGCGCGTCTATTCCAATCCCGCGGATCGCGGTTAAACTTTCCAACAAAAATCAAGGTTAATAGCAATGGATCGGTGCGTCTCGCCGCACCGAATGGCAGGATATTGGTTAGATCATTGTGTCCAACGAGTCAGGAGAATTGCAATGCGCGCAGCCAATCTCATCACACGTTCCGCGGCCGTGCTGATGACCGGTTTTGTCGTGCTGACGGCCGTCCACGCCGCGTCGGCGGCGCCGTTGCCTTCCAGCACCGCATTCGTGAAAGCGGCTGCGCCCGCGGAAACCACCACCGTCGGCTATATTTATCGTGACGGGGATGGGGCGTTGATCAACAGCCCCCTCGCGGTCGGCATCCTTGCCGCCTCGGCCGTCAGCCCGTTTTACACACCATCGTACTATCCGGCCTATATTTACCCCGGCCCGCCGGTCGCCTACGCGCCGGCCCCATACTATGGCCCGGCGATCGTCTACGGCCGCCCGCTGTTGGCTGCCGACCCCTACTATCCGGCTTTCTACCCCTATATCCGCGGGACGGGCTGGCGCTATCGCTACTGACTTTGGGCCCACGGGCCCCCGAGACCGCTAACTCAGGTCGGCCTATTCCGGATGGCCTCTTCGACCGAACGAAATAGGTGATCTTCGCCCAAGGTATCGATCAGGCCGCTCCGCTGCGCTGCCGCGAGCGCCCGTTCCGAACTCATCCGCGCGATTGCGACGTCAACGCCGCGGCCGCGCAGCTCGGTGATGAGCTTTTGCAGCATCTCCGAACCGGTGAAGTCGATGTCGATCACCCCGTGCGCCTCGATGATGAGGTAGCGGCAGGCCTCCTCTTTGGTGGCAATCCTCTCCATCAATTTTTCACGCAGATAACTCGCGTTGACGAAATAAATCGGCGCGCTCGGCGCGACCACGAGAACGCCCGGCTCGTATTCGCGAGCATGATCCTTCGGGAGGGCCCACCAGATGGTCGTGCCCGGAACCCGCTCGAGTTCCGTGATGTCGGGCCGCGCAATGACATACACGCTGTGCAGCAATGAGAGGACAATGCTCAGCGTGACGCCGGTCTCGATGGGCAGGAATACGACGAGCGCAGCGCTGGCGGCAACGATAAGAAATTCCCACTCGCTCTTCCGATAGATCTGGCGCATGAGGGCGCCGCGAAAAAGACGGATCGCGATGAAGATCAAGACGCCGCTCAATGCCGCCTCGGGCACGTATTTGAACGTGCCGGAGGCGACCAGCACCACGGCCGCGACGATGGCGACGGCGAACAGGCCGGAAAGTTGCGAACGCCCGCCGGCCGCCTTCACGATAGCGGTTCGCGGCGGGCTCGCATTGACCGCGAACGCGCCGAAAAACGCCGCCAGGATGCAGCCCGCCCCGACACCGGCGAAATCCCGCGTCACGTCTTCGTTGCCGTCCGGGTCGGACGGATATGTCCGCATGACCACCGCCGTTTGAATCATGCACACCAGCGCGACAATCAACGCGCCGGGGAGCAGCTGCGTAATGTCGTCCCAATTCGGCAACCCGAGCGTCAAGGCGGGAGGTCCGATCGGCAGCGCGCCGAGCACCGCGACCCCATGTTTGTCGAGCGCGAACAAGCGAACCGCCAGCGCCGCGAGGACGAGTCCGATCAGGGCACCCGGAATGCGCGGGTTCCAGCGCTCGGCCGCTTGGCTGAGCACGAGGACGCCGATTCCGATGGCCAGCGTGTAGCCACGGAAATGCCGCGCGCGGCCCACTACGTCGGCGAATCGCTCCATCAGATTTCCATGGATCGCGTCGATGCCCATGAACGAGGGCAACTGACCGACGATGATATGGATCGAGATGCCGGCGAGAAATCCGGTGATCACCGGGATCGAGAGGAGGTCCGCGATCCAGCCCGCCCGCAGGATGCGAGCTAACAACAGCACGATTCCGACAAGCAGCGCGAGCGTCGCCGCCATGCTGGCGTATTGCACGGCGCCGGGGACGGCGAGCGCGACGAGGGCGCCGGCAATGATCGGTGCGATCGTCGAATCGGCACCGACCGAAACGAAGCGGTTGCCGCCGAAGGCTGCGAAAGCAAAAGTCCCGGCCGCGAAGGCGAACAGGCCGGACATGGGAGGCATTCCGGCGAGTCGGGCGGTCGCCAGTTGCTCGGGAATCGCAATGGCGGCAAGCGTCATCGCGGCAATCAGGTCGCCCGAGAGCCACGCGGGGCTATATTCGCGCAGCGATGCGAACAGCCAATCCTGTCGCCTCGTCACGGCGGGCATTCACGTCCTCTGGGCACAGGCCGCGAGCGCGCGGCAAACATCGCCCAACGTCGCATGGCAGCGACGTGAAGCAAAGACGATTGTGGCAACGGTGGCCGTGTTTGGGCGCGGTTAGAATCGCCTTATCGTGCCGCGCGAGCGGGTTCGTGCCTGGCGCGACCTCGATTGGCATGGCCCGCGCCGTGCTCTAAATTGCGCGTCCACCGGCCGGCGCCGCGGTTGCCCGATCGAGGCCGCGGTCCATGGTTCATCGGAGTGAAGCACATTAATCGCAGCGAACGAAGGCGAGGGCCCGACGCCGCGGCCGAACAGACGGCGTTCGAGCCGTCGCTGCCGCTCGGTTCCCGAGCGCCGGTCGGACGGATGGGAATTGCAGTAATTGTGGCCTGCGCCGCCGCAACACTGCTCTTCCTTGCGGCTGTCGGTCCTGCCGCGGCCGAACCCAAGCGTGTGCTGCTGCTCCATTCGCTCGGACGCGACTTCGCTCCGTTTGCTGATGTCTCCGGACGCTTCCGGGAAGAGTTGATCAGACAGTCCACCGACCCGGTCGATTATTACGAAATCTCTCTGGAGACGGCGCGCTTTGCGGGAGCGGAACAGGAACGTCCGTTCGTCGATTATCTCCAGGCGCTGTTTGCTCAGCGCAAACTCGATCTCGTCGTGCCGGTCGGCGCCCCGGCGGCGCGGTTTGCTCTGCGCCACCGCGAGCGGCTGTTCGGCGCCGCCCCGATGCTATTCGTGGCCATGGACTTGCGGTCCATGCAGGGGGCCGGCGTGACCGCCAACGATGCGGTGGTGGCTTATAGATTCGATCTGCCGGCGGTCGTCGACAATATTCTGCGGCTGCGGCCGCAAACCGTCGATATCGCGGTAGTTACCGGTAACTCCGATCCGGACCGGGCATGGCTCGAGGAGCTGCATCGCGAGTTTCAGCCGCTCACGAGCCGCGTCAAATTCGTCTGGTTGGACAAACTCTCATTCGCCGATCTGCAAAAGCTCGCCGGGACGCTGCCGCCCTGGTTCGCGATATTTTTTACGCCGCTGCAGGTTGACGTCGCCGGCGTGCCGATCGGACAGGAGCGCGCGCTCGAAAGCCTGCGCGCCAGCAGCAGCGCGCCGATTTTCGGGACTTTCGAAAATCTGGTCGGCCGCGGCGTCGTGGGTGGACCGGCGGTGTCCAGCAACGAATTGGGTCAGCGCGCAGCCAGCGTGGCCATGCGCATCCTCCAGGGCGAGGCGCCCGCCAGCATCGAAACCCAGCCGCTCGGCCCCGGACGGCCGATCTACGACTGGCGCGAATTGCGCGCCTGGAACATCAGCGAGAACGTGCTACCGCCGGGAAGCGAGGTACGGTTCCGCGAAAGAAGCCTGTGGGACCTTTATCGCTGGCAAATCATCCTGGTCGCCACGACGCTGCTGCTCCAGGCCACGTTGATCACCGTGCTGCTGTTCGAGCATCGCCGCCGTCGCAACGCCGAAGCGCTGGCGCGCCGGCGCATGTCGGAACTGGCGCACGTCAACCGGATGGCGACCGCCGGCGAGCTGTCTGCCTCGCTCGCGCATGAGATAAAGCAGCCGCTCGCCGCGATGGTCACCAACGCCAACGCCGGCTTGCGCTGGCTCGCCAGGAACACACCCGATTTCGACGAGGCGCGTTCCGCCTTTCAGCGCATCGTGTCCGACGGCCATCGCGCCGGCCAGGTGCTCGGCAGCGTGCGCGCGATGTTCGAGAAGGACAGCGGCAAGCGGGCGCAGGTCGATCTCAACGGCGTTATCCGCGAGGTGCTGACGCTCCTCGAGGGTGAGCTGCGGGCGCATCGCGTGCTCGCGCAAACGGATCTTCTCGACGGCCTCCCGGAAGTGTCCGGCAATCGCGTGCAGTTGCAGCAGGTCATCGTCAATCTCGTGATGAACGCCGTCGAAGCCATGGAATCGGTCGATGATCGTCCTCGTCTGCTGCGGATCAAGACGGAAATCGACAACAACCATCATGTGCTGATCCGGGTCGAGGACTCCGGGCCCGGCATCGGCCTCGACAACATCGACCGCATTTTCAACGCGTTCTTCACCACCAAGCCGCGCGGCATCGGCATGGGACTCTCCATCTGCCGTTCGATCGTCGAGGCGCACGATGGCCGCTTGTGGGTCTCTCCCGGCGTGGATTACGGGTCGGTGTTTCAGTTCACTATCCCGAATCATGGCCAGAAGAAAAAGGACGAGAAGATCGGCCCCGAGCCGCTGCCTCGCGCCGAACCGCGCCAGCCGGCTGCCGCGCCGGCCCCGCGCGAGCCGGTCGCTATGCTGCGCACCGCGCGGCATCACTGAATCTGATTTCCGCGCGAGGGAGGAAGCCCAATGATCGACGAGCAGCGATTCATTCGCCGCGGCGAAGCCCGCCAATTCCGCGCCGGCGGAACGCGGCGCCTGCTTGTCGGAACCATGATTGCTGCCGCGCTTGCTATCAGCTTTGCCGGAAGCGCGCGCGCCGACGAGCCGTACGGAACATGGCTTCGGCCGTCCACCGGCACGCAGGTCAATTTCTATAACTGCGGCGGCAAGCTGTGCGGCAAAATCGTTGCGGTGAAGGATCAGAGCCGAAAAGGCGAAATCGGCACCGTGATCATGAACGGCGCCGCCAAGACGAGCGACAACGAATGGAAGGGCGATCTGCTCAATACAGAGGACGGCAAGACCTATTCGGGCGTTGTCACCCTTGAAGGACCCAACGCGCTCAACCTCAAAGGATGCGCTCTTGCATTCATCTGCAAGGGCGAAACCTGGCAGCGGGTGAAGTGACGCGCCGGATACGGGCGTGTCGGACGGGTCATTGATGCGCTGTCTGACCCGTATCGCTTGGAGTTTGATTGAGCATTCCGAACGCCTCCCGTAAGGCGTCGCCGCCGTCGTGCGAGCGCGGGTCGAGAAGTACCGGCAGCTCGCCTTCACTCTCCCGGATCACGCGCTCGATTCGTTGTGCGAGTTGGGCGAGGGCGTGGACGTCCTCGCCCGCTTCGTCCTGCCCGGCGTCCGGAACCCGCGCCAGTTCTTTGACCAGCGCGACCGCGATGTTCGCAACCGTTGCAACGGCCCAGCTGCGTACTTTGGCGGCTGGAACCGAGACGCTGCGGCCGGCATCGAGTGCGATCCAGACCGCCCGCGCATCGTCATCACCCACGAGATCGGCTTCGCGCACGCGCCGGAAGAACTCGATCGCCGGTTCGACGTGCTCTGCCGGATACTCCTGCTCCCGCGAGAGGTCGTCGAGCGCGCGTCCGCTCGGAAATCGTCGCACCCACGGACCGGCGACGAATACGTACTCGCGTATGGCCTGCAGCAGGCCGGGGTCGAGGGGGGCCGCGAGTAGGGCCTGCCCGCTCCGTGCGTCCTCGCTGCGCTCGATATGGGCGGCAAGGCAGGTCGAAAAAATCCATAGTTGCGCCACGTCGCGGGCAACCTGCTCGGCTGGCTGATTGAGGAGGTTGCGCGTAAGCCGCGCGGCATGGGCGAGCCCGTGCCAGCCGGGCTGGTCCGCGACGGGTGTAGCAAGCGTGTCCAAGGCCTCGGCGTTGCGGCGCATTTCCGAGAGGCGATGCTCGAAAAACGGCACCGTGGTCGTTGCCTGATCCGCCGGCGAGGTCAGGAAGGCAAAATCCAACGCGCCGGCGTCCGCGCTTCGCGAGATGGCGGCGCCATGCGGGCTTTGCTCGACCGTTTCGGCAACGCGGCGCAGGCTGTCGGCGATGAAAATCGCGTGGGCGAATTCCTGGATGCTGCGTCCCGTTTGCGCCGCTTTCGCTACCTCGGCTTCGACCCGGCGAAATGCCTCCTCGAGGGCGAGCCGCTGGTGCATGCGTTCGCCCTCGCCGAGCGGAGGATTGAGCGCCTGCAAATGCTGCGCGAGCGCCGCGCGCGTGCGCTCATAAACCAGGCGGCGGGTCTCATCCGTATTCGGATCGAGCCCCGCCACCGTGCGCAGGATAAGAGCGTGGTAGTCGATCATCCTAACGGCATGGTCGGGGCGGGCGGCCTATTCACCAAACAGCCGGGGCAGGCGACGAAGATTTGCGGCGCAAATCTATCATCGGACCCATGACCTGAAAATGCGAGAGCGCCGCCTCGCTTGCGCGGGCGGCGCTCGGAAAAGGTGGCCCCGGGGTCGGGGGAAGGGGGGGACGGGGCCCCGGGGCCCTGATCGCTAGAGTGAAATGGGGGGGCAGCTCGAGCGATCAGAATTCATGCTGGCCGTTAGAACTCCAGCGCGATGGTTAGAAGTCCTGCTAGGGCGATGCCGACGAGAAGCACCAGCCAGTCCGTCGATTCCAGCCCAAACAGGCGGGCGTGTTCCGGAATGTAAGCCATGACCGACTCCTCACGCGAAATTCGACTGACGACGCTTCTCATTGCTTCCCCCTAACAACGAACCGATTCGTCCTTGGTCGAGTAAACGCTTCCGATGCTGCGATGTTCCGTCACCGAGTGGCGGCTCCCTCGCGATTCGAATAAACGGCGGGCGCGCCGGCCTTGACCACGGGACCGTTCGCCTTGACGGCGGCGGTCATGTTGGCCGGGTCGCTGACGTGAGCGCTCACACCCGCGATGACGACGGTGAGCGCGGCGAGAAGAGCCACCACCACGATCTTCACGTGGGTCCCGCGATCGGCGCTCAGCAGCGAATGGTTCATCGACGTATCCCTGTTAGATCCGCGGACAGCGGCGGGCTCGGCTCAATAGAGCCCGAAGGCCCGCGCGCTGTTCGAGGTCACGAAAGTCCTCGGCGCCGGGGCAGCCGGCTCCGAGGCGGGCACGACAGAAGAGGCGGACGGGGCCGAACGGGTCCGAGCGACGGTCGGCTGATGGCGCGATCCCATAGGCAGGACCACGACTTTGGCGCCGACGTTCACGCGGGCGTAGAGATCGGTCACGTCCTCGTTGACCATGCGAATGCATCCGCTCGACACCTGATGGCCGATGGTGGACGGCGCGTTGGTGCCGTGGATGCGGTAAACGGTGTTGCCGAGATACATGGCGCGCGCGCCCAGCGGATTGCCCGGACCGCCGGCCATGAACCGCGGCAGGTATGGCTGGCGCTGGAGCATTTCCGCGGGCGGTATCCAATCCGGCCATTCCTGCTTGCGCGAAATGGTCTGGACGCCCGACCAGGTGAAGCCTTCGCGGCCGACGCCGATGCCGTAACGCATGGCCTTGCCGCCGCCGAGCACGAGGTAGAGGTACGTGTGCGGCGTATCGATCACGATGGTGCCGGCGGGCTCGGTGGTCGGATAGGGTACGACCTGTCGGCGCAGGTTCGCCGGGAGGTCCGCGGTGTCGGCGACGGCCTCGTCGATCACGGGTGTGCGGCTATGGAGTGCCACCGGGTCGGCCGCGCCCGGGCTGCGGTCGCGCAACGCTTCGTCGTATGCGGTGGACGGACGAAAAAGGGTGTCGAAGAGCGCCAGGGGGTCGGCGAGCGCAGCCGTGCTCCACAGCGTTCCAGCGGCGGCAGCCGCGAACGCCGTACGAGTCACGACATCGGTTAGCTTAATCATCAAGTCCCCCTGCTATTTGCCTTTCAGTCGCCGAGGCGGCCAAATGGTTCAAACCTTCCCTCTCGCTTCACGCCTGCGTGCCCGACCCCCCGGGCAACGCAACCACGTGGTTGAGCCGACACTCTGATTCGTAGACAGGCCAAGCCCGCTGCATGCACGCGCCGCGGACGGGACTGATACGCACTCGCCGGATGTCGAGCCGGTCACCCTTGACGGCCGCCTTGGGCGCACTGGCCTCGACCTCGGGCGTGGCCACGAGGAGGAGGGCTGAGGCACCCGCGACAATCGTCGCGGCCATCACCATGGCCACTAGCCTGAACATGTACGCTCCCTGTATTTTCTTTCGTGCTTGGGAGCGAAATTAACGAAGTTAAACGAGTTCTCTATTGTACGTACGGAAGAGGTTGGCACCATAAGAGATCGGCGACCGATACTTAGGTTTAGATTCGCCTTCGACGCGCTATGGGGTTGCCACAGTCCCGCCGAAATTGGGGTTCGATGCTATTCCCGGGGCTGCCGTGGGGGCCTCGGCTGGATCAGGGCGCGGCCGACCGATCATGACTGGCGGAGACGATGCGTTCGTTCCGGGTCGTGGGCGCCATCACCGCCGGCATCACCGTTTCGCGACGATCAAACAGCCACTGGCCGAACAAGCGCATGGTAGCGGCTGCTGCCCCGCAATGGTAAAATTGGGCTCTTCCGAACTTAACCCGCCCGCCCTGGTCTTTTCCGACCGCCAATCCGGTACCGCAGAATGCAGGAGGTGAGCCACCCGCAGGAGCTCGTGTTCGTCATCGACGACGACGCGTCGATGCGCACGTCGCTCAGCAGCCTGTTCCGCTCCGTGGGCCTGCGCGTTGAAGTGTTCGATTCGGCCTCCGATTTCCTCAAGGCCGGACGCCCGGA
>JAFAUQ010000007.1 GCA_019243195.1 Hyphomicrobiales bacterium
CCACAAGGGGGAGGGGAGTAGGGTTGCGCTAACATGCCCGATCTTCTCCTCGAACTCTTCTCCGAGGAAATCCCGGCCCGCATGCAGGCGAAAGCCGCGGACGACCTGAAGAAGCTCGTCACCGATCGGCTGGTCGACGCCGGGCTCGTCTACGAGGGCGCCAAGGCCTTCGTGACGCCGCGGCGTCTCGCGCTCGCGGTCGAGGGCGTGCCGGCGCGCCAGCCCGATCTCAAGGAGGAGAAGAAAGGTCCGCGCGTCGGTGCGCCCGAGCGCGCCATCGAGGGCTTTCTCAAAAGCGCCGGGCTTGCCTCGATCGACGAGGCGAAAATCCAGAAAGATCCGAAGCGCGGCGACTTCTACGTCGCGCTCATCGATCGCCCCGGCCGCGCCGCCATCGAGGTGATCGCCGAAATCCTGCCCGCGGTGGTGCGCGCGTTTCCTTGGCCGAAGTCGATGCGCTGGGGCGCGGGGTCGCTCGCCTGGGTGCGCCCGCTCCATTCGATCGTCGCGACCTTCGGGCCGCAGACCGAGGACCCCGACGTCGTGCCGTTCACCGTCGACGGCATCGCGTCTGGCAACACCACACGCGGGCACCGCTTCATGGCGCCGGCACCGTTCGCGGTGCGCCGCTTCGAGGATTATCGCGACAAGCTCGAGAAGGCGAAGGTGGTCCTCGATCAGGCGCGCCGCGCCGAGATCATCCTCGCCGACGCGAAGAACCTCGCCTTCGCGCAAGGCTATGAATTGGTCGAGGACGCGGGCCTGCTCGCCGAGGTCGCCGGGCTCGTCGAATGGCCGGTCGTGCTCATGGGCGCGTTCGAGCCGGAGTTCCTCGCGCTGCCGCCTGAGGTCGTACGCACGACCATCCGCAACAATCAGAAATGCTTCGTGCTGCGCGACGCTTCGACCGCGCGGCTCGCCAACAAATTCATCCTCGTCGCCAACATGGCGGCCGCCGACGGTGGCAAGGCGATCGTCGCCGGCAACGAGCGGGTGATCCGCGCGCGGCTTTCCGACGCCAAGTTCTTCTGGGATGGCGATCTTAAAGTTCCACTGGAAGACCGGCTGCCGAAGCTCAAGCAGATCGTGTTCCACGAAAAGCTCGGCACGCAATATGAACGGGCGGAGCGTATTGCGCGTCTGGCGCGCGAGCTTGCGCCCACGGTCAACGCCGATCCCGCCAAGGCGGAGCGTGCTGCGTGGCTCGCCAAGATCGACCTCGTCAGCGAGATGGTTGGCGAGTTTCCCGAATTGCAAGGCCTCATGGGCCGCTACTACGCCGAGGCACAGGGCGAGGACGAAGCGGTCGCCCACGCCATCGCGGATCATTACAAGCCGCAGGGGCCGAACGATCTCGTGCCGGCCGATCCGGTCTCGGTCGCGCTGGCTCTGGCGGACAAGCTCGACACCCTGGTTGGGTTCTGGGCGATCGATGAGAAGCCGACCGGGTCAAAAGACCCCTATGCGCTCAGGCGCGCGGCCCTCGGTGTGATCCGCCTCATATTAGAAAATGGGCTGCGCCTCGGCATCGTTACTCTGTCGGAGCATCACGCGGTCGCTATTGATCAGACATCCGCGCGATTGAAGCGCGACCGAGATCAGAAGTTGGGTGGCGTCATTTCCGAATCGACAGGTCTCGTATCAGTTTCAGTGTCTGGAAGACTAGTTCGTAGGAGTAGTGTTGAACTGATTGCTTTCTTTGCCGATCGCTTGAAGGTTCAACTGCGTGAACAGGGCGCACGCCACGATTTGGTCGATGCCGTCTTTGCCCTCGAAGGGCAGGATGACCTCTTGCTGATCGTGCGGCGGGTGGAGGCGCTGGCGAAATTTCTCGACAGCGACGACGGCAAGAACCTGCTCGCCGGCTACAAGCGCGCGGTCAATATCATTCGCATCGAGGAGAAGAAGGATGACGCGAGCTACACCGGCGCGCCCGATCCGCAGCGTTATGCCCAAGCGGAGGAGCGCGCCCTTGCTCAAGGCATCGATGCCGCCAAACAGGAAGCGAGCGCCGCGACCGCCCGCGAGGATTTCGCCGGCGCCATGGGGGCGATCGCGAAGCTACGCCCGGCGGTCGATGCGTTCTTCGACAAAGTCACGGTCAATGTCGATGAACCTGCCGTGCGTGCCAACCGCCTCAAGCTCCTCAATCAAATCCGGGAAGCAACGCTGGCCGTCGCGGATTTCTCCAAAATCGAAGGGTGAACCATCTTGCCAGTTCACTCGACCAAATTATTGAGGGTACTCGCCATGTTGCTCGCCCCTGCCATTGCCGCCATCTGCGCCGCGCTGATGCTGTTCGCGGCCGCGCCGCTGCGCGCCGAACCGGCCACGGGCGCCAGGCAGAGCGAGTTCGAGCGCATGCTCAAGGATTATCTCGCCGCGCATCCCGAGGCGATCCAGGAGGCGCTCGACACGCTCGCCGCCCGCAAGGCGGCCGCCAAAGCCGAGCAGCAGAAGGCAACGATCAAGGCAAACCAGGGCGAGCTGTTCTCCTCGCCGCGCCAGGTGACGCTCGGCGATCGCGCCGGCGACGTCACCCTGGTCGAGTTCTTCGATTACAATTGCGGTTACTGCAAGCGCGCGCTCGCCGACTTGCTCGAGCTGATGAACAGCGACCCCAAGCTCAAGGTCGTGCTCAAGGAATATCCCATTCTCGGCCCGGACTCGGTCGAAGCGGCCCGCGTCGCCGTCGCCGTGCGCATGCAGGATGCCGGTGCGCGCTATCTCGCCTTCCACCGCAAGCTGCTGGAGAACCGCGGCCATAACGACAAGGCGCGCGCGCTCGCGGCGGCCGAGGAGGCCGGCTTCGACATGACACGGCTCGAACGCGACATGGCGAGCGAGGAGGTCACGCAGTCCCTCGACGAATCCATCCGCCTCGGCAAGGAGCTCGCGATCAACGGCACGCCGGGCTACGTGGTCGGCGAGCGCGTGGTGATCGGCGCGCGGGGCGAGCAGGTGCTCAGGGAGAGCGTCGCTGCGGCACGGAAGTGATCTTTGTAGCCCGGATGAGCCGCGCAGCGGCGAAATCCGGGGACCGTCGCGCCGCATTTCCGCCCGCCATCGCGGGCGTCCTGCGGGCTACGGCCTCACCGCGCTAGCCAATATCGCCGCGATCGGAATGTGCAGCTCATCGCCGTGACGGAAGCGCTCGGCTTGCGCCGCCATATGCGCTGCGATCGCCGGCAGCGCGTCCGCATCCTGCGCCTCGATCAGTGCGGCGGTGCGGGCGGTACCGTTGCGGAACGCGGCGAGAAGGTCGTGCACGCTCTTCATCCGCCACGCGCGTTCCACCAGCCGCGCGTCGGCGTCGCGAAAGCCGGCTTCGGCGAGTGCCGCCGCGCAGTTTTCCTCGCTGTTGATGCTTCCACTCGGCGGCGGTGTCTTCGCGGCGTCGAGTGCGCCGTGCGCCCGGATCGCATCAAACAAAAGCCGCCAGGGGACGTTAGTGTCGGGGCGCGGCCAGACCGTGAAGGCGGCGCGGCCGCCCGGCGCGAGCAGCCGGTGCATTTCGGCGAGCGCCGCGGCGGGGTGCGGCACGTGATGCACGCCGAAATTCGCAACCACCGCATCGAATGAATCCTCGGCATAGGGCAGCGCTTCCGCGTCCCCTTGGGAAAATTCGACGCGCGGCAGCGCGGCGCGGGCAATCGCCAGCATGGCGGAGGAGAAATCGACGCCGCTCGCGCGTGCGCCGCGCGCGGCGGCGGCGCCGGCCACGAGCCCCGGCCCGCAACACACGTCGAGCACGCGCGTATCCGCGTTGACGCGCGCTGCATCGAGCAGCGGGTCGATAAATCCGCGCGTTGCCGCCGCGAACGTATCGCCGTAGTCGGCGGCGACGCGCTGCCAGCTCGCAAGTTCGAACGCGCGGATGCCGTGCGGGTCCGATTCCATCGCACTCAGTCGTAGCATGGTGCGTCGGAATGTCTGGAACTTGGCGCTTTGCCCGGGAGTTAAGCGCCCGTGTTTACGCGCCATCTCGGTTGCGCGTGCAAGATCGATTTGGCAGATAGGGGCCGCTTTTCATGACTCAGGTCGACGTGCCAATGCCCGCGAAAACCCGATCTCGCAAGCCGGCGGCCAAGCCGCAGCGTCGCGCGCCGACGCGCAAAGCATCCGCGCGCAAAACGTCGCAAGGCAAGGCCCCGGCGCGCGGGCGCGAGCAGGCGCACGCTGCCAAGGGCAAATGGGTCTACGCGTTCGGCGGCGGCAAGGCGGAAGGCCGCGCGGAGATGAAAAACCTGCTCGGCGGCAAGGGTGCGGGGCTTGCCGAGATGGCGAACCTCGGCCTGCCGGTGCCGCCTGGCTTCACCATCACCACCGACGTCTGCACTTATTTCTACGCCAATCGCAAAACCTATCCGTCCGGCCTCGAGGGCCAGGTGAACGCGGCGCTCGAGCGCCTCGGCAAGATCGTCGGCAAGCATTTCGGTGACGCGGAGAATCCGCTGCTTGTGTCGGTGCGTTCCGGCGCGCGCGCCTCGATGCCCGGCATGATGGACACCGTGCTCAACCTCGGCCTCAACGACGAGACCGTCGAGGCGCTGGCGCGGCAGTCGGGCGACCGCCGTTTCGCCTACGACAGCTATCGCCGTTTCATCACGATGTATTCGAACGTGGTGCTCGGCATCGAGCATCATCTGTTCGAGGAGATCCTCGACGAGTACAAGGAGCGCGAAGGCCACAGCTTCGACACGGATCTCACCGCCGACGACTGGATCGCCCTGGTCAAGCGCTACAAACAGCGGGTCGAGGAGGAACGCGGCGAGCCGTTCCCGCAGGACCCGCGCAAACAATTGTGGGGCGCCATTGACGCCGTGTTTGGCTCGTGGATGAACCAGCGCGCCACTACCTACCGGCGCCTGCACCGTATCCCTGAGAGCTGGGGCACCGCGGTCAACGTCCAGGCCATGGTGTTCGGCAACCTGGGCGAGACCTCGGCGACCGGCGTCGCCTTCACCCGTAACCCCTCGACCGGCGACAAGCAGCTTTACGGCGAGTTCCTGATCAACGCCCAGGGCGAGGACGTGGTGGCCGGCATCCGCACCCCGCAGGAGATCACCGAAGCCGCGCGCGAAGCCGCATCGTCCGACAAGCCGTCGATGGAAAAGGCGATGCCGCAGGCGTTCGCCGAACTCAAGCGCATCCAGCAGACGCTCGAGCGCCATTATCGCGACATGCAGGACCTCGAGTTCACGGTCGAGAGCGGCAAGCTGTGGATGCTGCAGACTCGCTCCGGGAAACGCACCGCCAAGGCGGCGCTCAAGATCGCGGTCGAGCTTGCCAACGAAAAGCTCATCTCGCGCCAGGAGGCGGTGACGCGGGTCGATCCCGCCGCGCTCGATCAGTTGCTGCACCCGACAATCGATCCGAACGCCGAACGCAAGGTGTTGGCGACTGGGCTTCCGGCATCCCCCGGCGCTGCCGCCGGCGAGATCGTGTTCTCGGCCGACGAAGCGGAGCTGCTCAAGAGCCAAAGCCGCAAGGTCATCCTGGTGCGGGTCGAGACCTCGCCCGAGGACATTCATGGCATGCACGCCGCCGAAGGCATTCTCACCACCCGCGGCGGCATGACCTCGCACGCCGCCGTGGTGGCGCGCGGCATGGGCAAGCCGTGCGTCTCGGGTGCCGGCGCCATCCGGGTCGACTACGCCGCGCAGACCATGACGGCCGCGGGCGTCACGCTCAAGAAAGGCGAGACGCTCACCATCGACGGCTCGACCGGGCAAGTGCTCGCCGGCAAGGTGCCGATGCAGGAGCCGGAGCTTTCCGGCGAGTTCGCCACCTTGATGGGTTGGGCCGACAAGGTCCGCCGGCTCAAGGTGCGCGCCAACGCCGACACGCCGAGCGACGCGCGCGCGGCGATGAAGTTCGGCACCGAGGGCATCGGGCTGTGCCGCACCGAGCACATGTTCTTCGAGGCGGACCGCATCGTCGCCGTGCGCGAGATGATCCTCGCCGACGACGAGAAAGGGCGCCGCGCGGCGCTCGCCAAGCTGTTGCCGATGCAGCGCGGCGATTTCGTCGAGCTGTTTTCCATCATGCGCGGCCTGCCGGTGACGATCCGCCTGCTCGATCCGCCGCTGCACGAGTTTTTGCCGCACAGCGAGCGCGAGATCGAGGAAGTCGCGCAGGCGATGGGTGCCGACCCCAAGAAGCTCGCCGACCGCGCGCGCGAGCTGCACGAGTTCAATCCCATGCTCGGCTTTCGCGGCTGCCGCCTCGCCATTGCATTCCCGGAGATCGCCGAGATGCAGGCGCGCGCCATCTTCGAGGCGGCGGTCGAAGCCGGTCAGCGCACCGGCAAGCCGGTGGTGCCCGAAGTGATGGTGCCGTTGATCGCCACCCGCGCCGAGTTCGACCTGGTCAAGAACGCGATCGACGAGGCCGCGCGCGCGGTCAAGGCGGAGACCGGCAGCGAAATCAAATATCAGGTCGGCACCATGATCGAGCTGCCGCGCGCGGCCCTCAAGGCCGGCGAGATCGCCGCGAGCGCCGAGTTCTTTTCGTTCGGCACCAACGATCTCACCCAGACGACGTTCGGGATTTCCCGCGACGATGCGGCGAGCTTCCTCGGCGCCTACACCAGCAAGGGCATTCTTTCGGTCGATCCGTTCATCACGCTGGACCGTGACGGCGTCGGCGAACTGGTGCGCATCGCGGTCGAGCGCGGACAGAAGGTACGCCCCGACATCAAGCTCGGCATCTGCGGCGAGCACGGCGGCGATCCCGCATCGGTCGCCTTCTGTCACGAGGTCGGGCTCGACTATGTTTCGTGCTCGCCCTTCCGCGTGCCGATCGCGCGCCTTGCCGCGGCCCAGGCCGCCCTCGGGATCGACGCCGAAAATCAGGCGTAGCCTTGTAGCCCGCATGAGCCGCGCGCAGCGCGGCGACATGCGGGAGCGGGTCCCGGATTTCGCGCTGGCGCGCTCATCCAGGCTACGGCTTTCCCCCATTAACGCCATGGCAACGTTAATCCGGCAGAAAGGACTGCAGGGCCGATGAGTGCGTTAATTCGGACGGGCGTCCAATGGTTCTGTGGCGTAGCGAGTGGGGCCCGGTCGCGGCGTCGTTCGCGCTTGGCGCGCTCCTCTATGCATTCACCCCGACGACCGCGAGCTACGACGACATCGGCGCGCTGATCGCGCGCCAGCCGCAGGTCGCCGCTCACTGGCACCAGCATCTGCTCACCTCGCCGATCGAGACGGTACGGGCGGGAATTTTCGTGCTGCCGCAGCCGATCGGCACGGCGCGGCCCGGCCCGGCCGGGCTGACACTTGCGAGCTTCGAGCGCGACGATCCCGACATCACCGGCGCCATCCGCGCGAACCTCACGCGCGCCGCGCCGGTCGACCCGGAGCCGCTGGTTTATCCCACGGTCAACCGCGCCGGCAAAGGCGATCGGCTCTCGCCGCAGCGGGCGCCGCAGCCGACCACCACAACCCCGGCCGCGGAGGCCTCCGCCGCCGAGGATGCGCCGCGCAACTTGCAACAGGACATTCTCGACGCGATCGCGCGCGAGCGCCGACCCAAAGTCGCGGCGCCGGCGATCGACGAGATCGAGGCGGCGATGCGCTTCGTGCCGTTTCCGGAATACGACATATCGCTGTCGCTCGAACTCCATCCGCAAATCCCGCGCGACGAGCCGCCGGACGAATCCGCGACCGACCAACCGGACCTCTCGATTCTCGACGAAGCGGCCGATCCCGACCCGACCGAGCGCACCGCCCGCCTTTTCTTCGACCGCGCGCCGATCGGCGCGCTGCCGCCGCGGCTCGAGCACTGGTCGCCGGGACAGGAGCCGGTGCTGATCGTGCCGCAGGTCCCGGCCGATCTCGACATCAAACGCTCGGCGCGCGGCGGCGAGAGTAGGAGCGGGGAGGGCATCACCGTCGCCGGCAAGGGCGAAGTCACCGGCGATGGCCGGCGGCCGAAGAGTCCGGCCGAGCGGCTCGGCCTCGCCGGCAAGGCACGCGCCAAGGCCGAGCAGTGCCTCGCGAACGCTGTCTACTTCGAGGCGCGCGGCGAGCCGGTGCGCGGCCAGATCGCCGTCGCCCAGGTGGTGATGAACCGCGTGTTCTCCGGCTATTATCCCAACGATGTCTGCGGCGTCGTTTATCAGAACGCGCACCGCCATCTCGCCTGTCAGTTCACCTTCGCGTGCGACGGGATTCCCGACCGCATCACCGAGGCCGACGCGTTCGCGCGCGCCAAGCGCATTTCCGCCGCGACCCTCGATGGCGCCGTGTGGTTGCCGGAAATCGGCAAGGCCACGCATTATCACGCCTATTGGGTGCACCCGTGGTGGGTGCGCACCATGCGCAAGCTTTCCCGCATCGGCGTGCACACGTTCTACCGGCCGCGGCGGTGGGGCGACGGCGCCGACGCGCCGAGCTGGGGCAACGCGCAGGCGACCGCCGAAGCAGCGGCTAAGATGTAAGTGTTTGGAATCGGGTCTCTGACTCGTCATGCCCGCGAAAGCGGGCATCCAGTAAACACGGCTGCTGCAGCTTTAAATTTATAGGTCACCATTTACTGGATCGTCCGCTTTCGCGGACGATGACGAGATCGTGGAAACTACATCTCAATATCGATCGCGACGTCGAGATTGGGGGCGGAGTGGGTGAGTGCGCCGGAGGAAATGTAATCGACCCCGGTTTCGGCGATCGCCGCGACGCTCGCGCGGGTGATGCCGCCCGAGGCTTCGGTGACGAGGCGCCCGGCGACCATCGCGACCGCGCGGCGCATGGTCGCAACATCCATGTTGTCGAGCAGCACCGCGTCGGCGTCGCCCGCGGCGAGCACTTCCTCGAGCTGCGCCAGTGTGTCGACCTCGATCTCGACCTTGACCAGATGACCGGCGACGGTTTTCGCGCGCTCAAGCACCGGGGCGATGCCGCCGGCGACCGCGATGTGGTTGTCCTTGATCAGAATCGCGTCGTCGAGGCCAAAGCGATGATTGAAGCCGCCGCCGCAGCGGATCGCGTATTTCTCCAGCGCGCGCAGGCCCGGAGTGGTTTTGCGCGTGCAGCAAATGCGCGCTTTGGTATGGGCGACCGCCCGGACCAGTACCGCCGTCGCCGTGGCGATGCCCGAGAGATGGCCGAGGAAATTGAGCGCGACCCGTTCGGCCGCGAGGATCGCGCGCGCCGGCCCGGCAATGCGCAGGAGCGGCGTGCCGGCGTCGACCGCGGCGCCGTCGCCGGCCTCGGCAATGATCTCAACCTCGCGCGCGAGCCGCCGCACCGTTGCGGCGACGAGCGGCAGGCCGGCGATGGTGCCGGCGGCGCGGGCGACGACGACCGCGCGCGCTGTCGCATCGGCCGGAACGGTCGCGACCGACGTTATGTCGCCGGCGCGGCCGAGATCTTCGGCCAGCGCTCGCTCGACCGCCGCGTCGATCTCGAGCGGCGAGAGGAAGGCGTCGGGGGCGAGCCTTACCTCCCCGTCCAGGGGAGGGCGGGCGCGCTCCTGAGAGGGCGTGCGCTTCAGCATTTCAAATGCACCATGCGCTCGACCGCGCGGCGCGCGTTGGCGGCGACCACCGGATCGACCGTGACCTCTTCTTTCAGATAAACCAGGCTGTCGAGGATCTTCGGCAGCGTGATCCGCTTCATGTGCGGACAAAGATTGCACGGCTTGACGAACTCGACCTCGGGCAACTCCGCCTGCACGTTTTCGGCCATCGAGCATTCCGTGACCATGACGACGCGCTTGGGCTTCTGCGCGCGCACCCAGTCGATCATCTTGGCGGTCGAGCCGGTGAAGTCCGCCTCGGCCAGCACGTCGGGCGGGCATTCCGGATGGGCGATGATCATCAGGCCGGGATCGCTCTCGCGGTAGCCGCGCAATTCGTCGCCGGTGAACCGCTCGTGCACCTCGCAGTGCCCCTTCCAGGCGATGATTTTCACGTCGGTCTGCGAGGCGACATATTTGGCGAGATATTCATCGGGCAGAAAGATCACCCGCTCTGCGCCCAAGCTCTCCACCACTTCGACCGCGTTCGACGAGGTGCAGCAGATGTCGCTTTCGGCCTTCACCTCGGCCGAGGTGTTGACGTAGGTGATGACCGGCATGCCGGGAAAGCGCGCGCGCAACAGCCGCACGTCGTCCGCCGTGATCGCCTCGGCGAGGGAGCAGCCCGCCTTCACGTCGGGGATCAGCACCACCTTGTCGGGATTAAGAATCTTCGCGGTCTCGGCCATGAAGTGAACGCCGCATTGCACGATCACATCGGCATCCGCCTTGGTGGCCTCGCGGGCGAGCTGGAGCGAGTCGCCGACCACGTCGGCGACGCAATTGTAGATTTCCGGCGTCTGATAATTATGCGCCAGGATGACGGCGTTGCGCTCGCGCTTAAGTTCGTTGATCGCCTTCACGTAGGGCGCGAAGAACGGCCACTCGACCGCGGGCACCACGGCCTTGATGCGCTCGTAGAGGTGCGCCGTCTCGCGCGCGACGCTCTCGTTCCATTCGAGCGAGGGCATCGGCAGCACGCCGAGCCGGCGCGCCGCGGCGGAACGGCCGGATGCGGGAACGGGCGGGAGGCTGCGGTGGGGCGACGGCCCCAGGGCTTCGAGGATGGGCATCGGCACCTCCTCCAATATGCTCACTTTGAGCATATCTCGGTACTAAAAGAACCGGCCAGAGCCGGCAGCAGTTATCCTCATTTCGAGCAAATCACATATAACACGTCTCAAGCAGCGACGCTACCCCTGTCGAGCATGGCTTCGGCGAGCGCCATGCAGGTTGGGCCCCGTGTCCGATCGATGCGCGGCACTCATCGCAAGCATCAGTACTTTTCGTTTTCGCTCGCCGGCAAGCCTGCATATGTCAGTGAGCCTGACCCATCGTCACAGGAAAGTATCGGCCATGCTTATGCCTCCGGCCCCGACGCAACGCACGACTTGGCGCACGCCCGCGGTCATCGTCGTGTGCGGCTGCCTCATCGGCATGATGACCTTCGGCCCACGCTCGACGCTCGGCTTCTTTCTCACGCCGCTCTCGCAAGCCCACGGTTGGGGCCGCGATGTGTTCGCGTTGGCGATTGCCGTGCAGAACCTGCTGTGGGGAGTAGGCCAGCCGTTTGCAGGTGCGCTTGCCGACCGTTACGGCGCCAACCGGGTGCTCAGCGTCGGCGCGCTGCTCTATGCGGCCGGGCTCGTCATGATGGCGTATGCGACCAATGCCGCCGTGCTCGAGCTTTCCGCCGGGTTTCTCATCGGCTTCGGCCTCTCGGGCTGCGCCTTCACCATCGTGCTCGGCGCGTTCGGCAAGCTCTTGCCGGAGAATTGGCGCTCGCTCGCTTTCGGTGCCGGCACCGCGGCCGGTTCGTTCGGGCAGTTCTTATACTCGCCTGTCGCGGTGATGCTCATGGGGGTCGTGGGCTGGCAGGAGACGCTCGTGATTTTCGGGGCGAGCCTGCTCGTCGTGCTGCCGCTCTCGCTGGCGCTCGCCACCGAACGCGGCGCGGCGCCCGCGCCGACCGCCGGCCCACCCACGCAGTCGCTGCGCCAGGCGCTTGCCGAGGCCTTCGGGCACCGCAGCTACGTGCTCCTCGTCCTCGGCTTCTTCACCTGCGGGTTCCAGCTGGCCTTCATCACCGTGCACCTGCCGTCCTACCTGATCGACCGCGGGCTCTCGAACCAGGTCGGCGGCTGGACACTCGCCATCATCGGCATTTTCAACATCATTGGCTCGCTCGCAGCCGGTTGGCTCGGCAACCGCATGCCCAAGCGCTACATCCTCTCGGCCATCTATTTCTTCCGCGCGCTCGCCGTCGTCGCTTTCATCAGCGTGCCGGCGTCGCCGATCGCGACTTATCTGTTCGGCGCAGTGACCGGGCTTTTGTGGCTTTCCACCGTGCCGCCGACCTCCGCCTTGGTTGCGCTGATGTTCGGTACCCGCTGGATGACGACGCTGTTCGGCTTTGCCTTCTTCAGCCACCAAGTCGGAGGCTTCCTCGGCGTATGGCTCGGCGGGATCGCCTTCGATCGCACCGGCTCCTACAATTCCGTGTGGTGGCTTTCGGTGCTGTTCGGGCTGCTCTCGGCGGTGATCAACCTGCCGATCGTGGAGAAGCCAGTCGCGCGTCAGGCCGCTGTCGCGGTGTAGGGACGCTTTGTCGAGATCGGCCCGTGGACCGAATTCCACCGAGGTAGCTGCGGCCGTTCGTGGACGACAGGCGCGCCGAACCCGCCGCGCTTGCCGAGCGCAGTTCTGAACAGCTCTTTCCAATCCACCTGGGATGAGGCTCTTGCTGGTATGGGCGCAGGCTGCCATACTCACTAAACTTGTATTATCTTTCGCCAATAAGCCATGGGCTGCGAAATTCCAGAAAACGGCACGCCCAAGCAAAAGAGTAGTAGCGTGAACAATTTCCGCAAGCCGCTTGAGCGCAGCCTAAAGGTAGTCGATAGGAAAACGCGTGATCGCGACGAACTCCGCGCAATTTTACTGATGCTCGACACCCTCGGCATCGTTAGTGAGCCGATTCCTTGGCTCGGGCAACTGCGCGTTTTGCTGGGCCGGAGACGCAAGATATTGAGTGTGCGCCGCAGCAAGTTTGATGAAAGTACGCGCCTTTATAGTTCGCTGATCCCAAGCGAGAAGGATGACGGGTTCCGCGCCGCCCCAATGAATCACCGTAACCCACTGCCTCGAGGCCGCAGGTCGAGGATCCTGATGGTGCTCGCACGTCGACCCCGAGCCAGGGCGGCCTCGACGGCTCAATACCGTCTTGCGCGAGTGGAGGCGATGACGACAGTAGTCAACTGGACGGCGATGACCAAAGATGTGGCAGTCTGCCTATGCGGGTTACCCGATCCCGAGTTATCAACTCCAAACAACTTGCGGTTCGGCGCAAACGGATCGCTCAGTGTGAAGGTAAATTGCGCCGGGTTCTATGATCGCGAAAACAACGTCGGTGGCAGCTTGGTCGACCTCGTCAAGCTGAAGCTGGGCGCCGACGATGCCGAAGCCATCGCATGGCTTGAACGCAAAGGATTCGTCGACGGCCAAGAACGCCCTAAGCCGCGTATCGTCAAAGCGTACGACTATCGTGACGAGCGCGGCGTCCTGCTCTACCAGGTATGCCGCCTCGAACCAAAGGCGTTCCTCGAGCGCCGACCGGATGCGCGCGGCGGCTTCGTCTCGAATATCAAGAACGTCCGGCGAGTCCTGTATCGTTTGCCTGAACTCGTTCAGGCCATTGCCGAGGACCGGACAATTTTTGTCGTCGAAGGTGAAAAGGACTGCGACACGCTTTCATCTCTCGGCCTGGCGGCGACATGTAACCTCGGAGGCGCTAATAAATGGCGCGCCAAGGACTCGGCAGCGCTACGCGGCGCTCGCGTAGTGCTGCTTCCGGACAACGATGAGGCTGGTCGTGAACACGTCGGGTCGGTGGGGCGAGCGCTCCAAGGAATTGCTGCCACCGTTCGCGTGCTCGATCGGCTTCCCATGCCGGAGCGCGGCGACATAACTGATTGGATCGCGGCGGGCGGTACTGCGGATGCGCTTGCAAAGCTGGCTGAGCACGCAAGGGTCTGGACGCCTTCGAGTGCTGCGCGTGTCAGGCGAAAAGTGTCACGCTTGAAATGCACGACCTTCAACCCCACTGGTTCCGTAGCGGCGAAAAACCACCTTTCAAAAGAACTGGGCACGCGCGATGGCTTCGTCTTGGTCTGGGGTCCGCCAAAGCGTGCCCGAGGTTTTGTGACATTCGATGTCGTGGTGCATGCAGCCTGAGATCGGCCATTCGGCTGTCCAACTCGAAGGAGGATCACGTGAGATTTTTTGTCGCCTTGGGCCTCATTTTCGCAATGTGCGCCATTGTTGCGCCAACCCCGCAATATTTTGGCGCCGTCCAAGCGCAAGGCGACACGCGTTCAAGCCTAACGTCATCGGCCGAACTTACTGGACTTCGCGCCGTTCTGGCTAAGCGAGTCGTCGTTGGCGGTAAGGAGGCAGTTGAGATCGTCTTTGACGAACCATCGGCCGAGCGGTTTCGTCAATTTGCCAATGGAGCTGTCGGACATCGTATTGTGTTCTTTGTGGACCAAAGGAAATTGGCGGCATTGCGTCTGGTCGAGCCCCTTGCCGGAGCGAAGGCCCAATTGACCGGGGATTTCGATCGCGTCGCATTGGAATCGATTCTCCGGTCACCTAACGCCGTTATCGACCTGAAGCTGGAGTGACGTCAGGCTTTTCGGCGGTGATCTTTGACTGTCATTGCCGCCAAACTGCAACGGCTCGGTCTGCGGCTTTGCATGCCGCTCGGTACAGATTTGAGTTCGATCGTTGCCCAGATTATTGGGTCGCGGCGGTACGGCGTCGGCGCACAGCCCGAAGCGCGTCCGTAAGATGACTGCGCGATCCCATCCCAACCAGAGCACACGTGATGCCCGGCGCTCGGCTGGCAAAGGCGATCGCTTTTTCCGCGTCAGTCAGCGCCTTGTCCGAGCCTCCGGACAGTACCCCGGGCATGGCGAGGCTCCCACCAGCCAACGTGGCGGAAGTGAGCACGAGCATGTCCTCTGCATGGGCGGCCGCGAGCAACGTCGCTCGTCCGTTGCGACCGCGCTGCGATCGCAACGTGGCGATCTCGCGCCACATCACGTTGTATGGAGCCTGTACGGCGGCAAAATGGTTTTCGCGGCCGCCCACATCGGCAGCGATGCTGCGCAGTCGATGCAGACTGAGATGAGCCGGCGCATCGTTGGTACAACGAAACGCTTCCCAGGTCGAAATCCCGAATTGACCGATATGGCCGCTGGCGCAGGCCTGCTCCAGCGCGTCGAAAGCTGCACTCATGCGGCGCTCGAATTGATATTTCGACAAGCTGGCCGTGTGAACCTCGGGGTTGTGCAGCAGATAAAGATCGATCGTCGCCAGTCCCAGGTTGCGGCGACTGCGGGCAATTTGATCCGCTATAAATGCCGGAGCTATGCAGTGACTGCCGAGCAAGATATCGCCCGGCTTCAGCCCGAGTTGCTGCTGGTCGATACGCGGGTCGAAGCGGCGATTCGCACCGCGTCCTCGCGGAGCGCGCGGCAGGTACCCGCATTTAGAGACCACGAATATCTCGTCACGTGCGGCGCTGCCGTTGCGGATCGAGTTTCGTAACGCTGCGCCAATTGCACGTTCGCAGGTCTGCGCGCCATAGCTTATGGCCGTGTCGATGACGTTGATGCCTCCGATCAAAGCCATCTGCGCGACCCCGCGGTAGCGCTGACCACCCGCATCGTCGGAACCAAGCGAAGTCCCGAGGCCAACTCGTGATAAGCGCAGCTCGCGAAACGTCACGAATTCAGTCGGGTGTCGCGAAGCATAGCGCCGCGTACCGGAGACTGTCGCTCGGCCCTTGACCAATTCTTCGCGAGCGGTTGCATCTCGCACCGCGCCGGAAAATCTGCTCACCACGGCCCCCGCCAAGCGACGCACCGCTGTACGCAGCGCCATTCTAGAGTAAGATGCGAGAGCGCCAAGCGTCGTCGGCGGGTAGCCGGTCCAGCCGGATGTGTTTGGCCTTCCACCGGGAGCGGTGAAGCTTGGGATGTGTCTTGCAGGGCATTCCAGCCGCAATTTGGAT
Source organism: Hyphomicrobiales bacterium (assembly GCA_019243195.1). Classification (GTDB taxonomy): domain Bacteria; phylum Pseudomonadota; class Alphaproteobacteria; order Rhizobiales; family Xanthobacteraceae; genus AP-16. The sequence goes on from JAFAUQ010000007.1 coordinate 15,599, forward strand.
GTTTGGCCCGAACTGGATCAGGAGCGAGATCTCACTCTCCACGCGAGAGTGTGATCGCCTGATAGAGATTGTCTCCTCAGCCGAATCGGACAACAAGCATGGCCGCGGAGGCGGCCGGTTGCGCCGGCGACGCGCCGGAAGACGCCACAAGTTGACCCTGACTCCACAGTCCGCATGGATGTATGACGTTCTCTATCAGGTCGTGACGGACGCCAATCGCGAACGCTTCCGCTTGCTGCTCAGCGGGATCGAGCGTGCGCCGGAATATGTCGAGCAGACGGCCGGCAGCCGGCCCCTGCGCTGGCGCCGCGATTATCGTCACAGGGATATTCACGATTCGTGCAAGCTGACAGTCATCTGCCAGCTGAGCGATCCTTCCGCCTATCGAGGGGGCGACTTGCAGATATTCGATGACGGCATAGCAACGACGGTGCCCGCTCGCGGCGGTTTTTTTGTTCTGCTCGGGGCGCTGTTTTGGCGGGTTACGCCCGTCACTCGCGGCGTACGGCGCTCCCTGGTATCCTGGTTTGCGGGGCCGAGAATGAGGTGAGCGCGATGCGGGGTTCAGGTTTCCATTTGACCGCGGAGGAGACCCGGCTGTTCAAAGAGCAGGGCTACATCGTCCGGCCAAACGTCCTGTCGGCCCGCGAGGTCGACCTTCTCCGACGCGCATTGACCCCGGCCGAGCTGCGGCAGGATCGCCAGCCGCTTGCACGTCACAAGATCGACGCGCTGTGGCGACAACTGGTCAGGCACGCCCGCGTAGCCGGTCCGGTCGGCGAATTGTTTGGGGGCGTTCCGTGCGTCGTGCAATCGATGATCGCGTTCAAGCCGCGGGCCCGGCCAGGGCGGCAGGCGCGCAACGGGATCGCTCTGCATCAGGATCAGCAATACATCAAGACAAAGCCGGCCGGCGTGATCGGTTGCTGGGTTGCACTTGATCACACCGATGCCGGCAACGGCGGATTCATGGTCGTGCCCGCCAGCCATTGCAAGGGTCTGCTTACGAGCCGGAGCCGCGAGGGTCGGCACTTCCAAAGCCACTCGGTCGTGCAGCACATGCGCGACTGCGATGGCAAGGAGTGGCACGAAACCGCAGATACTTTTGAGATTCCCGGCGTCAACTGGGACAACGCGATAGCACTCAACATCCCAAAAGGCGGCGCGGTCTACTTTGACGGATTCCTCGTCCACGGATCGCGCTCGAACACGGCCGAGGACCGAGATCGGCTTGCTGTCGCGATTCACTTCGTCAAGCAAGGAACCTGGGTATACCGGGTTGACCTCAATGACGTCTTCCCGGTCCGTCGCACTGTCCGCGAATTGCGCCGCAGAGGGAACGGCGCCCCGCGGTCGGCCGGGCGTCATCGCCCCAATGATCGGGGGGAGCGGGCAAACAGGCGAAAGGCAGGGACGAGGCGCAGGTATTCGAGTTCGTAGGGCGTATGGTTGGCATCATGGCGATGGCCCGGATCATAGTAATGACCGCTGGTGAAGCCATCGAAACCGAAAACGTCCACCTGATAGCCCAACTCTTGAAGCAGCAGAAGAAGCGCGAAGCCGGTGGAGGGGCGCGGGAAAAGATGCCGCAGCCGGCAGCGCGCAGCAAATATCATACGACCGCGAAAGTGAGGTTTGATATTCGTCGATTCCGGCGCGATGGACGTGAACGGGCTGAGCGGCCTCAAGCCGTTGCGGCGACGGCGCGGTAAGGGGGGATTGACCGTCGTGTCACCGAAGGTGCACCAATGGGTGACGCGTGACCCGCACCATTGTTCATAGCCGTCGATCTGAAAGGCATTGATGCGAATTACCGTAGCGTAGCGGTCGATCACTTCTCCAAAACGGAAGTGGAAGCGACCATTGCCGATGACCGCGATTGGGCGCGAGAGCCCTGCGAGAAAAAGTTCCGTGAACATTATCTCTGCGGCAATGTTTTCCAGCTGAAGACATCGTGGCCGTTTGGAGATACAGCGCGCGCGATCACGGGGAACGCCGCGGTTTGGCGCACCGGGTCAGGTATCCGTAGCGCAGAAGATCGTCCACGAGCTTGAGCTTGCTAGCGTCGTCGGCCGCGACCGGTAGATCGCGCACGCAGAACTCCAATCCCCGCGCAATGTGCCGAAATGCCGGTTCGAGAGCGCGGTCGCCCCTGATGCTCGTGCCGGGCAGGTACAGGATGACCGACGGGCCGCTCACCTCGACGGTGCTTCGCACGCCATCCGACAGCTTCAGCCGCGATGCCGTGGTCAGAGGCGCGGCCGCGGCGATATCGTGAAGGCCGCTGTGGGGTGGAAGATCGCTTTCGCTGAGCAAACGTCCGCCCACCTGTGCGACGGCGACCGCGGTTTTCGGGTCGTCCGGTAGCCGTCGCGCCAGGTCCCGGAGCAGCCGACGATCGCGGGCACGAAGCCGTCCGTGCGAGGCAAATCCGCGCGGCAGATTGCGCCGGAACGGAGCGCTCGCGGTGAGGATGCCGCTGAAGACGTCGCGCCAAGTCGCCGGATGTACGCTCAGCGTGAGGTGCAGCGACAGGTCTTCCGTCGTGCAGGCTTCGTGCGCGACACCGCGTGGAATATAGACGACATCGCCGGGCGACAGCACGAGTTCGTGCGCCGGCTTTCCCGTTTCCTCAGGGGTGAGCGATTGCACCGGCGGCTCCACCGGCGCCTCAACCGTGCGACGGTAGATGCGCCAATGCTTATGCCCGGCGAGCTGCAGAATAAATACGTCGTGCGCGTCGTAGTGGGCGGCAAACCCTTGCGCCGAGCGCGGCGTGAAATAGCCGTTCGCCGCTATCGGCTGAGAGAGAAGCACGCCCCGCTGGGTAAATTCGGCTTCGAGTTCCCGGCACAACCGGCCGATTCCAGCGTGGCGTCTGTGCAGCTTGGTCAAAAGCAGACTGTGACCTTGGCCGACGGCGCCGTAGACCTCGGCGAGGTCGAGTGTCCCCTCGCTTGTCAGCGCTGATTTTGGCGGCCGTTGCGCACGGCCCTTTACCAAGCTGAACCAACCATCCTCGGGTGCGGCGAGCGACGCCAGGAGAAAATCATAGTCGGCGACGGAGGGCAGATCGTCATAGAAGTTCGAATCATTACGCTCGACGATCAATACTCTGCGTCCCCAATATGCCTGGAAGAATCGATCGATGCTGCGCGGGGCAATGAGGCCAGCAATCCCCGCACGACGCGACATCTGCTTAGGCACGACGCCCCCATTTCCGTGGTGCGCCGCCCGGCAGCCGTTCTCGAACAGGCAACGCCAAGACCTCTCCTGCCTCTTGAAACACCAGGCCCAGATTGTCGAGCTCGTCGAGGGCGTCTTGCAGCGTTAGCGCGTCGAGATCCGGGAATTGAGCAAGTAGGTGCCGCTTGCGCGTCGGCCGGTCGCAAGCGAGGAAGAGTTCGCGCGCGCGCCCGGAAAGATTGACCAATTGGGACTCGTCGCCGCGATGGTCCGCGACGATGACGCACGCACCGCCGTCCCGAAAGGTCAGCATTTGAGAAAACCCCTCTCGGCGGCGTTGTTCATGATGGGCACGCCAACACCCTATGGCCGCTTCCATCTCATCCCATGCGGCCCGGGTGTCATCGTCCATGCTGGATTCAAATGGTACGATTTGACAGACAGGCGCCTCGCTCAGAGCTTTTGGCAGAAAGCAAAGCCGCGCGCGGTCGAGGCTCTCCGAATAGATGCCGTATCTCTCCGGCTCGGCATACATTCGACTGCCGCGGTCGAGGTAGAACTCGGCGGATGATGGTGGTCGATAACCGTACAGAGTCGGGAGCAGCTTCGTGGATTCGCGGAGTTCGGCAGCAGCTACGCCAGGCACGCGCAGCATGACGTTATACTGGAACGGGATGCCGAACTCTTCGCACAGTTTAATGGAAGCGATGTTGTCGATCGTCCGCGTACCCTTCTCCATGCGCGACAGGATGCCGGTATGGAAAGCTTCCACGCCGAGCTGAAGCCGGCGGGTTCCGGCCGCCGCCAGCAGCGCGGCCGTTTCCTCGTCGAGATCGCATCGCGCCTCGCAAAACAAGGTCACGTCCGGCGCCTCGGTTGCCAGCCGCCGCAACAGCTCCTTGGCATAGGCCGGAGGCAGATAGGCGTCGATGAAACTCAGCTCCAGCACCTGAGTGCGCGCGATACTGGCGCGCATTTCCTCCCAGAGGGCATCGAGGGACTTCTGGCGGGCATTCGGAGAATTGCGGTATAGCCCGCAAAACGTGCAGCCCCGCAGGCGGCCGTCGCCACGCCGGTGCTCCCAGGCGCATCCGCGCGAGGCCTCCATGGGCAGCACCAGCCCGGAGCGGGGATAGCCCGCATTCCGCGCGGCGTCGTAAAACTCCCCCATATCCGGGGGACGAGCGGTGTCGATATTGGCCTGCACCGAGGTTGGGCTCCGGCCGATCCCACCGTTGCCGTCGCGAAAGCGCAGGTTCGGCAGATCGGCAAGAACGCCCGCGCCCCAGTGCGGCAACCGCGCCAGCTTCGCGAGCGTCGCTTCTCCCTCGCCGTCGACGATCGCGTCGACCCAAGGCACGGCCCGGAGCAAATTGGCGCCTGGCTCGCCAAGAACGCCCCCGCCGCCGAGAATGACGCGCAGGTGCGGTGCGCGCCGCTTGAACTCGCGTGCCAGATAGAGGGAAGCGCCCAGTTGCAGTGCGCCGACCGAGATGCCGGCGAGGCTGTACTTCGTCAGGTCCAGCGCCGCGATCGCCGCTTGCGTGGCCTGCTCAACCTCGCGCAACGCGCCGTTTCGGGCCCAGTGCGCAAGTTCCGTGTCGCCGGCCCGTGTCAGCACATCGGCGGTGCGGTCCAGGATCTCGTGCGCCTCGTCGGGCGAATAGAGGGCGCAATAGAGCGCTTCTCCCAGCTCCCAGCCGTTGGCGACGCGATCGTAGCGGTCAAATCCCAGACGTACGGCGACGTCGAAATGCAAATGCACGCCGTCGGCGGGAATGCCGTTGGCAGCAAGATGCGACTTGAGCACGCCAATGGCCAGCGAGGGCCATGTCGCTAACCGCCAGGGTGCCGAAACCAGCAGAACGGCGTCCGGGTGATGCCCTTGCTTACTGGCCGAGGTGGTCGGCAGAGCGCCCATCCCCACGCATGGCAAAGCCGCCGCGGATCAGCAGCTCGGTCCGCCCGGATTGGAGATGCACCCATCGCTCGCCATCATGCGCGCGCGCTGGTCCTTCAACAGCCCGGTGCTAAGTCTCTCGACATTCACGCTGAGGCTGTTATCGCGGGCAACCTTGACCATGCTGCGCGGCAGTTTCACCTTCCTGCTCGATGCTGCCGGGTGGCGCACATTGAGCAACACTTTGGCCTTTATGCCACCCCGACCGGCGGCCTTCTTTGCACGCTTCTTTGCAGTCTTCCTTGCGCTCTTCACTTGTTGCTCCCTTGCTTCATGTTGTCGATCATTCCCATTCTCCAGCCAACACGTTCGCTGGAACTGCACCTGCATCGCTTTCGCTGAACGTGCGGACAAGATTACGAAGGCGATGAAGCTTGTCGTCGGCGGTGCAATTCGTCACGCGTCGATTGCCCGTGGCCTTGCCGTTCTGAATTCGGCAAGTTCCGCCGCACAGATTGCGAATATCGCATCGGTTACAGCCGAGATTATGATCGACGTCGTACTCTTGCGCCACGCCTTCGAGCATGCCGATCAGCGCCGCCATGGGTTGCTTGTCCACGTGCGTGATCGCCCCGTCCAAAAGATGGCAGGGATGAACAGATCCATCCGAGGCGACCACAATCTGCTCGGCGTAGCCGCAGCCCTTGGTCCTGCGGGCAATCCGCGGGCCCGCACTTCCCTCGATCTGCTCCATCATCTGCTCGACCACGGGGCGGGTGTCGTTGATGTCGAGGGAATCCTCGATGTCGTCGCCTCGTCCGTGGTGGGTGAGCCCGTAGCCGAGGCGGAATTCGACATTTCGCCCGTCCCAGCGCTTGGTGAAATCGATGAACCCGGCCTTCATTGCGGCCCAGTTGCGTTCCATTACGACCATGCCGATGCGGACACGCACCCCCGCGGCGACCAGGAAGTCCACCGCCTCGACGGCCCGCCGGAAGCTGCCAGGTCCGCGGATCGGATCGTTTGTAGCAGCGTCGGGGCCGTCGATGCTTATCTGCACCTGATCGACATAGCTGCGAATGGCGTCGATGTGGCGCTGGATCAAGATGCCGTTCGAGAACAGCGTCACGTCGAGGCGGCGCGCATGGGCACGCTCAAGCAGACGGTCGCATCCCGGATAAACCAAGGCCTCCCCGCCGGTGAACAGGATTCGCTCGCCGCCAGCGTCGGCGAAATCGTCGATAACCTTCAGCCACCTCTCGACCGACATCTGTCCTTTGGTTGAAACATGCGGACTCGAATCGGCATAGCAATGCACACAACTCAGATTGCATCGTTGCGTTAGATGAAGGCGCATGAAACGCCGCGGCTGCGGCTTCCAGACATCGGTATACCCTTCGATACCGCGGACGAAACCCGCCGTCGCGAGCCGGCCGATCAACGCATGGACCTGAGCAGCAACCCGGCGTCTCGTTCTTGCGCCGCGATCGCCGGCGATTAGCGCCGCGATCGCGTCAGGGGGCGTGCCGTCGCGCAGGCGCAGGAACAGCGCGTGTTCCTGCTTCGACATCGTGATGGCTATCCCTTCCTCAACACCGATCCAAAGGTGCGCGCCGTCCACAAGCCGATGCGAAAGCGTTTCCACCAGCGGCAGCGGCGTGCCGAGCGGCACCCGATACTTTCCCTCGCCGGTCTGCACGGCTGGCGGCGCGTCGCGCATTGATTGCGGCGCGCGCCACAGTTCGTGCAGCGTCGTGCGATCCAACTCGCGCTTGCCTTCGATGATATGGGCGGCGAGGGCATCCGGGCGGGGCAGTTCATACGAACTCGCCGGCGCCAGGCGACTTGGCGGAGGGGCAATAACCGATGCTGAGGATCGCCCGCGTGCCAGTTCAGGCATGACCCGCACCTTTGAAGACAACCGTTAGTCGTCGCACCAAATATTATAAGTAGCATCCCATGGTTGAAATGGGCTGTCAATCCGAATATCGTAATCGGTGCGCGCCCGCGGCGGAGCCTCTCGGCGCTCTGGCCGGTGCCGGAAGGCCGTCGACACTTGCGTTCGGACGCGCGTGCGGAGCGGGACCATGCTTGTTTGCGCACCATTCCATTCGGTCGCCAACCCACCCGTCGGCATGGCGTACCTCGCCTCTTATCTGGGGGAACGCGGCATCGACTGCCGGCCGCGTGACATCAACATAGAGGCGCGGGAATTTGTCCGCGCGCTTCCCGGGCCGGACGGTAAGCCGGGCGCATTTGCCGCGATCGCAGATGATCTGTTTGCCTTGGCGCGCAGGACGTATCTCGGCGAGGCCGCGGCCTGGTCGTGGTTCGATTCGGGCGGCCTCGAAGCGGTCGCTGCGCGTGCCCTGAATCATCCGGTCAAGGCGATCCGCGACTTCTGGAGGGGCGCGGAGATAGAGCGTCTGGTCTCTGACGGCGCGCTGCGCCACGTGAGCGCCGCTCTGCACGATTGGCTTCTGCGCCAAGCCGAGGCGATTGCAGGCGCTGCGGCCGGTTGGGTCGGCTTTTCGACCACCATAACGAATTTCGCGCCGACCTTGTTCCTCGCGCGACGCATGCGCGAACTCGATCCGGATTTGCTGCTCATCATCGGCGGACCGCACATCTCGGCTCGCAACGCGGCCCAGATCCTGCGCGCGTGCCGCGTATTCGACTTTGCCGTGCCGACACCGGCGTTCGCGGCGCTTGAATCTTTGCTCGCCGACATCGGTCGCGCACGGCACGGGCCCTTGCCGCCCGGCGTCTGGCGGGCGCGACGCGAGGCCACCTCCGGCAATGGTTCGTCCGCCGCCTCCGCCGTTGACATCGAGTGTGGCAGCGGACAGGTCCGCATGGATCTCAACGCACTGCCGCCGGCGGATTGGACCTGGGCACGCCTCTCCCGTTACGACTCCGGCTTTTTGATGAAGAACACATCCGGCGATTTCACCAAATGGTATCCTACCATCCCGGTGCAGACATCGCGCGGATGCTCTTACAGCCGGTGCAAGTTCTGCCACAACGTCGTCGACTATCCAAAGTACAGCATGCAGCGTCCCGAACGCGTCGCCCAGGAGGTCAGGCATCAGATCGCCACGGTCGGCAGCCGCGGCTTTTTCTTCACCGACGACGAGTTCAGCGGCTCGCGCAGGCGCACGGTCGAGATTGGCCGCGAGTTGCGGGCGCTGGATGAGGAGGTTCGATACTCCTGCTGGGTCCGTCTTGACAAAATCGATGCCGAATTACTCGACGATATGTACGCCGCGGGAGCGCGCCAGCTGTTCATCGGAGTCGAGGCCGTAGATGACGACATTCTGCTGCTCATGGACAAGGGCTACGGCTCACGCGAAGCGCTGCGCAACCTGAAGCTTCTGTACCAGTTCGCAGACCGTCATCCGGATCTGGTCTACGTCTTCAATCTCATAGTGGATTATCCCGGCGAGACGCTCGCATCCGTCCGCAGAACCCTCGCCGTCGTGGCTGAGAACCCCGAGCTGTTCGTCGGCAAGGTCGCCGCCTGCTGCGTGTTCCATCTGTACGAGGGGACGCCGGCTTTCGAGCAACTGGGAGACGGCGCCACCGCGTGCATCGATCCGCTCCTGCCGGCCGATGTCACGGTCCCGGACCTACGCTATCTATATCCGCCGGTCGGTGTCGAAACCCGTCCCGACCGTATGGAGATTTGGTCGGCGATTGCGGAATTCGTGCGCTTCAAGGAACCCCACGATCATGGTCACTCGCGCAACACGGTCGCGATCTACGACTGAAGCCGTCGCGCCGCCGGGCTCGCGCGGGCTGATCCGCTGGGTTGCGAAGGCGGGAAGCCGCGGCGGACGGTTTCGCATTCCAATCCGGACGGTTGGTGGCCCGCGCGACGGATATTTTCATCTTGACTGGGTGAAGTGTGCGACACGTCTATCGTCCAGGCAATGCGATGAGATCATCAGAACAGGGGAAGGGTTCGCGCCGGAGGCGCCGACGGTCGTTGGCGAGAACATTCTTTCTGCGCACCGGGTCGGACACGTACGTCTGCTTCCCGACGTCGCCCAGACCGAGCCGATTTATCGTCTGCTGTGGGACGTAGCCGCCGACGCGGCAAATCGGCACTACGGGCTGGCCATCACCGGCATTACCCGCATGCCGCATTACGTCGAGTATCACGCCGGCTATGGGCACTTCCACTGGCACAACGATTACAGTCACGAGTCGCAGGAATCGCCTCGCAAGTTGACCGTCATCGTGCAACTCAGTGACGGCGACGACTACGACGGCGGCGACCTGCAAGTCTTCAATGTTGCGCCTGAAGCGATGCCGCGCGAGCGGGGCACCATCATCTGCCTGCCGTCATTCGTCACGCACCGCGTAACGCCGGTAAGCGCCGGCGTGCGACGGATCGTGGTTGCCTGGATCGCGGGCCCGAGGCTGGTATGAGCGTCGCGGCGATAGCGCGCGCGTCCGGCGAGACGAAGTCGAGCCGACCAAGGTACGATGTAGCCCGCATTATAAGCACGATCCGCGAGCGCGGCTTCTGCGTGGTTCCCAACCTGATCCCGGGTCGCCGCTGCGACGCCCTCGGTGCGGCGCTGCGGCGTCTGCTCCGGGAGGAAGAGCAGGTCAACAGGCGGCCAAACGGCCATCAGCGCGTTCTCCATCTGGCGGCGAAGCATGCTCGTTTTGTCGACCTGGTGACGCATCCGCTGGTGCTGTCGGTGTGGCGCGGTTATCTGGGCGACGACATGCTATGCTCGTCGCTGACTGCCAACGCGCTTTGGCCGGGCTGCAGCGAGCAGTACTGGCATGTCGACCACCCGTATTGGACGATGGCGCAGCCCTATCCAGTCGACCTGCCGCTCGCAACGCAGACGATCTGGATGTTGGACGATTTCACCGTCGAGAACGGGGCGACGGCTGGAATCGCGGGGAGCCATCGTCGGCCGCATCTTCCGAGCATCGGTGCAGCATGGACCGAAGAGGGCACGATTTTTACCGGTCGCCGCGGCAGCGCTGTTCTGATGGATGGAGCGCTCTGGCATACGTCGCGCCCGAATCTTACCGAGGCGATGCGCTGCGGAGTTCTGGTTAAGTACATTCGCAGCTTCTGCGTTACACAAGAGGACATGCGCCTGCAGCTCGCAGCGATCAAGCGCCCGTCGAAAACGGTCGAGCAACTTTTCGGCGCCCATCAGTATGTGCCCACCCGCAGCTTTCCTTATTAGTGAGAGCGACGATGCGGACCGGTTCAAAAAATGCGGGGGTACGGACGAGACGAAAGGTGCGCCGTGCCATCATTCAAAGCACGCCCGAAATGCCGAGTCTGGTGCTCAAATGGCTGCGCCGTCTGCGCCGCGACGTAAATGGTCGACGGGTCGACCAGCTCACACACAGTTTGCAAACCGCGACGCTCGCCTTTCAGGCCGGCGCCGCCGACGACATCATCGTCGCGGCGCTCTGTCACGACATCGGCAAGGCCGTATCCTGGGTCGACCACGGCAGGCGCAGCGCGGATATTATCAAGCCCTATGTAACGTCCGCAGCGTACTGGGTCGTTGCTGCCCACGACGACTTCCTTGCTGTCTACAACATCAACCGGAGCGGGCTCGACCCCTACGCGTTTCGCGAGAAGCACGCTCGGAGACGCTGGTACAAGACCGCGGTCGTGTTCGCCGATGAATGGGATTCGATGGCGTACGATCCAACGATCAAACCGTTGTCATTGCGCTATTTTGAACCCCTGATCCGCCGAGTGTTTGCGGCTACCCGCAGGCGAGCGGAACGGGATACGGGACTGGCGCTCATCCAGGAGCTGGAGAGCGTCATACCGGCAGATCGCTGAGTTCGGCCGATTTCTCCCTGAAGTGATCCTATCGGGTGGATACCCGCTCGAGCATGATGGCGAAAAGTGGGTATCGCTTTTCGTAAAACATCATGCTCGGCGGCAGCTAAGACGTGACGACGATTCGAAGAAAGTCATTACGCTCTGACGACGGGAGCGAGTTCCATCATCCCGCCATCAACGCGACCGCCGGCCGCCTTAGGTCCCCTTGCAAAATTAATTCAACCGCAGTTCAAGAATGTGCCGCTTGTCGGGCTTGAGTTCGCCCTTCTCGACGCGTTTGACGATCTCGGTGAGCGCCGCGTTCGCGGGCGTTGACATCCCGAGTTCCTTGCCCTTGCCGACGACGAGCCCGTTCAAAAACTCGATCTCGGTGCGGCGGCCCTTGACCATGTCCTGGCCCATGGAGGGGCGATGCGCCCCGCCGCCGGGCTTTTTGGCCTCGGCAAGGCGATGGTCGTCGTAGGTGCGCTTCGCCGCCACGTCGCCTTCGCCGGCGCGCGCGATGATTTCCGGGTCGATGTGATAAATCTCCTCGAGCGCGTACCCGAGCGCCTGCCCCACGCGGATTGCCTCGCTGCCGAGGCGGGCGCCGAAGTGGCGCAACCCGTCATCGAGCAGAATGTCGCGGGAGATGAGCCCGGTCGAGGCCGACATCCCGTTGCCCATGGCGTTGATGACGAGCTTCGACCAGCGCTCGCCCCACAGATTGCCGGTCACCTTGGCGGAGTCTGCATTCGCCAGCAGGCGGCAGACCTCGCGCGCGCGGTCGGTCTCGATGCCATGGACCTCGCCCACGCGGAAGACGGTGTGGGCCTCGCCATGCTTGCCGCCGGCGCGGCGCACGTGGCCCGGCTCGCACAGCTCGACGGTGATGGAGCTTGCGATCGAGCCGAGCGTCTTGCCCCAGCCGACGACGCCCGCGATCGTTTCCTCGTTCATGCAGTTCTGCAGCGACACGACGAAGCCGCCCGGCGCGAGGTACTGGCGGATCATCGCGGTTGCCCAGCCGGTGTCGTAGGACTTGGTGCACACGAAGGCGATGTCGATCGGCTTTTCCTTGGCAAGCGCTTGCAACTCGGTCACGTGCAGCGCGCGCGCTGGCGTCGTAAACTCGGGGACATCGCGCAGGTGGCTGATCCGCAGGCCTTTGCTGCGCATCGTCTCAACGTTCTCCGGCCAGAAGTCGACGAAGATCACGTCTTCGCCGGCCTTCGCCATGTGGGCACCCGCATAGCCGCCGACCGCGCCGGTGCCGACGATCGCAATCCTCGCTCCCATTGCACTTCCTCCAGCTCTTCTGTCTTGAAATTGGCATAGCACGCGAAAGCGAGACTTGCAGCCAATCCATCACAACGCCACTAATCTCCTGCGCCGTTGTGCAGGAGGCGAGCATGGCAACTTTCAAAGCGATCCGGATCGAGAAGGCCGAGAAAGGCCAGAGCGTCGCGCTCGTCGACTTCGACGAGAAGGACCTCATGGACGGCGACGTCACCGTGAACGTCGCATGGTCGACCGTGAACTATAAGGACGGACTCGCGCTGACCGGCAAGGCGCCGGTGGTGCGCCGCTTTCCGATGATCCCGGGGATCGATCTCGCCGGCACGGTCGAGGCCTCGTCCAATCCCGCCTGGAGGCCGGGCGACCAGATCATCCTCAATGGCTTCGGCTTGGGCGAAACTCATCTCGGGGGCTACGCCGAAAAGGCGCGGGTCAAGGGCGACTGGTTGGTGGCGCTGCCCTCCAGCATGAGCGGACGCGACGCCATGGCGATCGGCACGGCCGGTTACACGGCGATGCTCGCTATCCTCGCGCTCGAGCACCATGGCGTAACCCCCGACCACGGCCCCGTGGTGGTGACGGGGGCGGCCGGCGGGCTCGGCTCGGTTGCGGTCGCGGTGCTTGCCAAGCTCGGCTACCGGGTCATCGCCTCGACCGGCCGGCCGCAGGAGGCGGGCTACCTCAGGGATCTCGGAGCCAGCGACATCATCGAACGCGCTGAACTGAGCGGGACGCCCCGGCCGCTCGGGCGGGAGCGCTGGGCCGGGGGAATCGATACGGTCGGCTCGACCACCCTCGCCAACGTTCTCTCCATGACGAGTTATGGCGGCGCCGTGGCGGCCTGCGGCCTTGCCGGCGGAATGGATCTCCCGACGAGCGTCGCGCCCTTCATTCTGCGCGGGGTGTGTCTTTTGGGCATCGATTCCGTGATGTGTTCGCTGGAACGGCGCCGAACAGCTTGGAATCGCTTGGCTTCCGACCTCGATCGGGGCAAACTGGCGGCGATGACGAGCGAAGTCGGCCTGGGGCAGGTGCAGGACCTCGGCTCGGCCATCCTCGAGGGGCGGGTGCGCGGTCGAATCGTGGTCAAGATTGGGTAAACGTGTTCAGGATTTCTCCACGATCGTCAGGCATGCTCGATCCGCGTCAGGTTAACAGGGGGTTAAAGCCGTGAAGCTCATGTGCTTCGCCGCGATGCTCGTCGCGTCAGCGGCCGGGGTCCTTGCTGCAGGGCAGGTCTCCGCTGGAGAAATGCGGACCGATGAAGCCAAGCGCTTCATCGCCGGTAAGCTTTACTCTTTCCGCTGTTTCGATGGTACCGCCGGGACCGGCCGCATCCAGCACGACGGTTCGGTCATCGGCATCGTCCGCTTCGGCGGCGCGGGCAACCTTCGCTACGTCAACCTGCCGGCCGGAACGCTGCGGGTGAAGGGCGAAAACTGGTGCGCATCGCTCAAGGGGTCGTCGTTCGAGCCGTGTTTCAATCTCGAGAAGATTGACGAGTACAGCTTCCGCGGGAGTTTGACGGGGCTCGGCTTCGCCTCCTGCAATTTCACCCGGCGCGCCCGCAGCGATTTCATCCGTACTTCGGCCGCGCTGCGCGCGGCCTCAACAGCGACCGCCGAGAAGGCGGCAACTGCGAATAGCGAATAGTTGTCCGAGCCCAGCTTCACTTGCCATTCGCTATTCGCCCCTGCAGTTTAGAACAGTTACACGCAGCAGATTAGAAGCGCTGTAAACTGCATTTTTTCTTTGCTTTTGCGCCGCCGTTCCCGTATCGGTCGCTGGTTCTTTCGGCTTCGCGTGCAGTCCCATGATCATTTGCTCGTGTAACGTTCTCAGCGACCACGCGGTGCGCACCGCGGTTTCCGGCGCTGGCGCCCCGCGCACGGCGGGTCAGGTGTACGGCTGCCTCGGCTGCAGTCCGCAATGCGGGCGTTGCGCCACCACGATCCGGCGGATCATGGACGAGGCGCTCGGCGCGTGCTCGAGGGGCTGCCCGCGCGACGGCGCCGCGTAGCCTCTCCTTCCCCTGGAATCTCCGAAAGCGCCCTTGCCGCAGCGCGGGCAGGGGCCGAAAATACCTTTTAACACATGGAGCAGAGCATGCGCGGCGACCCGGGCGTCATCGATTTTCTAAACAAGGCGCTGCGGCACGAGTTGACCGCGGTCAATCAGTATTGGCTCCATTACCGCCTGCTCGACAATTGGGGCTACCGCGCGCTCGCCAAACAGTGGCGCAAGGAATCGATCGAGGAAATGGAGCACGCCGACAAGCTCGTCGCGCGCATTATCTTTCTCGACGGTTTCCCCAACATGCAGGTGCTCGATCCGCTGCACATCGGCCAGACGGTGAGAGAGGTGCTCGACTGCGATCTCGCGACCGAACTCTCCGCGCGCGCCCTCTACCAGGAGGCGTCCGGCTATTGCCACGGTGTCCAGGACTACGTGACGCGTGACCTGTTCGAGAAGCTCATGGCGGATGAGGAAAGTCACATTGATTTTCTCGAGACCCAGCTCGATCTCGTCGCCAAGCTCGGGCTCGAACTCTACGCCCAACATCACATCGGCGAGCCGGAAAAAGACGACGACTGAGCTACAAGTTTTTCGATCACGTCGCCGGCGCCGCCGCGGCGGCGTGCCGGGGAAACAGCAGGCGCTGGTAGAGCCAGCCGATGCCGACCAGCACCAGGCCGAGGCCGATGAAGGAGAGGGCGCGGAACGCCCCTTCGAGCACCGCGAGGTCGAACAGAAAAACCTTGCCGATCGTGATGAGCACGACCGCCGCCGAGGCGAGGCGCGCCGGCTGTGAGCGCAGGAAAACGCCCGCCAGGAGCAGCAGCACGCCGAAGGCGAGCCAGACGGCTGAATAGGTGTATTGCTCGGCGTTGCTGGTCGGGCCGCTTGTGAGCACCGGGCCGTGATAAAGCGTCGTGACCTCGAGCGAGAGATAAGCCAGTGCGAGGCCGACCGCGACAACGGCGGCAACGACCCGATAGGCATAGGGACGCGTTTCGCGCGCGATGAGGGCGAGAATCGCCGCGAGCACGGCGGGCAGGCCGTAGCCGAGCAGGATGAGGTTCACGAACGGGCCGCCCACCGGCCGGCCGGTCACGAGCGGATTTTCGAATCCCCACAGGCCGAACACGATGCCGCCGAGCGCCAGCGCGGCGAGGATGAGCGCGCCCGCGTCGTGAATGACGCTGCCGGTGCGCGCGCGAACGCGCTCGAGGCCGATGGCCATGGCGAGGAAGGCCGAGACCTGGAGCGCCACTTCGCTTAAGCCCCCGGTCGAACGATAAACATCGCCGTCGTTCATGATGAAACGAATTTCGAGGAAGACGAGAAGCACGGTGAACAGGATCGCACCCGACTCGACCATCCGGCACGGCATGTCGTCGGCGCGGCGGCGCAACAGATGGCCGGCGAGCCAGAACCCCGCCGCCGGCACGCCGTAACCGTAGAGCAGCCAATTGAAAATCGGTGTCGTGCCGACATCGTCGCCGACGATGCGCGGTTCCCAGGCGATGCGCGCAAGCACCAGCAGAACGCCCGCCGCCGCGGCCCACCGCAGCAAGGGGAGCGGACGCTTGAGCGAAACCCAGGCGATACCGGGCACCATCAGCGCGAGCCCGACGGTGAGCCAGCCTTTTTCCAGCGAGAACGTGAGCGCCAGCGCCAGCGCCGCGATGGTGCCGGCGGCGAAAATCGCGGCGGCTGAAGGAAGTCCCGGCCGGCGCGGGCGCCGGTCGAGGATTTCCACCGCCCACGCTCCCGCGCCGGCTATCAGCAGCGCGATGACCGCGAACGGCACCGAGCGGTCGAACTGGGCGATGCGATAATAGAGCGCGATCAGGATCCCGAGCGGCGCAACCACGCCGGAGGCCGCCCACAGGATCGGTGGGACCGGTTGCTCCGAGCGGCCTTGCGCCAGGAAAGCGGCGCCGGCGAACAGCACCGCAAGAATGCCGCCGAACACGAGGTGCGAACCGAACGCGGCGCGCGCCGGTTCCGGCACGGCTCCGGCCATGGGCCCGGCGGGCGCAATCAGGTGTTCGATGCGCAGATCGACCGACCAGGCGGCAAGCACCAGCACGACCAGCACGGCGCCCACCGGCACCGTTGCCACGGCCGCATCGGTGCGCCACGCGATCGCCAGCGTGCCCGCCGTGAGCAGCGCGAAGGCGATGAGCGCCACGCCGTCGTGATCGGTGGCGAACACCAGCATGGCGGCGGCAAACAAATAGGCAGCGAGCGCGCCCGAGGAAATGCCGTCGATGCGGCCGGGTGCCGCGCGCGGGCCATAGAGAAAGCCGGAGACGATCAGCACGGCGGCGAGCACGAACCCGGCGACGGCGTGAAACGCGTGCGCAAGGAGCACGGCGCTGGCCGTCTCCTCGATGCCCGGGAACATCCATAGCGTCCCGACCCCCACCGCGGCGATGGCAAGCCAGCGCCACAGGCGCATGCGCGCGAGCGCGAAGCTCGCGGCGCTCACGACCGCGAGATAAAGGTAGAGCGCCCAGTAATTCGGCTGGTTCGTCGAAACGAGAAGCGGCGCGACGTAGGCGCCGACGAGCCCCAGCCCGGCGAGCGCCGGCCCATGCAGCAGCGCCGCCGCGAGCGTGAGCAGCGCCACGATTCCGAGCAGCACGAACGCGACGGCCGGCCCGAGGAATCCGTAGAGCGCGTAGGCGGCGTACACCGTCGCATAGGCCACCGCGGTTCCGGCCGCGGTGAGAATGCTCGGGATATGCGCGGTGGGCAGAGGAACGAGGCTCGAAAGATTCTCTTTGCGGCGCGCCCATTCGCCGGCGACGAGCAGCCCCGCGGCCAGAAGCGCGCCGCAGAAAATGCGCATGCCGGGCCCGAACCAGCCCTGCTCGATCGAATATTGCACGAGGAAATAGCCGCCGAGCACCAGCGCCAATCCGCCGGCCCATACGGCCCATTGCGTGCCGAACCGCTCCTCGAAACTTGGGCGCGGGGCGGCGGGCGCCGGCGGCACAGGCGTCGGGGGCGGCTCGGCCGCGGGCGGCGGTTCGGTCGCGAACGGCGGTGCGGCGGACGGCGGTGCCGCGGCCGGCGGTGCCGGCTCGACTACCGGGGGCGCGGGTTCGGGCTGCGGCGGGGAGGGCGTCCGGGCTGCGGCCGGGGGCAGTGGCGCCCCGCCTCGCGCCAGGCGGTCTTCAATGTCGCGCAGGCGGCGCTCCAGCGCCTCGACGCGCGAGCGTGCGCCGGCCGCGGTCGCGAGCGCCAGGATCGCCATCAACGGAATGGCGAGCGCGATGAGAACGGCGAGCGTGATCAGCCCATCCACGGATCCGGCTCCGCTGAAAACGGCAGTATCTTACCGCGCCCGGCGATTCGGGCCACGCGTCTTTGCTCGCGGCTGTGCGGAAACCGGTTCAACTTTTCCGGAATGTCAGCCGCGCGCGCCGAGCCGCAGTCCGGCGGCCGGGCGTTCCTGGATCACTTCGCGGCGAAAACGAAACAGCGCCGCCGGCCGGCCGCCGGTCGCCGTCGATGTCTCGCCGGTCGGCTCGACCAGGGCGGTCGATTCCACCAGCCGCCGGAAATTCTGCTTGTGCACGAGGCGCCCGGAGATCGCCTCGACCGTGCGCTGGAGCGCGGTGAGCGTGAACTCGTCGGGCATCAACTCGAACACCACCGGCCGGTATTTGAGCTTGGCGCGCAGCCGGGCGATCGCGGTTGCGAGAATGCGGCGATGGTCGAAGCGCATGGGCTTCCCGAGCGGCGGCAGCGCGCCGCGCGCGAGCGCCGCCGGCCGGCCGTCGCGGCGCGCTTCTTCGACCAAGCCTGCTTCGTAGAGCAATTCATAGCGGTCGAGCGTCTTCTCTTCGTCCCATGGGCTGCCCTCGATGCCGAAGCACAGGCGAAGCCGTTCGCGCCGGGAGAGCGCGCGGCGTGGCTCCGGCCCGGTCGAGCGCCGCGCCCATTCGGTGAGCAGCGGCAGGATGGTTTCGTCGAGAATCGCCGGGCGCGCGGTGCGCCAATCTTCCCATGGAAAGAACCGGTACCACGGCTCGAAGCCGGCGCCGGCCGCGATGAGCGGGTCAACGTTCTCCGGCATGCGGATGAGCGCGAGATAACCGACCGACACCACGTGCGGGCCGGTGTCGCGCGGCAGCGCATGGCGGCCGCGATCGCCGAAAGTGTAGAGCTGCTCGACGTAGCCCACGCGCAGGCCGGTTTGCGCCTCGACCCAGGCGCGTAACCCGATTTCGAACGTGTGATGGGCAAGCGGATCGAATGGGCCGAACGGCAAACCCTTCGACCGGTCCGGATTCGCGCCAGTGTCGCCTGCGTCCAGGATCGCCGGCGCATCCGCCTCCATGGTGACGATCGCCGCGGTCAGTCCGATCTCGATCGGCGTGAGGACCGTGTCGGTCATTTTATCAAATGAGGTCAAGGCGGAACGGGTGGCCTTCGTAGCATGCGATGCCGCGCCCGATCGCCTCGACGGCTGCCACCATGCGGCCGTCGCGCCCGAGGATCTTATCCGCCAGGGTGACGATGCGGATGTTGGGTGTCGCGGTCGGCGAAAGACGGCGGATGTCCTTTGCGATCTCGAGTTCGGCGCGCCGCGGGTTGAGCGCGCAGGCGGACACGAAGGCGCCCGCGGTCGAGCGGCTCACACCGGCGTAGCAATGGATCACCAGCGGGGCGGCGCGATCCCACGCGCGGACGAACGTCAGCAGTTCGGCGACGTGCGCTTCGCCCGGCATCGTGTAGCCGTCGATATGCTCGCTGATGTCGTCGAGCCGCAGCAGCAGGTGATCGGCGTGTTCGATGGTGGGCGGGCGCCGCACCAGTTCGACGTCGCGCATCAGCGTGATGACGCGGCGTGCGCGGGTCTCTTCGACCGTCGCATGGAGCCGCGCGAGGGAACACACATGAATCATTGCGGAATCATCCAGAGTGGGGACGCATCATACAGGCGTTTGGTCTTGGCTCGAAGACGTGCCGAAAATATCGCGCGGCCCCATCACTTCGGCGCGACTTCGGCGAAGCGCTTGAGATAGCGCGATTGCGCCTGCGCGGCGGTCCACGGCGTCAAATAGTCGCGTTCGATCGGCGCCGGCAGCGCAGGCGGGCGGCCGAAGAAGCGGCCCGCCTCGGCCGGCTTGAACCCGGCAAGCCGCGTCGCCTCGAGGTAAGCGGCCGCGCGGTCGGCGCTCTTGATCAGCCGCGTGATTTCGGCGGGGAGTGCAGCCGGCAGGCCGAAGCGTACGTGGATCGCGGCGAGCAGGCGCTGTTCGACCACGCGGTAGGCGTCGCCGATCACCGCCTTGAATGGCGTGATCATGTCGCCGATCACGTACTCGGGGGCATCGTGCAGCAGCACGGCAAGACGCAAGCGGCGGTCGGGCGAATTCGCAACGCGATGGCGCAGGATCGCGTCGACCAGCAGCGTGTGTTGCGCGACCGAAAAAATATGCGCGCCGCCGGTCTGGCCGTTCCAGCGCGCCACCCGCGCCAGCCCGTGGGCGATGTCATCGATCTCGATGTCCAGCGGCGAGGGGTCGAGCAGGTCGAGCCTGCGGCCCGAGCGCATGCGCTGCCAGGCGCGCGCCGTCACCCGCGCTTCGGATCGGCCAGTTCGCCGTGGCGATAACATGTGACGAGATGATCGTTGACCATGCCGACCGCCTGCATGAAGGCATAGACGATGGTCGGGCCGCAGAATTTGAATCCGCGCGCGGCAAGCTCTTTCGATATTTGTTTTGACAGCGGCGTCTCCGCCGGCACTTGCGAGCGGCGACGGAAGCGGTTGACCTTCGGCTTGCCGTCGAGAAATCCCCACAGCAGCGCCGAGAAGCCCGGCCCTTTCTCCATCAGCTCGAGATAGGCGCGTGCGGAAAGGATCGCGCCTTCGATCTTGAGGCGATTGCGCACGATGCCTTCATCGGCCATCAGCGCCGCGACTTTGCGCTTGTCATACCGCGCGATGATCTCCGGCCGGAAGCCGTCGAACGCCCGGCGGAAGTTTTCCCGCTTGCGCAGGATGGTGATCCACGAGAGACCCGCCTGAAAACCGTCGAGCACGAGCTTCTCATAAAGCGCGCGGTCGCCGTAGTCGGGCACGCCCCATTCGTCGTCGTGATAGGAGACATAGAACGGGTCGAGGCCGGGCCACGGGCAACGCTTGCGGCCGTCGGGATGGGCGAGATCAGGCATGCGAGCGGTCTCTACACATCGCGAGCGCGGCGCTCAAGCCTGACTCTCACCGTCATGCCCGGCCTTGTGCTGCCTTGTGCCGGCCATCCACGTCTAAAAATCGTGAGAAACAAACGCGGCTGCAGCCGCTCACTCTGCCGCCGTCGCCTCGCCCGGAAACGCGAAGCGCGCCCATTCTGGCTTGACCAGGCGGAGCGTTACGCCGCCGGCCGAAAGCGCGGCGCCGGCCGCCAGCGCCTCGGCGGTGCGATCGAGCCGCAGCATGGCAAGGCCGCGGCCGCGCGCGGCCGTGCCCATGGTGCCGACCGCACGCTCGCCGGCCATCACCGGAACTCCGTCCGCCGGGGCGAACTCGTCGTAGGCGACGGGCACGATGCGGCTGCGCGCGCGGGCGCGGTGCTCGATGCGCGAGACCACTTCCTGCCCGACGTAGCAGCCCTTCTCGAAATCGACGCCGTTGAGCTGATCCATGTCGGCCTCGTGCGGGAAGGCATCGCCATAGCCGAAGTCGGCGCCGCCGCGCGGGATGCCCAGCGCAATGCGGTGCGCCTCGTAGGCTTCCGGCTCGACGAGGGTCGCGCCAAGGTCGCGCGCCGCCGCCTCGGCGAGGTGCGGCGGGAGCATCACGCGCAACCCGAGCGCCGGCAGGCGCGGGTCCGGATAGACGAGCCCGTATTCCGAGGTGCCGGTGCCGTCCCACGCGGCGAGCACGCCGAGCGCCTCCGACAAATCCTCGATGACGACCTTGGCGCGCAGCTTGTAGAAATTGAGCCGGCGGACGAGATCGGAAACGAGCGCGCGGGGGCAGTCGATGAACAGCGCGGTGCCGTCCTCTGGCGGCACCGCCGCCACGATGCCGTCGAACAGGATTTTGCCTTGCGGGGTGAGCAGCGCGGCGAAACGCGGCGAGTCCGGCGTGAGCGCCTCGATGTCCGACGTGAGAAGCCCGTTGAGAAAACGCCGCGCGTCGGCGCCGTCAACCTTGACGACACCGCGATCGGTAAGAAGGGCTGCCTGCATGCCGCGATCCGTTCGGTTGCGATACGTAGGGCGCGCGCACAAGGGACTCAAGGGCGGATGCGATGGATCTGCGGGAGCCACCTCTCCATCGATGGTGTGACAAGCTCGCTACGCGCCGCCAAGCTTGGACGCTATGGCGTCCAACGCCGCATCACATCCAGCCGCAAGATCGGCGTAATGGACTCGAAACGATCCAAATGCCTTGAGGGCTTGTTTCTCCAAGGTTCGCTTCCTTTCAATGGCCGCGTGACCTTTCAAGACGGTTCGAAGCTCGTGCAGCGTTCTTAGAGGCTCGAGACTGTTGCGAGCGTCCTCTTGATCGACGCCTGCCCCGATCAAGGATTCTTCAACTAGCTTGAGGGATGCCCAGTTAGGATCAACCGAGCGCCCGAGGTGCCTCGCCAAATCGCGCAGCGCCCTAACTTTGAAGCCCTCGACGAGCAGTTGGTCGAGCGCGAGAATTTCGTTCGCCCACTCGGCCGGCGCCGTAGTCACCGGATAGTGCACTGCCTTGAACAATTCCTCACCACGCCGCGTCCACCACGCAGGAGGCGCTTTATCCAGCGCGTGGAGCTTGCGCTTGAGCGAATTTAGCGGATCGTATTCCGTATAGAACTCGCCCTTAAAGTCGGTCGCAACTGCGCGCTGTGAGAGGGGCGCTTTTGGCCACTCATTGAACGACTGCCAGTACACCTGTTCTCTATAGGGCAGCTGAGCAAGATATCGCAGATACGTATGGACCTGTCCGGCCTCGTTAACATCGTAGGTCTGGAGGCCCCAAGTTCCCCGGCAACGGATCGAGCGGTCCTGAAGATCGTACTTTTCGCTATCGGCTTTATACTTGTGAAGAACGTCCGCCTTGAAGAAGGCAAATGACATCTCGCGTGGTAGAAGTGAATCGGCCTGAAAGTAATTAGACAGCCCCTTCGGATCGCAAGAGATTTCAATTTTCTGACCGGTAACCAAGTCAATCGCCTTGAACGTTGCGTATTGGCGTGACGCGGGGTCCAGCGCCTTTTTGCGAGCTTTGACGATCTGCTTCATCGTGATTGCCGGCCGGGCAATCATCCGACCGTTGACATAGCTGGCACGCCCCGGCACTACCTCGCCATCGTAAAATAAGTCGGGTGCTTTACGGCTGAACGTGCCTCGGTTAGACCACCCGTTAAAGGAACGGCGATCCAATCGTGTGAAATCAAAAAAGATAACCATTCCCATTTTGTCCAATCGCATGTATTCCACGAAATCCTTCATCGAGATTGTAATGAGCGTCAGGTGCTCGAACAGACTCTTGTCGTCCTTTTCCGTAATGCAGATGACATCCTCCAAGTCCCCGTCATCGTCGAGGCGGCAATACGCATTCCGCTCCTCAATGAAATGCAAATTGAGAGCGTGAACGAGCCTCTGGCTGATTTCGAGGGAACGGCGGCGAGACCCGGCGAACGACCGGCTGAAATAAAGCTTTTCCCCGCCCTTAAGCGTTTTGTACCGGGATAACGGCGGGGCCAAATACACCCTATCGGCCCTTCCGCCGCCGGACTCGTGTTCGATTCCCCAAGCGTCATCCAGAGCCACGAAATCGTGGCTAAGATCGTCCTGATCCGGGGGATTGAGATTCCTTAGAGGCGCGAGCACCACGTGAATGAGCACGCAGGGCATCGAAACGAACAGCACCAATCTGTCCGATTGAACGTTCTCCTTCAGGAATTCAATCGACTTTTCTGCGGATGAAAGCCACTCGCCGGCATTCGCCTCGGGAATCTGGGAAATGCCTGTGAGCTTTCGCAATGTTCTATCATTGGTCGTCATACCTGAGCCGAATCGCGGATAGCACTGTCTCGAATGTGTACCTGCAAACGCTGATCCGCAATGTGGGCAGGAAGAAGTCTACCAAGATGCGGGCGCGTTCGGCTGCGCCGGCCGGGCTTGTTGCACGCCGAGCCCGTAGAGGTCTCGGCCCTTCGGGCTTCCATCCCTCAGCCCCGCTCATGCGTCCGCTGGCATGAGCGTGTTACGCCGATTGCTCCGCCAACCGCCTCCGTCGCTGATAAAAGCGCACGGCGAGATGCGCGTTCTCCGCGCCGAGCTGCTCGTAGCTCACGAGCGCCGCCTCGAGCTCGTGCGCGGACACGCTGTGGCCGCCGGCGCGCAGCAGCAGCACGAACTTGACCGTGGTCCAGGAAAGGCCGGATGCCTTGGCGAGAATGAGCAGCATGTCGGGCTGGTCGTCGAGCATGGCGGTCTCGGCCACGTCGATCGGCACGCCGGACATGAGCGCCAGCGCGGTCACGGTCTCTTCGAACCGGCGGGCCTTGGCATATTCATAGACATTGGCCTCGGTGAGCGCGCCGGCGCGGTGCAGCGCTTCGACCTTTTCGCGCGCGGCGACGTAGTCGCCCGATTGGCTCACGGCCTCGGCACGGATTTTTCCCACCACTTCGGCGACGACGAAGCCGATCTCCTCGGCCGCGGTGGGATTGGCGGCAGCAAGCTTGGCGCGGACCGTGTCGGACGCGCAGGCGATCAGCCGCATGAAGTGGTGGCGCGGGAGGTCGGCGCGCAGCCCCAGCCGCTCGGCCAGCACGTCGTCGCCGGCCGATCGCTTGACCAGCATCTCGAAGCCGGCGTCGGAAAACCGCGCGCCGGCGTTGCGGCTCACCGCGCGCGCCACGCGCGAATCGCCGCGCTCAACCAGCACGTCCGTGACGGCTTCGCTGAGGATGCGGCGCTTGGAGATGGCGAGCAGGTGCAGCTGGCTTCGGCTGGCGGCGCTCGTGCGCAAGGTCGCTTCGTCGAGCCGTTCGGAACGCGCCAGCACCGGGCCGGCGACCTCGATGTCTTCGTCGCCAGCGAGGGCCTTGATGGTGTTGATCGGCGCATTGGCAACGGGGGCCAGCATGCGCGCAAGCTTGGCCCGGGCCGTGACCTCGATCTGCGCGGCGAGCCGCGTGATCACGTCATCGAACAGCGAAACCTGCTCGTCGGAATACTGCGTCGCGCCGGTGATAAACAGATCGGTGACATGCCAGAGCGACGCGACGCGCCGCTCGATCGTGCCCGACGCGATCGCACGTTCGAGGTCGCCGATCAGCGATCCGCGGGCATCCATCGTCATCCCGCGGCGGCGTGAGAGACGCCCTGGCGGCTCTGATAAAACCGGACGGCGCGTTGCGCGGTCGAGACCTGGAGCCGATCGAAGCTCTGCAGCGCGAGTTCGAGATCATGCTGCGAGGCGCCGCGCCCGGCCGTGCGCAGCAGCAAAATGAGTTTCGCGGTCGCCCAGGAATAGCCCATGGCCTTGGCGAGGATCAGCACCATGTCGGGGCGCTCGTCGAGCAGCGCCTGCTCGACCGCCTCGATCGGCAGGCCGCACAAGAGCGAGAGCGCGACCGCGGTCTCCTCGAATTTTTCCGACTTGGCAAAGCTGTGGAGTTCGCTCTCGCCGAGCTTGCCGGCCCGATGCAGCGCCTCCACGCGACTGCGCGATGCGCTGTAGTCGCGCGCCTGGGCGTCATTGAGCTTGCCTTCGATGTGAGCGACCACGTAGCGGATGTGGTCGGCCGCGTGTGGATTGGCGGCGACGAGCTTCTTCTGGACCGAAGCGGAAGCCTTAGCCAGCAGGTTCACGAAATGCCGCCGCGGAATGTCGGCGCGGATACCGACCCGGTGGGCGAGCGCGTCATCGTTCGCGGAGCGCTCGACCAGCACGCCGAAGGCGGCATCGGAAAAGCGCGCGCCGCCGTTCTGCGCGACCGAATGCACGACCTCGCGGTCGCCGCGGGTCACCAGAACGTCGGTCACCGCTTCGCTCAACGACGCGCGCTGAGAAATGGCGAGGAGGTGCTGTTGGCCCTTGCCGCGCGCCGTTCCGATCAGGTCTTCGTCGTCGAGGCGGGCGCATTGCGCGAGCACCGGCCCCGCGACCTCGATGAGGTGGTCGGCGGCGAGATTCTTGACCACGTTAAAGGGCGCATTGGCGATCGGCGCCAGCCGATTGGAAAGCTCCACCCGCGCCTTGGCTTCGATCGAGTCGGCGAGCCGGCCGATCACGTCGTCGAACAGCTCGACCTGCTCGTCGGAATACATGCTGGCGCCGGTCTCGAACAGATCGCACACCCGGCGCAGCGTATCGAGGCGCCGGTCGGCCGAGCCACAGCTGATCGCGTCTTCGAGTTCGGTGATCAGGGACTGCTGGGCTATCATTCCAGTCTCGCGCGCTTATTGCTGGGGCATGATCCCCGCTTTCGCGGGGGCAGGTCTTTTCCGAAAACCGGTACCCACTTTTCGGGATCATGCTCGGGGGCGTTAAACTCGGCCGCACTGTGAGCGAAACTCGTAACCAAATACGTAATTCCGCCCTGTCATTGCGAGGAGCCGAAGGCGACGAAGCAATCCAGTGAAGCGTGCACCAGCCCCTGGATTGCTTCGCTCCGCTCGCAATGACGACGGAGCGCAGCCGCTCACGAAATGTTAACTACGCCGCAACTGCACGACCGCGTCACTCGCCGCTGACGAAAAAGTGCCAGGTGCCATCGGGCGCAATCCCCACGCGATAGAAAATGTACGCGCCGAAGTCCTGCATGGCGCGGTAATCGGAGCCGGTGACGACCTTGAACAGCTCGACCTTCTGCGCCGCCGTGAGGTCCTTGAGCGGCAGGTAGGCGAAGTAGGGCCACACGTACATGTCCTGCGGCGTTCCCGCGTCGACGTGCACGAAGCCCATGTCGAGAATCTCGAGCAGGATCGACAGCACCTCGAGCCCGCCGGACTCCGGATAATTGGTTCGCCAATAGGCAACGGGGTCGCGCTCGTTCGCGAACGAGAAGATCGGCATCGTCTCGTTTGTCTGCATCACGGTGACGAGCTTATCGAGGTCGCCGGTACGGGCCGCCTCGATGATGCGCGCGCGCATGCGCGCGACCGGCGCCGGCAGGAGCTTGAGATCGGTGATGACGTCGGAGATCTTCTGCCCGGGCCGCGCGCCGGCGCGGCCGTACGGCTTCCCGGCGGAAGTGATCGGCGGCAAGCGAACCGGCGGCAACGGTTTCGGCGCCGCGATTGGAGGAGGGGCCGGAGGCGGCGTAATGCCGGGCGGTCCGATCTGCAGCGGCGTGGCCGGGGTGGCGGGGGTCAGTCCCGGAACAGCGGGTGAGGAAGGTGACGGAGCGGCGGGGACTGGGACATCGGCCGGCGGGATGATGGTCTCGGTGCGCACGCGGTTCTGGGCGCCGGGCTCGCTCGCAACGAGCAGCGTCAGCACGACCGCCAACAGGATGCGGCGCGAATCCATCTAGCCGCATTCAAGCCCGCTCGAAGGCGAAGCCGCAAGGCTTCTTGTCGGCAAAAACCCTACTGGCGGGCCAGCTCGATCGAGAACTCGCCGTTGCGGATGCGTGCGCTTAAGCCTTCCGCGAAGGTGGCGGCGGCGTCTTCGCCGTAGGTCGAAACCAGCTCGGCGATCGCCGTGAACAGGCACGCCTGGGCGAGACAATCGTCCTCGACGCCGTCGAGACGCGCTTCCGCCCATGCTTCGCGCAGGTACGCGAGCGCGACCTGTTTCTGTTCGTGCTCCGGCACCGGCTTCTCGACCGGAATCGGAGGCATCAGGCTGTTCATTGTGAGTTCACCCCGCGGGCGCGGCCGCGCCCCTCCCGGAAGTCGCGACGTTAGCACGGCGCGCGGCGCCTCCTAGGGGACACCTTTAGGAAAGGTTAATGCCGCATACGAAACCGACGAGATCAGTTGGCGTAGCGCGCGGTGATGTCGCGGGCGATCTTCGCGCCCTCGTCGAGATAGCGGCGGATCGCGATGTTGGCGGCGGGCGTGCAGGTCCGATAGGTCTGCTGGAATCCGCGGTAACCGCGGTTGAAGCTGCCGATCAGGCGCTCGCGCCGGTCGCCGCCGGGTGCGTCGGCGTCGATCAGCGCTTGCATCTCGTTGCGCCAGGTCTGGCCTTCGTTGGCGCCGCAAATCGCGCGCAAATAATGCAGCGCGCCGAGGATCTCGGCGAGCCGCTGCATGTCGGCCTCGTAAGGCGCGCGCGCGCCTTGCGCCGCGCATTGGGACGCTGTGCTAAAGGCGATCGCGATAGCGACGAAAACCGCAATATGTGGCGCCGGCCGCATCGGCTGCGTTATGCGACACGCACCTCGCGCCCGCAAGGACGCGCGTCAACTCGCCAGGTGGACCATGGCCGCCGCGATGATTTCCGGGAGCCCGCTGGTGGTCTTGAGATTGGCGATTTCATCGGGCGCGACCCAGATCGCTTCCGCGACCTCATCGCTCGGTGTGGGCTCGCCGGCGCGCCAGCGGCAAGCGAAGGGAAGAATGACGAAGTGCCGTTCGACCCGGCCGTCGGCGTCGCGCACGATGACCTCGCGATGTCCGGCGAGCTCGACCGGTTCGACCGTGAGCCCGGTTTCTTCGAACACCTCGCGCGTCACCGCTTCGGCGAGCGTCTCGCCGGCTTCGACGACGCCGCCCGGCAGGCTGAACAGGTCGCGTCCGGGCGCGCGGGCGCGCCGCACCAACAGGATTCGGCCATCGCGATGGATCACCGCGCTCGCCGCCAGGAACGGGCGCGTCGGATAGGCGCGTGGGTCATCCGCGGTCATCGCATTGATCCTGGGCAGCGCGCGGGCTCAGCGCGTGAACAGCGCATCTACCGCGGCCTGATCGGCTTGTGCCTCGGTCGCCTCGGCGGCCGCGGTTTCGGCGCCGTGGATCACCGCCCCCGCGCGGGCAACGAGCAGCCGCAGCCGCATGAGCGCGTCGTCAGCGAGGGCGCCCAGCGCCTGCGGCTCGGCGCGCAGGGCCGCGGCGGTGGCGAGCAGGATGCCATTCATGCCGTCGGCGAGTTCGTCAAGCCGCCGGCGCAGCGCCGGATCGGCCTGGCCATAGACGGCGATCGCCAGGTCGCGCTCGCGAAAGCGAGAGGCGGCGAAATGCTCGCAATAGCTCAGCGGCCGCCAAGCGCAGAAATCGTCGATGCATTCGGGCGCCTGCGCCGCCAACTCGAGCATCATGATCGCTTCGTTGAAATGATTGAGGTAGTCGGTGGCAAGCCCGGTGACCGGATTGATGTTGGCTTCGATCAGGCGCGCCCGATCGACACCGAGGCCCAAGGCCGGCTTTATCGCGGGAACGGTCATGGGCGGGTTGGGTACATCGGCTCCAATTGAGGCAGTTTTCCCGCGCGTGGTTAAATTGCGATTAACCCTGACGTAGCGGCAGGTAAAACGCATGTGCGGACGATACGCCATCACCTCGGCGCCGGAAGCGATCCGGCGGCTGTTCGGCTACGACGAGCAGCCGAATTTTCCGCCGCGCTACAACGTGGCGCCGACCCAGCCGGTGCCGATCGTGCGCATATTCGAAGGCAGGCGCCAGTTCGCGTTGGTGCGCTGGGGCCTGATCCCCGCATGGGTGAAGGATCCGCGCGGCTTCTCACTCCTGATCAACGCGCGTGGCGAGTCGCTCGGCGACAAGCCGGCGTTCCGCGCCGCGCTTCGCTACCGCCGGTGTTTGTTTCCGGCCGACGGGTTCTACGAATGGCGGCGCGAGGGCGAGCGCGCGCGGCCGTATTTCGTCCGCCCCAAGACGGGCGGTCCGATGGCCTTTGCCGGGCTGTGGGAAAACTGGATGGGACCGAATGGCGAGGAGATGGAGACAGCGGCCATCGTGACCACGCGGGCCAACCGGATGCTCGCGGCGATCCACCCGCGCATGCCGGTGATCGTGCCGCCCGAGGGCTTCAACCTGTGGCTCGACAGCGGCAGGGTCGATGCGGCGACGGCCGCCGTGATGATCGCGCCGGCGCCCGAAGACATGCTCGAGGAGCACGAAGTTTCGGCGGCCGTGAACAGCGCCGCCAACGACACGCCGGATTTGATCGCGCCTGTGACGAGCGATGGTCTCGGTGCTCACGCGGATGCTCCCGCGCCGAAGCGCAACGCCAAACAAGATACCCGCCAAGGTTCGCTGTTCTAGGCACTGGGCGCGCCGGGTCCTGTGTTAGTCTGCCGTCGTCGCGGGAAATATCCTCCCAACAAAATCTCCCGCGCGAACGGAGATGTGCGATGAAAAATCCCTATTTGTTCGATCTCGCGAAATCGAAGCCCCTGGTGAAGAAGCCGGGCGGGACGGTGCGAGGCGCCTATGAGAAGGTGTTCCCGGTCGTGAAGCACCAGAAGGGCGCGATGTTTCTCGTCGTGCTCAAGCCGGGTGGGATTCGCGAGCCGCACTGGCATCCGAACGCGTGGGAGTTCGATTATTGCATCAGCGGCCGCGCGCGCATGTCCGTCGTCGCGCCGGAGAACGAGTGGAAGGAATTCGACGTGGAACCGGGGCAGGCCGTGTTCGTGCCCATGGGTTTCTTTCATTATTTCGAGAATATCGGCAAGGAAGACCTGCATTTCCTGGTAGTGTTCAACAACAGCGCCGCGGAAAGCGGCGACGACATCGGCCTTTCCGTCTCGCGCGGCGGCATACCCGATCACGTCCTGGCGGCCACCTTCGGCGTGCACGCGCGCGACTTCCACAAGATACCCAAGCTGCACAAGGAGGTCGTCATCGCCTCGCGGCGCTAGTCGACCATGTGACGAGAGCGTTTGTTGTAATGCCTGAATTCGGGTCACTGTTTGTTGACCCGAATTCGGCGGATAGTTCTCGACGGACGCACGGGCGTCTGCTTATATTTGTCCACTAAAGGAACTACGCCCCTTCACTGATTACTATTGGTTGCTTGCAGATCGTTGCTGAATCCCGGTTGCGAGCCATCCGTAGCCCGGATGAGCGCAGCGAAATCCGGGACAGCGTCGCCATCGAGTCGCTCATGCGGCCACCACTGAGTAGGGGAAGTGCGGACTGGGCCGTTATTACTATCGGTTGCTTGCAGATCGTTGCAGAATCGGCGGTGCGCGACGGACAGGCGGCTCGAGAGCAAGACGAAAGAGAAGAACCGATTTTTCTGCACCGCACCACGGCATTGTAAAGAACAATGAAAATACAATAGCGGCGACCCTTGCGGAGCGACGGTTAACTAGGCGGATGGGGCGCTAAGTCCCTGAGCTCCTGGAGGAAAAATAGATGCGCCGAATGGATGCACTGCAGCAGGAACAATGAACGAACAACAATGGAAACAACGCGATCAACAATCCGGAACAAAGGTGGCGGGAACTTTTGTTTGGTTAATCGCGGGTCACGGCGTGAGCGGACGCCCGTCGAGCCATTTGGCAAAGAGAGTGCGCTTCTGTTCGCCGTAACCGAGCGCCTCGTAGAACGCGCGCACGCGGTCGTTATCGGCCCGCACCATCAGCTGCGCCTTGGCGATGCCGCGCGCTGTGAGCCACGCTTCGGCAGCCTGCGTCATCACGCGTCCGAAGCCCTTGCCTTGCAAAGCGGGATCAACGGCGAGGTAGTAGAACCAGCCGCGATGGCCGTCGTGGCCGACCATCACGGTCGCGACAATCGCGCCATCGAGCCGGCCGACGAGCACGGCGGAGTTCGGGCCGCGCCGGGCAAACGCAATATCGCCGGAGGGATCGTTCCACGGACGGGTGAGGCCGCAGCGTTGCCACAAGTCGGCGACCGATGCGACGTCGGCGTCCGCGATCGGTGCGATGGCGAGGTCTTGCGTCGGCGCAGTCATAATACTTTTCCCGGGTTGAGAATGCCGTTGGGGTCGAGCGTGCGCTTGACCGCGCGCATCAGCTCGAGCGCGACCGTGTCCTTCACCTCCGGCAGCAGGTCGCGCTTGAGCTGGCCGATGCCGTGCTCGGCGGAGATCGAGCCGTGAAGCTGCGTTACGATGCGGTTCACCGCCGCGCCCATGTCGTCCCAGCGCGCGAGGTAAGGGGCTGTGTCGGCGCCGATCGGCTGGCTGACATTGAAGTGAACATTGCCGTCGCCGAGATGGCCGAAAGCAGCCGGCCGGCAGCCAGGGATCAGCGTTTCGACCGCGGCGCTCGCCTGCGCAATGAAATCCGGCACCGCCGCAACCGGCACCGACACGTCGTGTTTGATCGAGCCGCCCTCGAATCGCTGGACGTCCGAGAGCATGTCGCGCACGTGCCAGAAAGCTTTTCTCTGGTCGAGACTAGCCGCGATGGTCGCGTCGGCCACGCGGCCCTGCTCGACGGCGGCGGTGAGCAAATCTTCAAGCGCGCCGCGCAAGCCCGCCGCCTGCGAGGAAAGTTCGATCAGCACGTACCACGGATGCGGCGCGCCGAGCGGGTCACGGCAGCCGGGGCCATGGCGCAAGGCAAACGCGACCGAGGTGCGCGACATCAGCTCGAAGCTCGTTACCGTGCCGCCCGCGCGTTCGCCTGCGAGACTGAAGAGCGCCAGTGCATCGGCCGGAGACGCAAGCCCGACGAAGGCGGTCTCGACCGCGCGCGGACGCGGATAGAGCTTGAGCACGGCGGCGGTGATCACGCCCAGCGTTCCCTCGGCGCCAATGAACAAATTCTTCAGGTCGTAGCCGGTGTTGTCTTTCTTCAATTTGCTCAGGCCGTTCCACACGCGCCCGTCGGCGAGCACGACCTCGAGACCGAGCACAAGGTCGCGCGCGTTGCCGTAAGCAAGGACGGCGGTTCCCCCGGCATTGGTCGCGAGATTTCCGCCGATGGTGCAGCTGCCTTCCGCCGCGAGCGACAAGGGAAACAGGCGCTCGGCCGCGGCGGCGGCCTCCTGTGCCTTGGCGAGAATGACACCGGCATCGCAGGTCATCGTGTTGGAGGTCGCATCCACCTCGCGGATGCGGTCGAGGCGGTTGAGCGAGAGCACGAGGTCGCCCGCGTGCGGGATTTGTCCGGCGACGAGGCCGGTGTTGCCGCCCTGCGGGACGACGGGCGTGCGTGTCTCGTTCGCGAGTTTGAGGATCGCCGCGACTTCGGTGACGGTGCCGGGGCGCAATACCGCGGGCGTCTGTCCGTGATAGAGCCCACGTGGCTCGATGAGATAAGGCTCCTGTTCCGCCGGGTCCGTGATCAGATATTTGTTGCCGACGATGGCCGCGAAGCGATCGAGCAGGGACGCGTCGACTTCGCGTCCCTGTTTGTTTGTGACGGACGGCGAGGACATTGTTCTAATCACCGCGGCGTGGCGGCGCGGGCGAGCCGGTCGTTGATCGCCTCGCCCAAGCCGTCGCGCGGTACCGGCATGGCGGCGATTGCGCGCGCGCCGGCGCGGTCGAGTGCGCGCAGATGGGCGAACAGGTTCGCGGCGGCTTCGACCAGGTCGGCGCTCGGCGAGAGGTTGAGCACGGCCACCGCCTGCGCGGCACCGGGCGGCACGGTTGGCCCAAAGGCGAGCAGGGCCTCGTGCGGTTCGACTCTGGTCGCTCCAAGCCGCAGCCGCGTGATTGGCGCGTAATGGGAAGGAAGCATGCCGGGCGCTTGCGGCCCGTTGGCTTGTGCGGACGCGGGTTCGCCGAGCGGCGCTGGCAAGACATCCTCGATCGCGGCGCGCGCGACCCCGCCCGGCCGCAGCAGCACCGGATCATCGGAGAGGCACGACACGATGGTCGATTCAACACCCACCCGCGTCGGCCCGGCATCGAGGATGAGATCGATACGCCTGCCGAGGTCGGCCGCCACGTGGGCGGCGGCGGTGGGCGACACATGGCCCGAGCGGTTCGCGGAAGGCGCCACCAGCGGCCGGCCGGCGGCTTCGATCAGAGCATGAGCGACCGGATGATCCGGAACGCGCACCGCGATCGTGTCGAGCCCCGCGGTCGCAATCTCGGCCACGGGGCAGTCGTCCGTCTTCGGCAGGACCAAGGTGAGGGGCCCGGGCCAGAACGCCGCGGCGAGCGTCGAGGCGGCCGCGTCGAATTTGGCCAAACCCTGCGCCATCGCCGGATCGGCCACGTGGACGATGAGCGGGTTGAATTTCGGCCGGCCCTTGGCGGCGTAAAGCCGTGCCACCGCCGCGGCATTCGTACCGTCGGCGCCGAGGCCGTAGACCGTCTCGGTCGGAAACGCCACCAGCCCGCCCGCGCGGAGGATGCGCGCCGCCTCCGCGATCGCCTTCGCATCCGCGTGCATCGTGCGCGTTGCAATTTCGACAGTCATCACGCAACGCTCGTTGACCCTGGGGGTGCGGGCACTAGATTGGGTGCTGCCGATCTGTGCGGCACTCGGTTCGGGCCGTAGCGCCGTAAATTGCCGGCCGTCAAGGCAATCGCGAGGACCTCATGACCTACCTGGCGCCCGTCGCCGACATCGCCTTCACGCTCAAGCACGCGGGCGGCTTCAAGCGTGCGCTCGAGGAGGGGCTGTACGGCGACCTTACGGAAGACCTTGTCGACGCAGTGCTCGAAGAGGCCGGCAAGTTCGCGACCGACGTGATCGCGCCGCTCAATCGGGTGGGCGATGTCCACGGCACGCCGTTCAAGGACGGCGCGGTGATCATGCCGCCCGGATGGAAGGAGGCTTACACGGCCTGGGCGGGGGCTGGCTGGAATGGGCTTGCCGCGCCGGCCGAGGCCGGCGGGCAGGGGCTGCCCCACGCGCTCAACGCCGCCTGCATCGAAATGTGGAACCAGGCGGCGATGGCTTTCGGTCTTGGCCCGTTTCTAACGATGGGCGCGGCCGAGGCGCTGGCGGCGCATGGCGCCGACGAAGTCAAGCGCACGTATCTCGCCAAGCTCGTCTCCGGCGAATGGATGGGCACCATGGAATTGACCGAGCCGCAAGCCGGCTCGGACGTGGGGGCGTTGCGCACGAAGGCGCAGCGTGCGGGCGACGGCAGCTATCGCATCGCCGGTCAGAAGATCTTCATCACATATGGCGAGCACGACCTCACCGACAACATCGTGCATTTCGTGTTGGCGCGGCTGCCCGACGCGCCGCCCGGCACGCGCGGCATTTCTTTGTTCCTGGTGCCGAAGTTCCTGGTCAACGCGGACGGCTCGCTCGGCGCGCGCAACGACCTGCGCTGCCACTCGATCGAACACAAGCTCGGCATCCACGGCTCGCCGACCTGCACCATGGTGTACGGCGATCACGGGGGCGCCACCGGCTATCTGGTCGGCGAAGAGAACCGCGGCCTCGCTTGCATGTTCACGATGATGAACAATGCGCGTCTGGCGGTCGGCTTGCAGGGTGTCGCCATCGCCGAGCGCGCCACCCAGCAGGCGCTCGCCTACGCGCATGAGCGCCGGCAAGGCCGCGCGCTCGGCGCATCGGAGTCGTCCAGCTTGATCATCGCCCATGCCGACGTTCGGCGCATGCTGCTCACCATGCGCGCGCTCACGTGTGCGGCGCGCGCGATCTGCTACGCCACCGCGGCGGCGATCGACCGCTCGCATCGCGCGGCGGATACCGCCGCACGGCAGACCGCGCACGAGCGTGCGTCGCTGCTGACGCCCATCGCCAAGGCGTTCTCGACCGACATCGGCGTCGAGGTTGCCTCGCTCGGCGTTCAGGTGCATGGCGGGATGGGCTACGTGGAGGAAACCGGCGCGGCCCAGCATCTGCGCGACGCGCGCATTGCCATGATCTACGAAGGCACCAACGGCATCCAATCGATCGATCTCGTCACCCGGAAAGTGCCGCTCGCGGGCGGCGCGACGGTGAGAGCCTATCTCGATGAGCTGCGCGAAACGGTCGCGGCGGTGCAGGCGGTCAATGATCCCGCGATGGGAGCGACCGGTGTGCGGCTCCAAGAAGCGGTCGAGAGTCTCGATCGCACGACCGGGTGGATTGCCGAGCAGCTCGACGCCGCGCCCGAGGCGGCGCTCGCCGGCGCGACGCCTTATCTGCGGCTGTTTGCACTTGCCGCCGGCGGATGCGCGCTCGCGAGCGACGCGTTGGCGGCACGCGCGAGCGGGAACGGCGCCGGCAACGGCGCCCATGTTTCGCTGGCGCGGTTTTTTGCCGAGAATATCGCCGTGTCGGCGCCTGCCCTCGAACGCACGGTGGTTGAAGGCGCCGCCAGCGTGAACGAGGCCCACGCGGCGCTAGCGAGCTGAGACGCGCCGGGAGCTTTGATGGCGGGCCTTCAGGGAAAGACGCTGTTCATCACCGGTGCTTCGCGCGGTATCGGCCTCGCAATCGCGCTCGCCGCCGCGCGCGACGGTGCCAACATCGCTGTCGCGGCGAAGACCGAGGCGCCGCACCCGAAGTTGCCCGGGACGATTCACACGGCTGCGGCTGAAATCGAGAAAGCCGGCGGGCGGGCGCTCCCGCTCGTTGTCGACGTCCGCGACGAAGCTTCGGTGGGGGACGCGATCGAGCGCACCGTCGCCGCCTTTGGCACCCTCGACATCGTGGTCAACAACGCGAGCGCGATCCAGCTTACCGGAACCCTCGAGACCGACATGCGCCGTTTCGATCTGATGCATCAGGTCAACGCGCGCGGCACCTTCATGGTCTCGAAATATGCGATCCGGCATCTGGAGAAGGCGACGAACCCGCATATCCTGATGCTCTCGCCGCCGCTCGACCTGAAGGAAAAATGGTTCGCCGGCCATACCGCTTATTCCATGGCGAAATATGGGATGAGCCTCGTGACCCTGGGGCTGGCGGGCGAATTGCGGCCGAAGGGCATCGCGGTGAATGCGCTGTGGCCGCGCACTACGATCGCCACCTCGGCGATCAAGAATCTGCTCGGCGGCGACGCGATCATCCGCCGCTCGCGCACCCCTGAGATTCTCGCCGATGCCGCCTGCCGCATCTTCGCAAAGCCGGCGAAGAGCTTCACCGGACATTTCCTCATCGACGACACCTTCCTGGCGGCGGAAGGCGTGACCGACTTCGATCGCTACCGGGTCGATCCGCGCGAGCCGCTGGCGCCTGACTTCTTCGTGCCCGACGACGACCAGCCGCCGCCCGGCGTCAGCCTCGCCGCGAAATCTTGATCCGCATCGAACGACGGACGTCATGCCAACGCTGCTGCTCACCCATCCCGCCTGCCTCGATCACGTCACGCCGATGGGGCATCCGGAGCGGCCGGACCGACTGCGCGCGATCGAGCGCATCCTCGAGCATGAGCGCTTTGCGACCCTGGCGCGGGTACAGGCCCCGGCCGCCGCGCTCGAGACCATCGCGTTGTGTCATCCGGTGGATTACATCGAGCGCATTCGCGAGGCGACGCCGCGCGATGGCTTGGCGCATCTCGATGCGGACACCTCGATGTCGCCCGGCAGTTTCGAGGCGGCGCTGCGCGCGGCAGGCGGCGCCGTGCAGGCCGTCGACGACGTAATGGCGAAAGCCGCCGACAACGCCTTCGTGGCGACGCGGCCGCCCGGCCATCACGCGGAGACCGCGCGGCCGATGGGTTTTTGCCTGTTCAACAATGCGGCGATTGCCGCCCGTTATGCGCAGAAGCGATACGGGATGGAGCGCGCCGCGATCGTCGATTTCGACGTGCACCACGGCAATGGGTCGCAGGAAATTTTCTGGGACGACCCGACCGTGATGTACTGCTCGACGCACCAAATGCCGCTTTATCCCGGCACCGGCTCCGCGCGCGAGCGCGGCGAGCACGGCACCATCGTCAACGCGCCGCTCGATCCCGGCGACGGAGGCGCTGAGTTCCGCGAGGCATTCGAAACCGCGATCCTGCCGCGGCTCAAGGAGTTCCACCCGGACATCATCGTGATCTCCGCCGGGTTCGACGCGCACGCGCGCGATCCGCTCGCCAACCTCAACCTGCTGGAGCCGGACTTCGCCTGGGCGACCCAGAAGCTCATGGAGATCGCCGATACGCACGCCGCGGGGCGGGTGGTATCGGTGCTCGAAGGGGGCTACGACCTCGAGGGGCTCGCGCGTTCGGTGGCCGCGCACGTGATGGTGCTGATGCGCGGTTGAGGGCGGTGTCGCAGGCGAGAGTCGCGCCTCGCTTCCCTGGCGGCGAACCCGCTACAATACTGCAAAACGAGTCGCACCCGGGATGAGGTTATGGCCGAGACCGCCAATGCCGACGTGAAGGCGCTGCCGTTCGAAAAGGCGCTCGCCGAGCTGGAAACGATCGTGCAGAAGCTCGAGCGCGGCGACGTGCCGCTCGAGGAGTCGGTGGCGATCTACGAGCGCGGCGAAGCGCTCAAGCGCCGGTGCGAGGAGTTGCTGCGGCAAGCCGAAGCGCGCGTCGACAAGATCACCCTCGATGCGTCCGGCAAGCCGGCCGGCACCGAGCCGCTCGACGTTGGCTGAGCGTTGGCCGCGCGGCCGCACTGGCCGGCGAGGTGAAGAGTGATCCGGCGGCGGCATGTTTTCTATGTCGAGGGCTGGGACCCGCGGGGCGCGGAAGGCTATCACCGTCTGTTCGCCCGCGAGCTTTCCCGTTTCAGCAAGACCTGGGAAATCGAGGCGAGCGTGAGCGAGCTTGTCGTCGACAGCGACGACATGGCTCATTGGACGGTCGCAACGAAGGCGCCGGACTGGCAGACATCCACGCGCTACGAGTTCGTGCGCTTCGAACACGTGGTCACGGCCGCGGCGCGGCGGCCGATGCTGCGGCAGATTCCGCGCACGCTGCACTGGATGTTCGACGATGTGGCGAGCGGCGCGTTGTGGCGCACAGTACGTGCCGCATGGCGCTTCGCTCTGCACCTCATGGTGCTGCAAGCCCCGCTGTTGGGTTGGCTCGCACTGACGATTGTCGCGGGATGCGCCGCCGGGTTTGCGGTTGCGCGCGCGACGGCATCTGTACCGACCGGGCTCTTGACCGCGGGCGTCATCTGGGCCGCTTTGTTTGCTCTGCTGCGGCCGCTGACAGATCGTTCGGTGTTGATGCAAGTAGCGAACGGCTGGCCGATCATGCGCGACTTCGCGCGCGGCCGGCCGAGCGGCTACGATCGGCCGGTCGAAGCTTTTGCCGAGCGGCTGGTGGCGGCCGCGCGCGGCGGCGAGGCCGATGAAATCCTCGTCATCGGCCACAGCGCGGGCGGCCTGACGGCACCCATCGTCACTACCCGCGCGCTCCAAATCGATCCTGACCTCGGCCGTCACGGCCCGCGCGTCACCCTTGTGACGGTCGGCTCGCTGCTGCCGGCCTTTGCGCTCCACCCGGCAGCCGAACGCATGCGGGTGGCGGTCCGGCGGCTTGCGATCGACCCCGCGGTGCGCTGGGTCGATTGCCAGGCACGCAAGGACATCATGAACTTCTGGGACTTCGATCCGGTGGGCGGCGTCGGAGTCGAAATCTCCGGTGCGCGCACGAACCCGATCGTGTGGCCGGTGCGGCTACGCGACATGCTCACCGACGCCGCCTACGACCGCGTGCGCGGCAGCCAGTTCCGCATGCATTATCAGTACGTCATGGCGAACGACCGGCGCGCGCCCTACGACTATTTCATGCTGGTGTGCGGGCCGGTGCCGGCAACCGAGTGGGCCGCCGAGCCCGATGCCGTCGTCAAGCGCTTCGGCGAGCGCGCGGTCTATCCGGCCGTGGACATGCACACGGCGCAAGCGCTCTAACTCGTGCCCTCCGGCCGGCGGCGCGGCCAGCCTTCCGGCCGCGTCTTCGCTCGCTGCGATTGGTTGGCCGCAACGAGCCTCAGCATCAAGCCGCGCGGCAGCACCCGCGGGATGAACGTGACAAATTTGTTGGCAAGGCCTGGAACCACGAGACGCTTGCCGCCCATCAAGCCTTTGTAGCCGGCACGCGCGACCTGTTCGGCCGAGCACGCGAGAATCAGGGGCAGGTTACGGCCCAGGCCCGCGCGTGCCTGAAACTCGGTCGGGACCGGACCGGGCGCCAGCACCGTGACGCGGACACCGCGTCGCTTGAGTTCGTGGTACAGCGCTTCGCTGAACGATAGCACGTACGATTTAGTGGCGTAATAAACGGCCATATTCGGCCCCGACATGAAGCCCGCGACCGAGGCGACGTTGAGGATGCCGCCGCGATGGCGTGTGAGACTGTCGATCCAGCGCAGCGACATGTCGGTCAGCGTGCGCACGTTGAGATCGATCATGGCGAGCTGTTCGGCGCGGTCGAGCGTAGCCGCCGCTCCGACGAGGCCGAAGCCCGCATTGTTGATGACGACGGCGGCCTCGAGACCGCGCGCGATCAGCTCGTGGGAGATGCGGGCGGGGGCGTCGCTGCGGGCAAGGTCGATCGAAAGCACCAGCGGGCGTTTACGGTTGGCGGCGGCGATCTCGTCGGCAAGCGCCGTAAGTTCCGGCTCGCGCCGCGCCACGAGCGCGAGTTCATGCCCGTGCTCGGCAAAGACGTGCGCAAGCGCCCTGCCGATACCGGAGGACGCTCCGGTGAGCACGGTGACGGGTCGGTAAAGCGCCATGCGTCTCCTCGAGGCGAAGTCTGGTAGGGCGCCGGCAGCCCGGACTTTTTGCGTCAAACCGTCGCGACGGCATACGGCGGCGGCTTAAGAAACGCCAGCGCCGGGGCTGTTTGATGCACTGCGAGGTGAAAAACGCATGCGCCCGCTTTTCTTTTCCGGCATTTAGCGCTTTATTGCGCGCCGGGAGCGCTGTGCCACGAGGGGACCATGCTGAGTAGGCCGATCATCCAGAAGCTTATGTGCGTCGCATTGGTTACGAGCGTGGTTTTCCCGCTCGGACGCATGGCTTATCCATATGTCGCGCATGACATTGGCGACCTGTCGTTCGGGGCAATCCAGGCGATCTTCACCGCCACCTTGGGCATGGGCATCTACGCGGTTTTCTTCGTGTAGACCTGTTTTACCGCCGCAGGCACGCCTTCTCGAAATCTGCCACATGGGGCGCCGCGTCCTTTAGTGGAATTGCCGTCGGCTTGCCCGCGACATCGATCGTGAGCGAGGAGCCGGCTTTCAATAACGCGATCAGCTTCGGGTCGGCCGCGACCGAGACTTCGATGTTCACGGTCCCATCCATCTCATTGGCGACCGTCTGGCCGGGGTAGTCGAGAACCGCGGTCCCGTTGCTGAGTTTGAGATGGGCGGTCCGGCCGGGGACGAGACCGGCCGAACCGATGAACTCATTGATGTGCATGCTCTTCTTGCCGGGCTCACAGGTGATCACCAGGACCGCGTCGTCGGAATCCGGTGTGCCGTATTGCAGGACGGCGGTGTCGGAATCGAAGTTGAACATCCAGGTGCGTGCCTCCTGCGCCCCGCCCGGCGCAGCAAGGACGAGAGCGAGCGAGGAGATGACTGCGGTTCGTTTCATGCCACTCCCTCCGCGGGTCGCGTGTAGCCCGGCAAAATGATCGAGTTGTGGCGGCGGGTAGTGTGGCGATTCAGAAGTCCGCATCATTCTTGCGGGCCGAGTCCGAGATGCGGACTTCTGAACCAAAGCCACACTAGAATCAATAAGTTGCGAGTGCCCTTCGATTCCGAAGTTCGCAATAGTGCCGCGAACCCGAAGCTCGCCCGGAAGTGAGGGAAGCGCGTTGCGAGCTTCGGGTTCAAAGCGGCACTAGAATCATAGCGTTTGCTGGTGTTCTTCGATTCCAAAGTTCGCATCGAACGTGCCGCGAGGTTGGGCGAACTTCGGAATCGGAACACCAGCCGTGTGCCGCAAAATGATGGGAACTTCGGAATCGGGGCACTAGTCCGATCGGACCTTGCGCCGCCCGTGGTCAATGCGCTTTGATCCCCCTAATTACATTGGAAAGATCGCAATGGACGTCGCGCGTACGGTTTCCGTTCTCGAAGGCCTCGTCGGCTTCGACACGACAAGCCGCAACTCGAACCTCGCGCTAGTCGACTGGGTCGAGTCCTACCTGGATCGCCTCGGGGTCGGCCACGCCCGTGTGCCGGACGAGACCGGCACCAAGTCGAACCTGATCGCGACGATCGGGAATCCTGATGTGCCAGGCTACATCCTGTCGGGCCACACCGATGTCGTTCCGGTCGACGGGCAGAACTGGTCGAGCGATCCGTTCCGGCTCGCCAAACGGGACGGACGCCTCTACGGCCGGGGCACTTCCGACATGAAGGGCTTCGTGGCGTGCTGCCTCGCCGCCGTGCCCGACATGCTCACCCGCGAGCTCAAGCAGCCGATTCATCTGGCGTTCTCGTATGACGAAGAAGTCGGCTGCATCGGCGTGCGGGGCATCATCGCGCGCCTGCACGATTGGCCAGTCAGGCCTGCCGCCTGCTTCGTCGGCGAGCCGACCTGCATGCAAGTCGTGATCGGACATAAGGCCAAGCGCTCGGTGGCCGCGACCGTGCGCGGCCGGACAGTGCATTCCTCGCTCGCGCCGCTCGGCGTCAACGCGGTCGAGTATGCGGCACGGGTGATCAGCAAGATCCGCGACATTGCCGAGCGTCTGGCGCGCGAGGGCGCGCGCGATCCGCTCTATGACGTGCCCCATTCCACGGCCCATACCGGCTTGGTGCACGGCGGCTCGGCGCTCAACATCGTTCCCGATCAATGCACCTTCGAATACGAGTTTCGCACCATCGCGGCGGACGATCCGAACGTGCTGGCCGAGGAGGTTGCAAGCTACGCGCGCGACGTGCTCGAATCACAGATGAAGGCGGTCGCGCCGGAAGCCGGCATTACGTTCCGCGACCGCTCGAGCTTCCCGGGTCTCGATACGGCGCCGAACTCAGACATCGTTGGGCTGAGCATGGCCTTCTCTGGTCGCAACGATCTCGCCAAGGTCGCCTTCGGCACCGAGGCGGGCGGCTACTCGGCCGACGGGATTCCGTCGGTCGTCGTTGGTCCCGGTTCGATCGACCAGGCGCACAAGGCCGATGAGTTCATCGCCGTTTCCGAACTCGAGAAATGCGGCGTATTCATCGATCGGCTGATCGAGCATTGCAGCGCATGATTCTTGAAAAAGATCATGCGCCAAACAAAAGCAGTCTAGGCGAAACTTTATGAGTTTACGACGGCGCGCCGACCGGCTTCTGGTCGAGCGCGGCCTGTTCGACAGCCGCGCCAAGGCGCAAGCAGCGATCGCGGCGGGTCTGGTCACGGCGAATGACGTGCCGGTGCGCAAACCCTCCGATGAATTACCGCTCGACGCGGCGCTGAGCGCGGAGCCGGCGCATCCCTGGGTATCGCGCGGTGGCGTCAAACTTGCGGCGGCGCTCGATCACTTCGGCTTCGATCCCGCCGGCCATATATGCCTTGACGTCGGCGCCTCGACCGGTGGCTTTACCCAGGTCCTGCTCGCGCGCGGCGCGGGCCACGTCTACGCGGTCGACGTGGGCCGGCATCAGTTCCATGCAAGCTTGCGGACCGAAGCGAACGTGGTGCTGTTCGAGGAAACCGACATCCGCAGCCTCGACCCCGGCCGTCTGCCGGAGCCGCCGGATTTCCTGGTGGTCGACGTGAGTTTCATCTCGCTTAAGCTGGTGCTCCCGCCGGCAGTCGCGGTGCTGCGAACGCCAGCCCGGTTGGTGGCGCTGATCAAGCCACAGTTCGAGGCCGGCCGTTCTCACCTCAAGAAGGGGATCGTACGCGACCCGCAAGTGCAGGCGGCGGTGTGCGAGGACATCGCGAGCTTTGTAGCGACGCTGGACTGGACCGTCGTCGGCGTCATCCCGTCGCCGATCACGGGCGGCGACGGCAATCGCGAGTTCCTGCTCGGAGCGACGCGTGGTTGAACGCCTTGTGATCGATCGGCTCGGTCACCGCGGCGATGGCATCGCCGACACGCCCGATGGACCGCTCTACGTGCCCTATGTGCTTCCGGGCGAGACCGTCGAAGTCGAGCGGGTCCCGGGCCATGCGGACCGCCGCCATGCGCTGCGGGTCGAGGTTGAAAGTGCGGAACGCATTGCGCCGATTTGTCCGCATTTTGGCGTGTGCGGTGGTTGCGCGCTTCAGCACTGGGACACGGTGCATTACCGCGCCTGGAAACGTGGTCTCGTGGTTGCGGCGCTGGCGCAGGCCGGCCTCGACGCGCATGTGGAACAGCTTATCGATGCTCATGGCGCCGGCCGCAGGCGCGCGGTGTTCCACGCCCGGCGCAGCCACGACGTTTTGCAGGTCGGCTTCGCCGCTTACCGCGCGCATCACATCGTGCCGATCGACCGCTGCCCGGTCTTGGCGCCTGAGCTTTTGGGCGCGATCAAGGCCGCGTGGGCACTCGCCGAGGCGCTGCGGCCGCAACGCAAGCCGCTCGACATTCACGTCACCGCGAGCGAGCCCGGTCTCGACGTCGACATACGCGGCTCGGGGCCGCTGACCCCGGACGTCGGGGCGCGGCTTGCACAGCTTGCGCGACCTCATCGGCTGGCGCGGCTCACGCGTCACGGCGAACTGATCGCGCAACACGCACAACCAACCCTGCGTATCGGACGGGCCCGCGTGGCGCTCCCGCCCGGCGCGTTCCTGCAGGCGACCGCCGAAGGCGAGGCCGTGCTGGCGCGACTTGTTGCCGGTCATGTTGGCCATGCCAACACGGTCGCCGACCTGTTCGCCGGCGTCGGCCCGTTTGCGCTGCGTCTTGCCGAACGCTCACGCGTTCACGCCGTGGACAACGACGCGGCGGCGATTGCGGGGCTGCGCCAAGCCGCGGGGGTGCCGGGGATCAAGCCGATCGAGACGCAGGTACGCGATCTCTTCCGTCGGCCGCTGATAGCGGCGGAACTCGCGCCATTCGATGCGGTGGTGTTCGATCCGCCGCGTCAGGGCGCGCAAGCACAGGCGCGGGCGCTCGCCGAATCAAAGGTGCCGGTGGTGGTCGCAGTCTCCTGCAATCCCGCGACATTCGCGCGCGATGCCCGCCTCCTCGTCGACGGCGGCTATCGTCTGGTCGCCGCCACGCCGGTCGACCAGTTCCGCTACTCCGCCCACGTGGAAATCGTCGCGCATTTTGCGCGGTGATTTGTCAGATTCGGGTTCACCGCATATCGAGCCCGTTGCCCCAGCGCTGCTGCCACATCCGCTCGCCGATGGTGCAGGAGATGCGCGGCGTCTGCGAAGCCGCCGGCACAATGCGCACGGCTGGTGTCC
The DNA here is from genome assembly GCA_019243195.1 of Hyphomicrobiales bacterium. Lineage (GTDB taxonomy): Bacteria > Pseudomonadota > Alphaproteobacteria > Rhizobiales > Xanthobacteraceae > AP-16. Next base: position 59,889 of record JAFAUQ010000007.1, read on the forward strand.
GGCCCGCGACCTCGAGCACCAGCTTGGTGCGCACCGCGTCCTTGAATTTTTCGCGCTCCTTGATCGGCACCACGAAGGCGCCGGGGCCGCCGATGACGCAGTCCTCGTAATAGATGTCGAGGTCCTCGATATCGATCGAGCCCGGTTGGGGTTTCTTGAGCATGATCGGCAACCCGTTGACAGTGATGCCGTTGGCGACGACATCCTCCCGCGTGGGGACGATGAGCGGCCCCTCGTTGTTGGTGCCGTCGCCGGAGACGTCGATCACGCGCCGGATGCCGCGGTGTCCGCTGCTCTCGAACAAGCGCGACCCAAACAAAAGGGCGCCCGCAATCGAAGTTCGATAGGCGCGGCGGTAAGGGGCACGCTCGATTTCCTCTGCGACCGCCCGCGCGGCGGTGGGCCCATCGATCAGCCGCCACGGCAGCACGATTTTCTGATCATTGGCGTTCGCCCATTCGAAATAGGTCAGGGCGATCCGGCCATAGATGCCGGCTTTGAGCGCCGTGAGAAATTCCGGCGAGGTCAGCGCTGTGACGTATCCCTCGCGCTGCAGTGCCTGTTCGTCGGGGTCCATGGAATAGGACACGTCGACGGCAAGAACGAGCTCCACGTCGACGTCGTCGGCCGCAGCCGAGGGCAGCGCTCGTTCGGCCGCCACTGCCGGGAACGCCGGCGCGTCATGCAGGCGCGGGGCGAAAGCCATCAGCGCCCCAGACAGAGCCACGATCGCCACGCCGATCCGCCGGGACATTCGATCCTCCGCCAGCCGACCAAAGGTGGGCTGTAGAGCCAACGCGAACAAGCCCGGACTTTTGGCGATGCCGCGCTTGCCCCCGTGCCGCCCCAATCAGGACCTAAGGCTCCTTTAACCAGAAATAGTCTGAGTGGGGGCTATGCTGGTCTGCGCTGCGCGTGGGGACGCGCGGCGCTCGGGGCGGGAATGGGGGATGGATCGTGGGGGATTTTTCCGCGCGCGAGGTCATTGATCGCCGCATGATGGCCCGTTGCATCGAGCTGTCCCGCAAGGGGGCAGCGGCGGGCGAGCGTCCTTTCGGCAGCGTGGTTGCCCGCGGGCCGGAAATTCTCGCCGAATCGGCAAACTGCACCGAGCGCGACGGCGACGTCTCGCGTCACGCAGAAATCGTCGCCATCGCCCAGGCACAGAAGATGCTCGGCGGCGCCAAGCTCGCGGAGTGCACCCTTTATACGAACGTCGAGCCTTGCCCGATGTGCGCCTTCTGCATTCGGGAGGCGGGTATCGGGCGGGTCGTATTCGCGCTCGGGTCTCCGGTTATGGGCGGATTGTCGCGCTGGAACGTGCTGCGCGACGACACACTCTCGGACGGGATCCCGTTCGTATTTGGTGCGGTTCCCGAAGTGGTAAGCGGCGTCCTCGCCGAAGAGGCGGGCGAAGCCTGGCGCGAATGGAATGCGCTTGCCTGGCATGTGATCAGGTTGCGCGGCTTCATGGTCGCGCCGGATACGGCCGAGGCGCGGGTCCTTCGCGGCCACCGCCCGCGACCTCTGCGCCACCTCATGCGCAGCCTGTTCCGGCCGGTCCAATCGGCCTGAAGTCCGGCCGCGGCGGATCGCCTCGGTAAATCCGACAACTTATCCCGAATAGCGCCGGTTCAGGGCTCCGGTCCCGCGTCGATTAACCACTGCCCATCAAGCACTTACACCTTGGTATAGCCACCCCTGGACGGGGTGGTTCCGGCCGCCGATGTGTGCTCAAATGGGATTCCGACCGTGTGGCCCGGCAGGCACACCTGCGCCAATTCTTCTGCTGCGGAACCCCGCTCGCAAATGGGACGTTGCGGCTTGGGGCGTTTCTAAGACATATAACGGAACGAACGGTCCGAAAACGCGACGGTAAAGCTCATGTTGTTGCAAAATCGGCTTATCGACGAAGTTAACACGCCCGACGAACTGCGCCGGCTTCCGGAAAGCGATCTGCGTCAGTTTGCGGACGAACTGCGCGAAGAGACCATCAGCGCGGTGTCGGTGACCGGCGGCCACCTTGGCGCGGGCTTGGGCGTGGTCGAGCTGACGGTGGCGCTCCATTATGTCTTCGACACGCCGCACGACCGGCTCATCTGGGACGTCGGGCATCAAGCCTATCCGCACAAAATCATCACGGGGCGACGCGACCGCATTCGCACCATACGCCAGGGCGGCGGCCTCTCCGGTTTCACCAAGCGCGCGGAAAGCGAATACGACCCCTTCGGCGCCGCGCACGCCTCCACCTCCATTTCGGCCGGACTGGGGATGGCGGTCGCGCGCGATCTCGCCGGCAAGACCAACAATGTCATTTGCGTGATCGGCGACGGCGCCATGTCAGCCGGCATGGCGTACGAGGCGCTGAACAACGCCGGTGCGCGCCGCGAGCGCCTGATCGTCATCCTAAACGATAACGACATGTCGATCGCACCGCCGGTGGGCGCCATGTCGGCCTACTTGGCGCGGCTCACGTCAGGTGACACTTATCGGTCGCTGCGCGAAATGGGCAGGCAATTGGCGCGCTACCTTCCGCCGTCGATTTACGAGAAGGCGCATCGGGCGGAGGAATACGCGCGGGGGCTGCTGACCGGCGGCACTTTGTTTGAAGAATTGGGCTTCTTTTACGTGGGCCCGATCGACGGCCACAACCTCGATCACCTGCTGCCGGTGCTCAAGAACGTTCGCGACACGCAGAACGGCCCCATCCTGGTGCACGTCATCACGCAGAAGGGCAAAGGGTATCCGCCAGCGGAAGGCTCCGCCGACAAATATCACGGCGTGGTGCCGTTCGACCTGGTCACGGGCAAGCAGGCCAAGGGTAAGAGTAACGCGCCGGCCTACACCAAGGTATTCGCGGAAAGCTTGGTGAAGGAGGCCCATAAGGACGACCGTATCGTTGCCATCAATGCCGCCATGCCGTCGGGCACCGGCCTCGACATTTTCGAGCGCGCGTTCCCCGACCGGACATTCGACGTCGGCATTGCCGAACAGCACGCAGTTACATTCGCGGCGGGGCTTGCGACCGAGGGCTACAAGCCGTTCGCGGCGATCTACTCGACCTTCCTCCAGCGTGCGTACGACCAAGTGGTGCACGACGTTGCAATCCAGAAGCTGCCGGTTCGCTTTGCCATGGATCGTGCCGGGCTTGTCGGTGCCGACGGTCCGACCCACGCCGGTTCTTTCGACATCAACTATCTCGGCTGTCTGCCCGGGTTCGTCATCATGGCGGCCGGCGATGAGGCTGAATTGGTGCACATGGTGGCGACGGCGGCGGCCTACGACGAGGGGCCGATCGCATTCCGCTATCCCCGTGGCGAGGGCATGGGCGTCGATATGCCCGAGATTGGCGTGCCGCTCGAGATCGGCAAAGGCCGCATCGTGCGCGAGGGCACCAAGGTTGCGCTGCTCTCGCTCGGCACGCGGCTTGCGGAATGCCTCAAGGCGGCCGAGACGCTCAATGCGGCCGGGCTCTCGACGACGGTCGCGGATGCCCGCTTTGCGAAGCCGCTCGACGAAGATCTCATCGTTCGTCTGGCGCGCGAGCATGAAGTGCTCGTCACCGTCGAGGAGGGCTCGGTCGGCGGGTTCGGGGCGTTCGTCCTGCATCTCCTGGCCGAGCGAGGAATGCTCGATGCCGGACTGAAGGTCCGCACGATGACTTTGCCCGACCTGTTCCTCGATCAGGACAAGCCCGACCGCATGTATGCGCAGGCCGGCCTGCAGGCGGCCGACATCGCGGTGAAAGCCATGGCGGCGCTCGGGATCACCGGCACCGAAGCCATCGGCTGGCTCGCCAGCGGCGCCCGGAGCCGGTGAACAGCCGCATGCGCGTCATTCTCGCCCAGCCTCGCGGCTTCTGCGCCGGCGTCGTGCGCGCGATCGAAATCGTCGAGCGCGCGCTCGAGAAGAACGGCGCGCCGGTCTATGTGCGCCATGAGATCGTTCACAACAAATACGTGGTCGAGAGCCTCAAGGCCAAGGGCGCGCGCTTCGTCGAGAACATCGACGACGTTCCGCCCGGAGCCATCACCGTGTTCAGCGCCCACGACGTATCGAAGGCGGTCGAGCAGGAGGCGGCGGCGCGCAGGCTGCCGGTGCTCGATGCGACCTGTCCGCTGGTCACCAAGGTGCACAATCAGGGCAAGCGCTACGTCGCGCAGGGGCGGACGCTGATCCTGATCGGGCACGCCGGCCATCCGGAAGTCGAAGGCACCATGGGCCAGATTTCCGAGCCGGTGATCCTGGTGCAGAACGAGGCCGACGTGGATAAGCTCGATCTGCCGACCGACGCTCCCGTTGCCTACGTGACGCAGACGACGCTGAGCGTCGACGACACGCGCTCGATCATCGCGGCGTTGCAGCGCCGCTTCCCCGATTTGGTCGGGCCCGACACGCGCGACATCTGCTACGCCACCCAAAACCGCCAGG
>JAFAUQ010000183.1 GCA_019243195.1 Hyphomicrobiales bacterium
CGGTTTCGATGATGCCGGCGTAGCGCACGTCCTGCACGCCGAACGCGTCTCGCATGGAGCCCGCGACGATTTGCAGCTTCTGCTGATCCTGGGTCGAGAAGGCGACGAGCATCACGAAGAAGGCGACCAACAATCCCATCAGGTCGGCGAAGGTGACGAACCAGCCGTGGCCGCCGCCGTGTCCGCCGTCCTTACGCCGCGCCATGGGGGTGTCGCTGACCGCTCACGCCGGCACCGTCTCGGCATCCTCGTGCCGGTGCTTCTCGGGCAGGTAGGCGAGCAGCATTTCCCGCACGAGCGTCGGGCTCTTGGATTCGCGAATCATCAGAATCCCGTCGATGATCAGCGTGCGATTGACCTCTTCGTCGACGAGCTTGAGGTGCAGCTTGTCGGCGATCGGCAGGCAGATCAGGTTGGCGAGCGCCGCCCCATAGAACGTCGCCAGCAGCGCGACCGCCATGTAGGGGCCGAGCTTCGAGGGATCGGTCATGTTGGCGAACATCTGCACCATGCCGATCAGGGTGCCGACCATGCCGAAGGCTGGGGCGCAGTCGCCGACCGCGCGGTAGATCTTCTGTCCCTCGTCCAGATGCGTGAGGAAATTGTCGCGGTCGCGCTCGAGGTTGTCGCGGATGAAGTTGCTGTCGTAGCCGTCGGCCACGAACCGGATGCCTTTGGCCAGGAACGGGTCCTCGACCTCGACCTTTTCGAGCCCGATCGGTCCCTGCTTGCGCGCGATCTCGGCAAGGCCGGCGATTTCGTCGACCAGCTCGCGCTGCGTCATGCGCCGCATGGTGAAGGCAAATTTCGCCCCCAGCGGAAGCCCGTGGAACATGGAGTTGAGCGGGAAGCGGATCAGGGTCGCCGCGAACGAGCCGCCGAAGATGACGATGGCGGCATGGGCGTCCAGGAACATGCGCAGGTCGCCGCCCATGAGGATGAGCGTGCATAGCACCACCGCTCCGGCAAAAAGGCCGAGGCCGGTTGAAATGTCCATGGACGCACTCCGACGCGTACCAGACCGGCGCGCCGCTCCGCCGGCACGACCCCACCCGGAACCCTAGCGCCGGCGTGCTTAAGGGAGCGTAAAGGTGGCGTCCCGGCCGCTTCCCGGAGCGCGCTCGAAGCGCTATCAAATGAACATAACCCCGAGGCCGCAGGCACGCCGGCACGCGGGCCAGGGAGGAATAAATGCGCGAAATCGGCCACTTCATCGGCGGCAAGGAAGTGAAGGGCACCTCGGGGCGCTTCGGCGACGTGTTCAACCCCAATACCGGCGAGGTGCAGGCCAAGGTTGCCTTTGCGAGCCGGGGCGAAGTGGAGCAGGCGATCGCCTCCGCCGAGGCGGCGCAGCCGGCCTGGGCCGCCACCAATCCGCAGCGCCGCGCGCGCGTCATGATGAAATTCCTCGACCTGGTACAGCGCGAGTTCGACGAACTCGCCGCCCTGCTCTCCTCCGAGCACGGCAAGACGATTGCCGACTCGCGCGGCGACATCCAGCGCGGACTGGAAGTGGTCGAGTTCGCCTGCGGCATTCCGCATCTGCTCAAGGGCGAGTTCAGCGAGAGCGCGGGCCCCGGCATCGATCTTTATTCCATGCGCCAGCCGCTCGGCGTCACCGCCGGGATCACGCCGTTCAATTTCCCCGCCATGATCCCGATGTGGAAATTCGCCCCGGCGATCGCCTGCGGCAATTCCTTCGTGCTCAAGCCGTCCGAGCGCGACCCCTCGGTGCCCATGCGCATCGCGCAATTGCTGATCGAGGCCGGGCTGCCGGCGGGCGTGCTCAATGTCGTCAACGGCGACAAAGAAGCGGTCGACACGCTGCTCACCGACCCGCGCGTGCGCGCGGTCGGGTTCGTCGGTTCCTCGTCGATCGCCGAATACATCTATGCGACCGGCTGCGCGCACGGGAAACGGGTGCAGTGCTTCGGCGGCGCCAAGAACCACATGATCGTGATGCCCGACGCCGACATGGACCAGGCGGTCGATGCCTTGATCGGCGCCGGTTACGGCTCCGCCGGCGAGCGCTGCATGGCGGTGTCGGTCGCCGTGCCGGTCGGCAGGAAGACCGCCGACATCCTCGTCGACAAGCTCATTCCGCGGGTCGAGAGCCTGAAGATCGGGCCGTCCACGGACGCGCAGGCCGATTACGGCCCGATGGTCACGCGCGCGCAACTTGAGAAGGTCAAGAGCTACGTCGATCTCGGCGTCAAGGAAGGCGCCAAGCTCGCGGTCGACGGCCGCGGCTTCAAGCTGCAAGGCTATGAGAACGGCTATTTCATGGGCGGCTGTTTGTTCGACGAGGTCACGCCGTCGATGCGCATCTACAAGGAGGAGATTTTCGGGCCGGTGCTCTCGGTGGTGCGCGCCAAGGATTACGAGGAAGCGCTGCGGCTTCCCTCCGAGCACGAATACGGCAACGGTGTCGCCATCTTCACCCGCGACGGCGACACCGCGCGCGATTTCACTTCGCGCGTGAACGTCGGCATGGTTGGCGTCAACTTCGCCATTCCGGTGCCGCTCTCCTATTACACCTTCGGCGGCTGGAAACGCTCCGGCTTCGGCGATCTCAACCAGCACGGTCCGGACGCGGTGCGCTTCTACACCAAGACCAAGACGGTGACGGCGCGTTGGCCCTCCGGCACCAAAGAAGGCGCGGAGTTCGTGATTCCGACCATGCGATGAGGCGCCGGCGACGATGATCCGGGCGGTGCGGTGGCTGGCGATCGGCGTGGCCGCGGCGCTCACCGGCTGCGGCAGCGGCGGCCTGCTGGGGACGTCAACGAGCGAGCCGCCCCCACCTCCCCCGCCGCCAGCCGCCGCGCGGGCGGCGCCCACCGCGCCGCCGGTCGAGATCACCGGCCGCTGGCAGTTCAGCTCGACCGCCGGCGGCGCCTGCGCGATGGTGTTCACGGCGACGCCGGGGAGCGGCGAAGGGACCATTGCGCCGCAGGGCGGCTGTCCCGGCAAATTCTTCACCAGCCGGCGCTGGAGCTACGACCAGGACACGCTGATCATCCGCGACCACAAGGGCGAGACCCTCGCGCGGCTCGCCTTCTCACCGCCGGCGCGTTTCGAGGGCCAGGCGGCGCCGGGCGAGACGATTTCGCTGAGCCGGTGAGTTTGTTTCTAGTGTATAGGCAGCAGAGTAAGTCTGGCGGACGACCGATGGTCAAGCGTCATCTTAGCTTAGCGTGAGCGATATGGAGCAGTTAGATGTTAGCTTCAGGCGTAATTAATGCCCTTTCTTCGGAAATAAGCCAGCAGGTCGTTCGCGCCATTACCGGGCGCATGTTCACGAAGGAGCAAATCGATACAATCGTACACAATTCCATTGGAAAGCATTTCGCTGAATACTTTCCTACGCCAGGCGAGGAACGCGAAGCAATAGAGCGAGTAGCCGAAGCAGAATCTCATATCGTTAAAGCGACCGCTATTGTTGCCAAGCTGCAGGCCGATTTAAATTCACGATCAGTTGCGCTACGTGCGCTGCTAACCGACATTGACGAGAAACAAAAACTTGCGGAACACTACGCCACGCTCGCGACTGCGAACGAAAAGCAGTCAGCCGCTATCCGACTAGAGCTGGAGAAGGCGATCCGACAAGAACTGGTTGCACAAGCCAACAAAGGAAAACGATTGCGGCAAGCGGCTTCGTTTATCGTCTGGAGTGTTACGCTCGTGGCAGGAGCCGCCCTCGGCGCGTATTTCCCAATTGTGGTCGGGTTTATCGGATCGCTGCTCCACTAACTGGCGCAAGTGAAGCATATTCAATCTGCATCACTCGGTAGTGGTGTTTACGAGTCAGAGTATAGAGCTACTCCATATCAGAAACAATTCATTTGGCAGTCAGGCCGCCGTCGATGACGAACTCGGCGCCGGTGACGAAGGCGGATTCTTCGGACAGCAAATAAACGCACATCTCGGCGACCTCGGCCGGCCGGCCGAAACGGCCGAGCGGCACTTCCGCGGTCATGCGTTCGCGCGCGCGCTCCGGGTTGCGGGTCTGGCCGATCAAGTCGTCCGCCATCGGACCTTCGAGGAACGCGGGATGAATCGAGTTGCAGCGAACCTGCGGCTTGAGCCGGGCGCCGTGCAGCGCGACCGACTTGGTGAGCAGGCGCACGCCGCCCTTCGAGGCGTTGTAGGCGGCGAGGTTGTGGCCGCCGACAAGACCGGACACCGAGGAAATATTCACGATCGCGCCGCCGGTGCGGCGCATGAGCGCGAGCGCGTGTTTGCAGCCGAGAAAAGTGCCGTCGAGGTTGATCGCCATCACGCGGCGCCAAGTGGCGAAATCGGTGTCCTCGACATTGCCGAATACCGCGATTCCGGCTGCGTTGACGAGGCCGTCGAGCCGGCCGGCGGCGCGATCGATGTCGTCGATGACGCGACGCCAATCCTCCTCCGACGTCACGTCGAGCGAATGGTCCATGCCTGCAGCGCGGGCGAGGTCGCTGGTGACGGCAAGGCCACCGGCTTCGACGACGGCGTCGGCCATAGCCGAGCCGACAGCGCCTGCGGCGCCGGTGATGAGGATGAGTTTGTCTTGAAGCCGGCCCATGAAAACAGATTACCAGACAACAGACGACAGACGACGGAAATCCGTCCTCCGTCGTCCGTCTTCTGTCATCAGATATCGGCGAAGTCGCCGTGGCGACCCTTGCCGGCGGCAAAGCGGGCGGCGCCTGCCGCGCCTTCGATCTCGACGATGCGCGCGGAGTTCTTCCATTCGGCGCGCAGGGCCTCGCGTTCGGAGAGGCCTTCCTGCAGCCACACGGAGCGGCGGTCGGCGCGCATGCATTCCTGCGGAAAGCGGGCGATCTCGTGCGCGAGCGCCTCGGCGGCCTTGCGGCTTTCCGCATGCGGCACCAGGCGCTCGCACAACCCGATGCGGTAGCATTCCTCCGCCGGCACTTTGCGGCCGGTGAGAATGATGTCGAGCGCGCGGCCGCGCCCGACGATGCGCGGCAGGCGCACGGTGCCACCGTCGATCAGCGGCACGCCCCAGCGCCGGCAGTAGACGCCGAAGTAGGCCGTTTCTTCCATCACGCGCAGGTCGCACCACAGCGCAAGCTCCATGCCCCCGGCCACCGCCGGGCCCGCGACCGCAGCGATGACCGGCTTCGACAGCTCGAGCCGGGTCGGCCCGAGCGGCCCGCGCGGTATCTTTCCGCCATCGTTCGGGAAGTCGAGCGCGGCGAGCCGCTCCTTGGCGGTCAGCGTGGACACGTGTTTCAAATCCCAGCCGGCGCAGAACGCGCCGCCCGCGCCCCACAACACGGCTACGTGCTGCGAGGGATCGCGGTCGAAGGCGACGAGCGCGTCATGCAGCGCGTCGGCGCTCGCCGGATCCATGGCGTTGCGCGCTTCGATGCGCGAACGAACGATCGTGGTGACGGCGCCATCGCGCTCGACGTGAAGACTGTTCATTCATGGCTCCGGTGATGATGGTGTCCGTGCACGTGGTCATGATCATGCGCGTGGTCATGATCGTGATGGCCGTGGCCGTGCGCGTGCGTATGCATGTACGCGCCGCCTTCGGGGTCGAACGGCGCCTCGATGGCGGCGATCTTCGCCCCCAGTCGCGCGAGCAGCGCCTCGATCGCAGGATCGCGGCGCACGCGCAGCCGGTTGGCGAAGAGTTGAACCGGAACGTGACGGTCGCCGAGATGCCAGGCGAGCCGCGCAAGCGCGGTGAGGTCCTTGGCGCGGGCCTCGATCAGCGGCTCCGGCTCGGCGACCACTTCGATAAGATTGCCGTCGTCGAGCTGCAGAAAATCGCCGGCACGCAACGCCACCGGCGCGGCGAGATCGAAGGTGAGGCGCGTCCCGTTCACGCCCGTCACGCTGCCGCGCGGCGCCCGGCGCTGTTCCGGCGTGAGGATCACCGTATCGACGATGGCTTTACCGTCCGCCACACCGTCGGCAACGATTTTTACGACCCGCGGCATGGCACGGAACTGAATCCTCAGTTGAGGCGTGCCGGCCGCCCGCCGTTGCCGCGTTCGCGCGGCGGCGGAGCGGCGGTGCGTCCGGGCGTCTCGACCGGCGGCATTGGCGCGTCCGCATCGGCGGCCGTGCCGGCGGCTTCTTCGAGCTTCCGATAGGAAAGCCAGCCGAACGGCAGCGCGCCGAGATAAGCAAGCGTGCCGAGCGTGAGCACCGGCCACGGGTAACTGATGAGCAGCGCGAAGAACAGGACCACCAGCATGAACACCGGCAGCACGAACTCACGCGGCACGCGCGTGCCGATTTTCTTGCCGGAATAGACCGGCAGCCGCGACACCATCACGATGGCGATCGCCAGCGTATAAAGAAATGTGGCAACGGAAGGGATCGGCACCCCGAGAAACGCGAGATAGATCGGCAGCAGCACGGTGATCGCGCCGGCCGGCGCCGGCATGCCGACGAAATAATTCGCCGCCCAGGCCGGCCGGTTGGGATCCTCGATCGCGACGTTGAAGCGCGCCAGACGCAACCCGGCGCACGTCGCGAACACGATCGCCGCGATCCACCCGACCGACTTGAGTTCCTTGAGCTGCCAGAAATAAAGGATCAATCCCGGGGCGACGCCGAAATTGACGAAATCGGCGAGGCTGTCGAGTTCCGCGCCGAAGCGCGAGGTGCCCTTGATCATGCGGGCGATGCGCCCGTCGATCGCGTCGAGCAGCGCCGCGAACACGATCGCGGCGAGCGCAAGATCGAGGCGCTCCTCGACCGAAAGGCGGATCGCGGTCAGGCCGGCGCACAGCGCGAGCAGCGTGATCACGTTGGGCACGAGCATGCGCACGGGGATCGGGCGAAAGCGCCGGCGGCGCGACTCGTTGCGATCGGGCTCGAAGGGCGGGAACAGCATGGTAGAGATTATAACAACTTCTCCGGGGCCCGCCACGGTGCCATGGTGCCGTGCCTACGAGACGCGGAACGTGCGTCCGAGGTCGCGCGCGGCAAGGTCGGCGATTACGGTTTCGCCTGCCGTCGCAATTTGCCCTTCCGTGACCAGCGGCCGCACGCCTTGCGGCAGATAAACGTCCACGCGCGAGCCGAAGCGGATCATGCCGATGCGCTCGCCCGCGCCGATCTCCTCGCCTTCGCGCACGAACGGCACAATGCGGCGTGCGACGAGCCCGGCGATCTGCACCACCCCGACGCGCCCGCGCGCGCCCGTAATGACGAGGCCGTTGCGCTCGTTGTCCTCGCTCGCCTTGTCGAGGTCCGCGTTGAGGAACTTGCCGGCCTTGTAGACCATGCGCTCGATGCGCCCGCCGACGGGGCTGCGGTTCACGTGACAATCGAACACGCTCATGAAAATCGAGACGCGCGCAAGCGCGGCCGGCCCGAGCCCCAGTTCAACCGGCGGGACGACGCTCGTGACTTGGCTGACGCGGCCGTCGGCGGGCGCCACCACGAGCCCGTCGCCGAGCGGCGTGACGCGCGGGGGGTCGCGAAAGAAATAGCTGCACCAGAGCGTCGCCAAGGTGCCGAGCCAGCCGAGCGGCGACCAGAAAAGAAACAACACGATGCTGAGAAGCGCGAAGCACCCGATGAAGGGATAGCCTTCGCGGTGAATCGGCACGAGTTGCGCGCGGATGGAGTTGACGACGGACATGGAAGATCGGTGCTACGACGCACTGATCCTCGTCATGCCCCGCGAAAGCGGGGCATCCAGTAAACACGGACCAAGCAGCATACGGCAAAACCTGAGAGGCTAGTGTTTACTGGATCGCCCGCTTTCGCGGGCGATGACGAGAGACTTCGTATTATCGATCAGCATCACTCCGCCGCCTGCGCCGGCTCGACCTCGGCCGGCTCGGCCAGCGGCTCGTCCATCACCGGCGGATTGCGGTTGGGCGCACGCTCGTCGTCGGCAACGCGGGCGAGCTTCTCGCGCGCCTCCTCGGCCTCGCGCTGACGATTCCACATGCTGGCGTAAAGCCCAGCGGCGGCGAGCAGCTCATGATGCGTGCCGCGTTCGACGATCGTGCCTTGGTCGAGCACGATAATCTCGTCGGCGCCGACGATGGTCGAGAGGCGGTGCGCGATGACCAGGGTCGTGCGGTTCTGCGAAACGCGGTCGAGCGCGTCCTGGATTTCCTTCTCGGTGTGGCTGTCGAGCGCCGAAGTCGCTTCGTCGAGCAGCAGGATGGGCGGGCTCTTGAGGATCGTGCGCGCGATGGCGACGCGCTGCTTCTCGCCGCCGGAAAGCTTGAGCCCGCGCTCGCCGACTTCGGTCTCGTAGCCTTTCGGCGCCAGGCGGATGAAGCCGTCGATCCGGGCGAGCCGCGCCGCTTCTTCCACCTCGCCGTCGGATGCTTCCCAGCGTCCGTAGCGGATGTTGTAGCGGATGGTGTCGTTGAACAGCACCGTGTCCTGCGGGACCATGCCGATGGCGGCGCGCAGCGATTTCTGCGTCACGTCGCGGATGTCCTGGCCGTCGATCAGGATGCGGCCGCCGGTCACGTCGTAGAAACGGAACAGCAGGCGCGAGATGGTCGACTTGCCGGCGCCCGACGGACCGACCACCGCAACTGTGCGGCCGGCGGGCACGTCGAAGGAGATGCGGTCGAGAATCTGCCGATCCGGATCGTACGAGAAGGTCACGTCCTCGAAGCGGATATTGCCGCGCGTCACGTTGAGCGGCGGCGCGCCCGGCCGGTCTTCTATCTCCGGCTCGACCGCGAGAATGGCGAACATATTTTCGATGTCGATGATCGCCTGCTTGATCTCGCGATAGACCATGCCCATGAAGTTGAGCGGCTGGTAGAGCTGGATCATCATCGCGTTGATCATCACGAAGTCGCCGACCGTCTGTTTGCCGGCCCGCACGTCATAGGCGCACATCACCATGGCGCCGGCGAGCCCGAGCGTGAACAGCACCGCCTGGCCACCGTTGAGCAGGGCGAGTGAGGTGTAGGCCTTGATGCTCGCGTCCTCGTAGCGCGCCATCGAGCGGTCATAGCGGCGCGCCTCGCGCTCCTCGGCGCCGAAATATTTGACCGTTTCGTAGTTGAGCAGCGAATCGATCGCCTTGACGTTGGCGTCACTGTCGCTCTCGTTCATCGTGCGGCGAATGGTGATGCGCCATTCGGTCGCCGCATAGGTAAAGGCGAGGAAGGCGGCCACGGTGGCGAGCACGACGAGCGCATAGCGCCAGTCGAAGGCGCGCAGCAGCACGATGACGATCAGCCCCAGCTCGACGAAGGTGGGGACGAGTTGGACGATCACCATGCGCACGATCGTCTCGATGGCGTCGCGCCCGCGCTGGAGCACGCGGGTCAATCCGCCGGTCCGACGCTCGAGATGGAAGCGCAGCGAGAGCGCATGCATATGCTCGAAAGCCATGAAAGCAAGCCGGCGCACCGCATGCATCGCTACTTTGGCAAAAACGCCATCGCGCACCTGGCCGAGAACCGCCATGACGATGCGCATGCCGCCGTAGGCGAGCGTCATGACGACCGGCGCGGCCATTGCCCAAGCAAGCCAGGAGGACGGCGCAACCGGCGCGCTCCCGTTGCCGACCAGCGCGTCGGTCGCCCATTTGAAGGTGAAGGGAACGGCGATGGTCGCGAGCTTGGCGAGGAACAGCAGCACGGTCGCGGCCAAGACCCGCTGCTTGAGGTCGCGGCGGTCGGACGGCCAGATGTAGGGCCACAGGTGCACGAGCGTGCGCAGCAGCGTGGCTTCGCCCACGGTCACCCGCGAGACCGGCACGGCATTCGCTGCGGAGGCCTGATCGTTCATGCCCAATTCCGGCGCCGGACGGGCCGGAAGGACCGCCGAACCACTCTCATATAGAGAGTTTTGCGCCGAGCGGCACCCTAGAGCGGGTGCGTCGACGCGGGGCCGCTACAAGGCTAGCGGTCCGGTGGCTGGACGTGAATGATGTGCGGTCCGGGCGCGCGCAAAGCTGGCCGCACGACCCCGCCGCGCACGATTGCGATCGGCGCATCGCGCGCGATCCGGTCATCCGTCACCTGCGCCATCGGCGGCGCTGCGGGCGGCGCTTCGCGGGTCGCGATGGAGGCGGTCGGCGCGGGTTCCTCGATGAGCGGCGCGGGCTTCGGTACCGCTTCCTCGGGCGTGGGCGGCCGATGGTGCTTGCGCGACAGCATGCGATGTTGGCCCGATAGCGCGATCACCGCCGGCGGGGCAACCGGGGCAACAGCGGGTGGCGGCGCGGACTGGATCGCAGCAGCCGGCGGCGGCGCTTCGACGACGGCAGCGGTCGGCTCTTCGACCGGTTTCTCCGGCACTTGGCCGCCCACCAGCCGGCTCACGGTCACGCCGACGAGAACGGCGCCGGCGCCGAGACCGAACATGGTGCCGAACAACGCGCTCTCACGCATCGATGCAAACCCTGAAGACGACGGTTAAATTGTTTTAGCGGAATGCCGCTGCGGGAGGGAGCCGCCCGCGCCATCATGGTAAGCGCGGATTCCTGCATTCCGCCGGCCGGGTTCGGTCAACTTGACGGCCCTCCGGCGCGATGCCACATGCGCGCGATGACCTCGATTCGCGCGGTTTGCGTTTACTGCGGCGCCAGTGCCGGCACCAATCCGACCTTCGCCGCAGCCGCGCGAGCGCTGGGCAGAATCCTCGCCGACAGCGGCATCCGGCTGATCTACGGCGGCGGTTCAATCGGGATGATGGGCGCGCTCGCGGACTCCGTTCTCGCCCACGGTGGCAGCGTGACCGGCATCATTCCCGAGTTCCTCGTCAACAAGGAACACATGCTCGCCGGCGCGCAGGAAATAGTCGTCACGCGCGACATGCACGAGCGCAAGCGCGTCATGTTCGAACGCGCCGACGCTTTCGTCGCGCTGCCCGGCGGAATCGGCACGCTAGAAGAATTGGTCGAGCAACTCACCTGGGCGCAGCTCGGGCGCCACCGCAAGCCGATCCTGCTCGCCAATATCGCCGGCTTCTGGGAGCCCTTGCGCGAGCTCGTCGATCACATGAACGCGCTCGGGTTTCTCCACGCGGCGAGCCGCCATCTGATCGTCGATGAGGTGGATGAGATTGTCCCGGCGCTGCGCAACGCCGCGCGCGCCGTCGCGCCCGCGACCGGCGACGCCGACGTGCTCGGAAGGATGTGAGCGCGCTCCCCGTGTTCGTCATCGCCCGCGAAAGCGGGCGATCCAGTAAACACAGACCTTTCAAATAAAACTGCGGCCGGTGTTTACTGGATGCCCCGCTTTCGCGGGGCATGACGAGGGCGGGAGTTACATCGCTTCCGGATTCTCAAAATCGCGATAGCTCTCGGATTCGCGCGGCCCCATGGCGCCTTGGTAGCGGCCGGCGTAGAGGGAAATTTCGCCCTCGACGCACCAGAACGTCACCTGCCCGATGAGCATGCCGCGAAAGATGCGCACCGGCTGCACGGCGTGCAGCTGCAAGGTCCACTGATTATACGAGCCGATGTCGATGAGATCGGCGGTGATGTGCACGAACAATCCCATGCGCGCGGTCGACGAGCGGCCGTGAATGATCGGCACGAAGCGGTCGCTGCCCATCACCTCCTCGGTATGGGCGAGATAGATGCGCGCGGAATCGAGCACCAGGCCGTCGTCGGGAATATCGATCGAGACGGTCGGCTGCTTGACCTTGGGGTCGAGGACTTCGTTCTTATAGACCTTCACGGTGCGGCCGAGGCGGTAATTATAACTATTTGGATTGACCTGATCGACGTTGAAGGGGTCGATGCGGATCGTCCCCAAGCCGTGCTGGCGAATAATTTCAGGTCCGGTCAAAATCATGGCTGGTCTAATAAAGTTCGCGCATGTTGCCGGTCGGCCGGGAAAACCGCGTGTAGGGACCCGAGTAATAAGATAGCTCGCCGCGCGTCTCCCAGAAGGTCAGTTCGCCGATCAGCATGCGCGGATAGATCACGACAGGCTGCACGCAGGTCAGCTCGAGCGTCCAACGATGGGCGTCGCCGACATTGCCGAGATCCGCGGAGAGCTGCACGAACAAGCCTAATCGGCCGATCGATGGGCGCCCCATCAAGGTAACGACGCACTCGCGTGAGCCGATCACCTCATAGGTGTGGGAGAGATAAAGCCGGCCGGGCTGCAGCAGCATGCCGGCCTGTCCGATCTCGACGACCGCATCGCCGCGCGCGGCGGCGGGGTCGGTCGAACTCAGCTCGCTGATCTCGAGGCCTAAGCGATAGCTGTAGCTCGTCGGGTTGAGCTGCGCCGGGCAATACGGGCTGATAGTGATGCTTCCCGCGGCAACGCGGCGATCAATTTCGGCTCGGCTCAGGATCATTCATTCACTCCGGGGCGCTTGCCGTAGCCCAGCGCCACTGCCCTGGCAAGAAAGGCCTACGACCCGGCAGCCGTCACTCTTTTGGTGCCAACCGCGAGTATTCGACGCGGGCATGGGAGTTGCGCACGCCAGCCCCATTCTGAACGATAGAGAAACCGAGCCCATTCGAGCACCTGGTCTAGCGCGGCCGCGCGCGCTTCACGAATGCGACCAGCCGATCCCGCGGCGTACGGCTGACGCAATGCGAGGAGGAAATTCACGGAAGAAATCCGCCCGGTCGGAAAACAAACTTCTTGCGAAACTGCTCTCGCACTCTTTCAGTTCCGCAACGAGCTGCCACGCGTGAAACCAGCCGCCGAGAGGTTCCTGCCGGATTTCGTTGATTGCCACGCTGACCAGGTCCCTGCGAATTTGCGCCCGAACGGCCGGAGGGAGCCTGTCCTGCAGGTACCATCGGTCGAGCACGCGCAGGCGCTGGAGCATTTGCAGCTTCAATTTATGGCGCGCGTTGCGATGCTGCATGCTTTCCTCATGCAGCCTGATTGCCACCAGCGGCTCGGGCACGAAGTCGACTTCGGACAGTTCGGAGAGCCTCAGCCAGAGATCCCAATCTTCAGCAAACGACAGGCTCTCGTCGAATCCCCCGGCGCGCTCCAGCAGGGGTGCGCGCACAACGACGGACGAGCCCGACCCCGATATGAGATTGCCGCCGGTGAGAAGCGCGGCAAGCACGTGCCCGCGCAGCGTCGGAGCGATCACGTTCCTGCTGCCGGGTCGGCCGTCCTGGTTGATGAGGCGGTAGCCGCAGTACACGAAGCCGATACCCGCAGCAAACACGGGGAGCTGCCGTTCGAGCTTGTTCGCAGCCCAGACGTCGTCGCTATCGAGAAAAGCAATGAAGGGGGCGCGGCATCTTGCGATGCCGGTATTGCGGGCGTGGGGCAGCCCGCGCTTCTCAGTACGGACTACCTCAAGAGCAGGCCAGCGCCGCTGGTAATCGGCAAGGATATCCGGCGTCGCGTCGGTCGAGCCGTCATCGACTACGACGGCGATGTGCGCCGGCCGCGTCTGTGCCATCACGCTGTCCAGGCAATCTGGCAGGTAGCGCGCTCCGTCGCGCACCGGGATCACCACGTCGACCGAGGATGGTTCGACGCCGGTCATTCGATATCAGCCACGCGCGAAACGCAGGGCGCGGCCTAGTCGCGCCGCGCGTCGTTTTGCCCATCCGAGTCCGATCGCCCCCACTTCAACAAGACCGGTGCGCCGGCTGGTTATCGCTCGCCAGAACCAATGCGCTGCGAGGCGCGGCTCGCCGCGGCCGGCAAACCCCCGGCTCAGCATTAGCATCGCGCGGACGAGCCGGGCGCCGTCCGCTTCGGAAGCGTCGGCGAGTGCGACCAGTTCGGTCGCCTGCCGTGTGGTATCGCGCTTTGCCATCGCCTGATCGCTCGCAAGGACTGCTTCGGCGAGATCGAGCAGGATGCCCGCGCGCTCACGCGGGACGAGGCTGAAACGGTCGAGGTCTTGCGGCGCGAGCGCTGTCAGGCCCTCGGTCGGATCTGGCTTGCCGGCGCGGCGGCACCGGGAGGCAAGCAGCGCGATGCTCGTCGCCAGGGCCTGCTCGATCGGGTGATTGAAGGAAAGTTTCCCCGCATGCTGACGATAGCGCAGCAGCCGGTCCGGCAGGTTAGCCAGCGGGTATCGCGGCGCTAGGCGTAGCCACAAATCATAGTCCTCAGCGTGCCGGTACGCGGCGCGATAGCCGCCGACTGCCCGCACGGTGTCGCGACGCATCATCACGGCTGGATGGGCGAGAGCCGACCCCGTTTCGAGAAACGCGGCGACTGTCTCAGGCGTGCCAGGGTAATCAACGTCGCGGATAGGCTTGCCGATCTCGTCGATGAGCGTCACTGCGCAGCCCACCACTGCGACGTCCGGCCGCGTGTCGAGGAAAGCAACCTGCCGCGCGAAACGCTCCGGATGCGCGACGTCGTCCGCATCCATCCGTGCGATGAACTCCCCACGCGCAAGCGCCAGCCCGCGGTTGAGCGACGCGATGATTCCGGCGTTCTCCTGAACGAGCACGATCACGCGGCTATCCGCCTTTGCCAGCCGAGCGAGGATTTCGCCGGATGCATCGCTTGAACCATCATCGATCGCGATTAGCTCGAAATCGCGAAAGCTTTGCGCAAGGATGCTGTTCAACGCTTCGGTCAGGAACGCCTCGCCGTTGTAAACGGGCAAGACGACGCTGACCCGCGGAGCGCGCGCGGTATCGATGTGGCGCGGCTGCTCGGCGGTCACGCGAAACCCTCTGCGCTAGCGATGAGCCGCGTCGGCGACGGCGCGCACAAAGGACATGGCATAAGCGCGCCGGGTCGGGAACAGCCGCCGCGCCAACGGCACGTCGCTCGCGCGCAGACGCCTGCGCAGTCCCCACCGGGGCGGAAATCGCAGCATGTTCTTGAGGTCGAGTCGTACCGCTTCGATGCGACTCGCCTCAAGGATCCGGCCGCTTTCGGGCACTCGGTCGATCCATTTATCGAGAATACGCAGGCGTTCGAGGAGAAATATTTCCGGCCCGTTGGCGCGCCGGTGCTGGCTGCCGAGCGGATGGATGCGCACGCGGGTCAACTCCTCGCCAACAAAATCGAGATGGCTCACCCTTGCCAGTCTGATCCACAAGTCCCAATCCTCGCCATGGAACAGGCTTTCGTCGAACCCGCCAGTCGCCGTGACGAGATCGCGCCGGGCGACGACGGCGGATGCCGATCCTGCAACGCCGTCGCCGAGCAGCAGGTCGGCGAACACATCGCCCCGCTTGCGCGGGGTAACCACGCGTGTCGCAAGTCGCCGCCCTTCCTCGTCGATACAGAAATAGGCGCAGTGAACGAAACCAATCTCCGGGCGATCGGCAGCAAACAGCGCCATCTGTTTAACGAGCTTGTCCGGATGCCAAACGTCGTCGCTGTCGAGGAAGGCGACGAACGGCGCGCGGCTTGCCCCGAGGGCCAGGTTGCGCGCATGCGAAACGCCGCGCGGCTCGCTGCGGATGACCTGCAGGTTCGGTCGCCGAGCGCTGTATTCGGCAAGGATGTCCGCCGTTTCATCGGTCGAGCCATCGTCGGCGACGATCACCGCGCGCGCCGGACGAGTCTGCGCGAACACGCTGTCGAGACAGGGACGCAGAAACCGCGCGCCGTTGCGCACGGGAATAAGTACATCGACTTCGGGATTCGCCGGCACGCTCAGGGGCCGAGCCGTTTGACCGCCCGCACGAAGATACCGAAGTTGAGCAGCTCGCGGCTGCCTTTGTCTTTGGCCGACATGCGCCCGAGCATGCGCAATACGATCTGCGCCGCCAGCCGCTCAAGCTTGCTGCAGTCCTCGTCTGCATAGCGCTGGGCAAATACATCCACGTGCCGCAGCAGCATGGCGACAAATTCGAAGAAATTACCGTTCTCGACCAGCTCCACAATCTCGAACCCGCGGTACTGAAGATGAGATTCATAGAAATATCTATTGAACCCGGTCGCGTAATGATACGGCGCGAAATGCGTCGTACTGACGAAAGGCGCCGTGATAATCAGCGTTCCGCCGGGCTTGAGGACGCGCTCAAGTTCCTTCAGCGCCACTACCGGGTCGCTCACGTGCTCAAGAACTTCGGTGCATAGCACTGCGTCGAACGAGGCGTCCGGCACCGGGATATCGGTGATGTCGCTGACAATGTCGATTCTGGAGGTGTCCCACGACCCCATTTGCAATCCGACCTCGCCGGTCCCGTCGTACTTCGCGAGATCCTGCGAGACGTAGCGCAGGTGCCCGCAGTACTTCTTGTAGGCACACTCGCCCGCCCCGGCATCGAGCAGGCTTGCACCCGTCGGCAGTTCCGAGAGGACCTTCTTGAGCCAAGCCTCGCGGATCGCTTCGTTCGATAGGCCTACGTCGTAGCCCAAGGGATCGAGGGCGAGAATTTTTCTACGGGCGTCTCGAGGCAGCCCAGCGAACTCGCGCACGGAACCGCCGAAGAAGCGCAATCGGGTCAGCCGCTCCCGGCCTCCGACCAGCGCGGCCGCGAGCAAGCCGACAGTGCCGCGAAAGCTGCTCAGCCGAATAGCCGGACTAAGTCCGCTCGGACGTAAAGCCTGTCGTTTATCAACTCGGCCGCCAGCGCATATCCCATGGACGAAAGCTTGCGATGCAATTCACGTGGCTGCCGCGCGCCGATCCAGCCACCGAACGATGCCGCCTCCACGTAGACGAGCTTCGGCAGAATACGCCCGAAACCGGCGACGACGTCGTGCTCCGCGCCCTCGGCATCGATATGGGCAACGTCTACTTCGCCGACGCTGGCCCGAGCGCAGAAGGTGTCGATCCTGACCCCTTCGATGCTCATCGGCACTGCGCCCTGGGTTACGAAATCGTAGCGACGCGCGTATTCGGGCGAGTGCCGGTACATCGATCCCTGCGACCCTGCACCGGCGTCGCGGAAACGGCCGTCATGCGATTGATACCATGACACCGGCGCATCCCGGTCGCAAACCGCGGCGTTGACGCAGATAATTCCGAAGGGCGCGACGTTGTCCGACACGATCCGATGGCGCTCCGGATCCGCCTCGAAAGCGACGACCCGTGCGTCCGGAAATCGGTACTTGAACCGAATGGAATCGCCGCCGTCATAGGCCCCCACGTCGAGAACAACCTTGGGAGAAATCCGCAGCTCGTCGAGCCACGCCATGTTGAACCGACTCTGATAGAGCCGACGCTCCTCGAGCGTGCCCGGCACGAGGCAAACGAAATCGCCGTCCCGCTCCGCGGCATTGTGGACAAGCTGCAGGTCGTTGATGCGCGATCTCAGCAGTTCGATTTCATCGAGCAGCCGCTCATCCGGCCAGCGCCGTCCGATCCTCTGTAAAACCTTGCGCGCGGTCCGGCGAGCCAAGCGATACATTTGTTGCCTATAGGGTTGCTATTACAGCTTAAACCCTTATCCCGCGCAGACCCGGCGCAACGACACCGATCGGGACCCGGCTCAACACCGAGAGCTCAACTACTGGATTTGGGTAACGGATCCAACATGAACATCCCATTATGCGGTGTCTCGCACATGCGGCGATATCCCTTCGAACCAAGGAAGCGGTCGAACTCGGCGATCGAATGCGACTTTTCGATGCAAATGATCCATGGCCGGAAACGCGTAAAGTCGAGCGACTGCAGGATTGCGAAATCGACCGATTCCGCATCGATTGATAGAAAGTGCGGTGCAACGCCGTCGAGGTGCTGCTCTATGATCTCATTGATCGGGATGAGCTTCACGTCGACCCTACCTACGATCGACAAACTCGCGCTCCAGCCGACGGAAGCGGTAACGACCCGTTCCGCCTGTGCCTCGGAAAATGTGTTGAAAACACTCGGGTGAAGGCGAATGAGCGTTGCCGTCCTCCGCTCGTCGAATGCGACCGCGGCGTTTACAACAATGTCGCGCGGACGCCTGCTCCTGAGCTTCTCGGCCATCACGACATCAGGCTCGACCAGCACTCCCTTGGCGCCCCGTATATACATCGTCATCGTATTGCTGAGCGCAACCGGATCCGAGGCGCCCACGTCAAGATAGCGAATTTTGTTTAGTTCAACGCCGGCGTTGCGAAGCCATCCGAGGGCGACGCAATCCTCGCCGGCGGCGGAAAATGAGATAACCGTGTCGGGATCGAAATTCGGTTCCAGCGGCCACCGATAGATCCTGTACGCGACAAGATGGCGTACCGGCCGCGTGTGGTCTCGCAGGAAATCCCACACGGTTTTGAGGAGCCTTCGCAGAATCGGCACGGCAGATATTACTTCAAGTCACTGTCCGAGATGCATCCAAACACATCCGCTAATCCGTCGTCGCACTCCACGACACCACGGGGGCAACCACGCCCGAGCGGGCCGTGGTCCAATAGGGCGAGTCGCTCAAACCGCCTGCGATCCGCAGGAACACCGCGTAAGGTGTCGCTCCGGGCTGGGAAAACCACACCTGATTGTGGATCCCAGCATGCAGCTCGAGTCGAAAGAGGCCTTGGTTGAGGAAGCGTTTCGGTACCGCGCTCGTCAACGTCACCCGGCCGCACTCGAGCTTGGGCCAGTGCTCCCTCGTTTGATCAGTCGTCAGCGTCCAGTACACCCGTACGCCCGATTCATTGACGATCGAATAGCCGAAATTCAACCCGGGATGCGTCTTCCTGACGTCGAGCGCAATCTCGATCACCGCCTGCTCGTCGTTGCGAATGGGACGGGTAATCGTCTTGCCCGCGTCATCGCGGGCACGGAAGGAGCGCAAGGCGAAATACTCGGTATCCAGCGCCGCATCGACCGGCGGCCGCCATTCCGACTTGAGCGCGGCGGCACCCTCCTCGCCGAACAGGTAACGCGTGGTAACAGCATAAGCGTCGTGCGAATCCTCGATCACCGCGCCCCCGTTGATCCAGATCACGCGGCTGCACAGCTGATCGATCGCGTTCATATTATGTGAGACGAACAGGATGGTGCGGCCGGTGCGCGAGAGGTCCTCCATCTTGCCCAAGCATTTCTTCTGAAATTCGGCGTCGCCGACGGCAAGCACCTCGTCGACCACCAGGATTTCCGGGTCGAGATGCGCGGCCACCGCGAAGGCGAGGCGCATCTGCATCCCGCTCGAGTAGCGCTTGACCGCCGTATCGATGAAATCCTCGACACCGGAGAAGGCGACGATTTCGTCGAATTTCCGCGCGATCTCGGCGCGGTGCATGCCGAGAATGGTGCCGTTGAGAAACACGTTCTCGCGCCCGGTCAGTTCGTGATGAAACCCGGTGCCGACCTCGAGCAAGGTGCCGGTCCTGCCGTTAAGCCGCACTTCGCCCACGGTGGGCGCCGTGATTTGCGAGATGATCTTGAGCAACGTGCTTTTTCCAGAGCCGTTGCGGCCGATGATGCCGACGACCTCGCCCGGTTCGACGGCGAAAGAGACGTCGTTGAGCGCCCAGAACCGCTCCGTGACGGCAGACCCCGCTGACGCTGTGCCGCCGCCTACCCGGCGGGCCCATTCCGCCAGCGCGTCCCGCAACGTCATGATGTGCCGCCGATGGGCCGCGCCGCGCACATATTGTTTGCCGAGGCCAAGCGCCTCGATCGCCCAAGTCATGGTTCACAAAGTCATGTTTCAGATGCGATCGACGAGGGTTCCCTCGACGCGGCGGAAAAGGTTGAGGCCGCCCCAGAACAGCAGCACGGTCGATAAAAGCGTGAAGACGACCCCCGCGGCGGACGGTGGCTCGCTGCCCAGCAGCGCCCAGCGCATGGCATCGACCATCACGGCGACCGGGCTGAGCCGATAGAGCCAGCGCACGCTTTCCGGCACGATCGAGGCCGGATAAGCGATCGGGCTCAGGTACATCGCGACTTGCAGCGTGAACGGCAAGAGAATGCCGATGTCGCGATAGATCGCGTGCAGCGGCGCCAGACAAAGTGCAACCGCATAACCGAACAGGCCGACAAACAGCAACACAAACGGCACGAAGACCGCGGTCCAGTGCAGCTGCGCCTGAAACAACAGGGCGATGACGAGAAGCACCGCGACACCCAACAGGCAATCGAGCGCCGCCGAACACGGCGCGACCAGCGGAACGACGATGCGGGGGAAATAGACTTTGGTGATCAACGACGAATTGGTCACGAGGCTCGATGTGCCCTCGGTGACGGCGCGGCTGAAGTATTGCCAGATCACCAGGCCGGCAAAGGCGAACACCGGATAAGGCACGCCGGGCGACGGCAGCCGGATGAATATGACGAACACGATGGTGAAGATCGCGGTCGTGACAATGGGCTGCAGCACCGCCCACAGGATGCCCAAGGCGGCTTGGCGATAGCGTACGGCGATGTCGCGCTTGATCAGCACCGCCAGGATGCCGCGGCCGCGCCAGAGGTCCCGCAGCTCCTCGATCAGCCGACGGTCGTCGATCGGCCTGATGATTCTCACAACAGACAACGAAGGACCCTCACTCGCGCGGCATCGTCACCCATCTCGCGGGCAGCAGGTCGGGCGTCTCGGACCTTTGGGTAAACCACGGGGTGGGAGCGACGACGGTTTGGTCTTCACTCGCTGCCAGCCAGGCGCCCCACCAGCTCATGGACGAATTGGCGATTACGTGATGCCGGCATGCCGCCATCAAGCGCAACTCGTCCTGCCCGGCATCGGGCTTGTTGGCGTCGACGATGACCGTGTCGTGATCGGCGAGATGTTCGCGACACCATGCCCAGTCGTCGGAAAAGACGAAGAACCGCGGATCGGTAACCCGCTCGCGCACCAGCCGCAACGCGCGATGGTAGTAATCGGCCGAACACAGGCCGTGATGCCGGAAGTGCGCCGGGAGCAAATAATCGCCGCGCCGCACGTGAACGCAGACCGCGTTTGCCGCGCGAATGCGCGCCAGCCATTGCGCGTTGGCCGCGTCCGGCGCGCGCTGGTAGGTGAGCTCCTGACGGACGAGATCGGCGATTTCGGCGAAATAGCGTTCGCTTTGCCAATAGCCGACCAGATAAGTCTGCGGGCCGCAGTGCGAAAACCGCGCATCGAAATCGAAGCTTCGCTCGTTGAATACCGCAAGGGCATTCTCGCCGGTGGCGCGCCCTATCGGGATATTCCGCGCACGCAGAAGCCGCGCCGCACGATCAATCCAGCCGGGCCATCGGGGGGCGGGAAATTGCACGGCTGATAATCGCGGAGGATGGCGATATCCGTCGAACCGGATCTCGGCCGCGAGCGCATAACCCTCGAGGGCGTAGGCGCGCCGCGTTTGGGGAAGCGTAAAGCCAGTGGCGTCGAGGATGAGCCGCGCGCCGGTACGCACGGCCAGACTTCGCCCCGCCGCGTATTGGAACATTTGATTGCCAAGCCCGCCAAAAAGGCTGGCAACCACGGTGGCAGTTCGGTGATGCGGCACGCTCGATTCGCGGTTTCGAAGTGCCGCCGTCGCGTTCATCATCAACGCTTTCGAGCACCCTCGCGCGAGCAAAAATCGGCGTAGGCGGCCTTGAGGCCGTCCCGTAGCGGCGTCTGCGCGCGCCAGCCGAGCGCGGCAAGCTTGGCGACGTCGAGCAGCTTGCGCGGCGTGCCGTCAGGCCGCGAGGTGTCGAACACGATTTTGCCCGAATAGCCCACGACGTCGGCGACGAGGCGAGCGAACTCCGCGATGGTGATGTCCTCGCCGGTGCCGACGTTGAGAAAACCGTCGCCGGAATAATATTTCATCACGAACACGCAGGCGTCGGCGAGGTCGTCGGCGGCCAGGAACTCGCGGCGCGGCGTGCCCGTCCCCCAAACCGCAACGGTTGGCGCGCCGGAAGCCTTGGCCTCGTGAAACCGCCGGATGAGCGCCGCCGGCACATGGCTGTGTTCCGGATGATAGTTGTCGCCTGGGCCGTAGAGATTCGTCGGCATCACCGAGATGAAGTCGGCGCCGAACTGGCGCCGATACGCCTGGCACAACTTGATGCCCGCGATTTTCGCGACCGCGTACCACTCGTTGGTCGGCTCGAGCGGGCCGGTGAGCAGCTGCTCCTCGGTGATCGGCTGCTCCGCAAGGCGCGGATAAATGCACGAGGAGCCGAGGAACAGGAGCTTCTTGACGCCCGTGGCGTGCGCGGCGCGGATCACGTTAAGCGCGATCGCGAGATTGTCGCCGATGAAGGCGACGGGGTAGGAATTATTAGCGCTGATGCCGCCGACGCGCCCGGCAGCGAGAAACACCGCGTCAGGCTTCTCCCGCGCGAGCCACCGCTCGGTCTGCGCCTGGTCGGCCAAGTCGAGCGCGCCGTGTTTGGCGGTGAGGATCTCGCAATTCTCACGTGCAAGCCGCCTCGCGATGGCGGAGCCCGCCATACCCGTGTGGCCCGCGACATAGACGCGCTTGCCGGCGAGATCGAACAGCAGCGGCGGGCTCATCTTATTTGCCTCGGTCTCATTCGCGCCGGTTGCGGCGCGCCTGCTCGTTGCGCACGGCCTTGAGATCGGTCTCGACCATCTCCTCGACCAATTGCGCGAACGATACCTTGTGCTGCCAACCGAGCTTCTGCCTGGCTTTCGACGCGTCGCCGATCAACAAATCGACTTCTGTCGGACGGAAATAGCGCGGGTCGATCTCGACCAGCGCCTGTCCGGTGGCGCCATCGAGGCCGCGCTCGGCCGCGCCGCTCCCCTGCCAGTCGATGCGCCGCCCGACACAGGCAAACGCCTTCTCGACGAACTCGCGGATCGAATGGCTCTCTCCGGTCGCGAGCACGTAATCGTCGGGCTCGGGCTGCTGGACGATGCGCCACATCCCTTCGACGAAATCGCGCGCATGGCCCCAGTCGCGCCGGGCTTCGAGGTTGCCGAGATAGAGCTTGTTCTGCAGTCCGAGTTCGATCGCCGCAACCGCGCGGGTGATCTTGCGCGTGACGAAGGTCTCGCCCCGGGTCGGCCCTTCGTGATTGAACAGGATGCCGTTCGAGGCATGGATACCGTAAGCCTCGCGGTAGTTCACCGTGATCCAATAGGCGTAAAGCTTGGCGACGCCATAGGGCGAGCGCGGATAGAACGGCGTCGTCTCCCGCTGCGGCACTTCGCGAACCGCGCCATAAAGTTCCGAGGTCGAGGCCTGATAGAACCTGACCCGCTTCTCCATGCCGAGAATGCGGATCGCCTCCAGCAATCGCAGCGTGCCGAGCGCGTCGGCATTCGCGGTGTATTCCGGCGTCTCGAACGAAACCAGCACGTGGCTCTGGGCCGCGAGGTTGTAGATCTCGTCGGGCTGGGTCTCCTGAATGATGCGGATCAGATTGGTCGCATCGGTCATGTCGCCGTAGTGCAGGAGGAACGGTACACCGGCTTCATGCGGGTCATGGAACAGATGATCGACCCTTTCCGTGTTGAACGAGGAAGATCGCCGTTTGGTGCCATGAACCGTGTAACCCTTGGCGAGCAGGAGTTCGGCGAGATAGGCGCCGTCCTGTCCGGTGACGCCGGTGATCAGTGCAACACGTGGCATGATGAGTATTTACTAACCGGTAGCCCGCATGAGGGCAGCGACATGCGGGGGAGGGATTCCCTACGAACCGCGCTTATACACATCCTCAAGCCGGATGATGTCGTCCTCGCCGAAATAACTGCCGGTCTGGACTTCGATCAGTTCGAGCGGGATTCTTCCAGGGTTGGCGAGGCGGTGGACCGCCCCGATCGGGATATAGGCCGACTCGTTCTCGTGGACGATCTTCTTGCTCTCGCCGATCGTCACTTCCGCCGTCCCGCGCACCACCACCCAGTGCTCTGCGCGGTGCAGATGCTTCTGCAGCGAAAGCACGCCGCCGGGGGCGACGAGGATGCGCTTGACCTGAAAGCGCTCGCCCGAATCCACCGATTCATAATGACCCCAAGGGCGATAAACGCGGCGATGGTCGGTCGCCTGTGGCCGCGCGTCTTTTTTGAGCGCCGCGACCAATTCCTTGACCGCCTCGGCGCGTTCGCGCGGCACCACCAGCACGGCATCGCGGCTTGCGACCACCATCATGTCCTTGGCGCCGACGACAGCGGTCAGCACGTCGTCGGCATGGATGAGGCAATCCTGCGCATCGAGGGCGACCGCCGGCCCGTGCGCGGCGTTGCCCGCCGCATCGCGCTCGGTGACCTCGAAGATGGCGGCCCAGTTGCCCACGTCCGACCAGCGGAACCGGCCCTCGACCACGGCGGCGCGCTCGGTGCGCTCCATCACCGCATAATCGATCGAAATCTGTGGCGCCCGGGCAAAGGCCTCGGCGTCGAGCCGCACGAAGCCGAGATCGGTCGTGGCGTTGGTTACCGCGGCATCCGCCGCCTGCGCGACCTCGGGCGCATAGCGCGCCAGTTCGTCGAGCAGAACGTCGGCGCGGAAGAGGAAATTGCCGGAGTTCCACAAATAACCGTCGGCGACGTAGCGCCCAGCGGTGGCTTCGTCCGGCTTCTCCACGTAGGCGGCAACCGCATGGACAGCGGCATGGCCGAGCGCCGCGCCCGGCCGGATGTAACCGTACCCGGTCTTCGGCGCGGACGGACGAATGCCGAACGTCACGATGCGGCCTTCCTCGGCGGCATCGCGCCCGGCCAGGCAGGCCGCGCGGAACAGCTCAAGATCGAAAATCACGTGATCGGCGGCGAGCGTGAGCACGATCGCCGAAGGGTCGCGCGCGCGGGCGATCGTCGCCGCCACCGCAATCGCCGCGGCGGAATCGCGCCGCATCGGTTCGAGCACGACGGTCGGTTCCATTCCGATGTCCTGCGCCTGCCGGCGCGCAAAGAAGCGGAAGGCATCCGAGGTCATGACGACCGGCGGAGCAAATAATGCCGCGTTGCTCACGCGCGCGAGCGCCTGCTGGAAGGTCGAGCGCTCGCCGGCGAGCGGCAGAAATTGCTTGGGCATGCTGTCGCGCGAGATCGGCCACAGGCGCGTGCCGGTGCCGCCGGCGAGGATCACGGGAATGATGAGCGACGATGCCATGCTTCAGGACGTCGATTGGTACTTGCCGTGGTCGACACGGCGCGCCCTGGTCATGGTGAGCAGGCGATAGAACAGAAAATTGAACCACGCCTCGGGCAGCAGCTTTGC
Organism: Hyphomicrobiales bacterium; assembly: GCA_019243195.1. GTDB lineage: Bacteria > Pseudomonadota > Alphaproteobacteria > Rhizobiales > Xanthobacteraceae > AP-16. Next base: position 24,912 of record JAFAUQ010000183.1, read on the forward strand.
AAGCCCGAGCAGCCCGATCGCCGTGAGCGGCGCAATCTCGCCGGGCGCTGCCCGATTGGCGCGCCAAGCCGCGATCAGGGCCGGGACGCGATAGAGATCGCGATGCTTCGTACGGATGTAACGCCAGATCGTGCCGTGCCGGCGCGCGGTACGGCTCATGAGCATGCCCTCGCCGCTCACCCGGTAGATGAGGAGCGGCTTGGCGATCTCGAGCCCGCCGAAGCCCGCCTGCAACAGACGAATGTTGAACTCCCAATCCTCCATGCCGTCGGCCATCGCTTCGTCATAACCGCCGGCCGCCTGCCATGCCGACCTGCGGATCAGCATGCAATACGGCAGCCGGTTGAGGAACAACTGATCGAACCGGTTGAAATGCCGCGGCATTATGCCATTCATGTCGCCGACTAGGCGCACATGGGCGAAAGCGAAACCAACGTCGCGCGGCGACGCACGTAGAACCGCGACGGTCTCGGCGAGGAACGATGGAGCCAAGCGGTCGTCGCAATCGAGCGGCAGCACGAACTCCCCACGCGCGCATTCGAACCCGGCGTTGCGCGCGCCCGGCAAGCGGCGGTTTTGCTGCGGCACCACGCGGAATGCCGGTTCAAGCGAGGCAAGCTTGCGCAGCGTCGCTTCCTCGGTCGATCCATCATTGACGATGATCGTTTCAAAATCGCGAAACGTCTGCGCCGCTAGGCTGTCGCACAAGTCATCGAGGAAGCGTCCGCCATTGTAGCAAGGCACGATGACGCTGACGGCAGGGTCGCTCACGTGCGATTCCGAATTGGTTCGACGCGCCCATGCTACCGCACTCCGGGTGACTCGTGTCCTCCGGGATCGCCCTGCGGCTCGCGACACCGAAGCGCCGCGAGATCAAGGGATGACTTCCGCCATCCCGCTCTTCTCGAACACGATTTCTTCCGAAACCGGTATTTGCCCCGGACGGAGTCCGCGGCCGGCTTATTCGGATCGTGTTTTAACCAATGCCGACGCTCGCCGGCGAAACGAACACCCGCACCTCGCGGCCCAGCAGTTCGAGCAGGATCGCGACGCGACGGTCGTCGGCAATGCGTTCGAGAACGCCTTTGGCATCGGCGAATATGCCGTCCACCAGCCGGACCCGGCTTCCCGGACCGACGCCGGCCGGAAGCCCGAGCGCGACCAAGCCTTCGTCGTCCTCACGCGCGCGGATTTCGTCGATCACGCTCTCGGGGACCGGGAGCGGTTCCTCGCCGGCAAGCACCAGCCGATTGACGCCGAAAGTGGAATGGATGGCGCGCCAGCGGTCGCGTGCAAGGTCGAGACCGACGAAGAGATAGCGTGGAAACAACGGGCGCTTAACAACCTCGCGGCGCCGCGCGTGACTGCGCTGCCGCCCGTACCGCGGCAGATAGGTCGCAAAGCCCTGCCGGCGAAGGTTGAGATCGGCACGCGCCTCTCCGTTCGGCTGCGTGTGCACAACGTACCAGCGTCGCGCGTTCATGCGGCTTCTCCCGAACGCGCCGGCGCCGGCATGGGCACTCGCAGAATCGCGGGCACGTAAACGCGCTCGGCATCGAAGATGCGCAACGCCGCCGCCAATGCGCCGCGCGGATCGACGAGCGCCGTCACCAGGATGGCATCGGCCGGGCCGACCGCGGCGAGTTCGATGGCAAGCCGCGCGGTGTCGCTCCCGGCCGCGATCACGCCGACAATCTCGACCGGGTGCTCGCGGGCAACGAGGCTCGCGATTTCCGCAAGGTCCCCCGGCCCGACCAGGGCCAGCCGCCGCTGACCACGCGCGGAGGCGAGCGCGAACAGTTCCGCGCATTGCGTGCGCGCCTTGCGAAAGAAGGAGAACGAGTCGGAAAGATAGGTCGCGGTCAGGCGCGATTTCTCGGCGAAACCCTGGGGTGTCAGGTAATAGGCGTAGCGCCGCCGAGGCACTTCGTTCACCTTGATCAGGCCCTTGCGCACGCAACGCCGCAAATACGCGTTGGCAAGGCCGAGCGCGATGCCGAGTTCGCGCGCGACCGAGCGCTGGGTGACGGAGGGGTCGCGCTCCACCACGTCGAGCACGCCCAGGACGATTTCGTCCGAAGCGTCGCGCGCGGGTGTCCCGGTCCCTACAGCCGTTTGGTCTGGCACGCTGTTCTCCCGCCCCGGCCGCTGGTAGATGTTCACGGCGTGAACGAGGTTTTATCGCGTTCATAATTTGAACGTCAACCTCACCTAAATGCAGGGTTCTGCAGGGTGTCGGGTGGGTAAGCTCGGTACGCGCTTTCGCGCCCGTTGGGGGAGTAATGCCGAGAACAGTCGCTGCGGCATTGGCAGCCGGCCTGCTCCTGGCGGGCTGCGCGGCGGATTCCCCGATCGTCGAGCGGGCCCTGGTGATGCCCTCGGGTTTCGAGACCCTGAGCTGTCCGGAGCTGGTGGCAAAGTACAAGTCCTCCGACGTCCGCATGAAAGAGCTTGCGGGCCTGATGGAGAAATCGGGCAGCCCGATCGCCAACGCGCTCGCCTACGACACCGAATACGCGACCGCGCGGGCAAGCAAACGATTTGCCGAACAGGCCGCGGAGAAAAAGCACTGCGAGCTGGCCGACAAGCCCGCCTCACTCGAGCCACCCCCGGCACCCGCACAAACGAACGCCAAGAAGTAGCGCAGCTCATTCAGTTTTCGCGGGCAAGGAAGGTGACCGCCTCGATGCGGTTGCCGTCGAGGTCGCGCACGAACGCGGCGTAATAACGGTCGACCGACCGGATACACCCCTTGTGGGAAATCCGAAAAATTGCTGTCATCCACGTCGGATTCGGCAATTCATCCGGGGCGTCCTGTCAAATCGATTGTAACCGGGATTCGCGGGACGCTCGCGAGCATTGCGAGCGCTTCGTCCCGTCGTATGTGGAGGAGGCGATATGTCGAAAAGTTCCGTCACCGCACTCGTCGCGCTGTCGCTGGTGACTGGCGTGGCGGCCACTCTCCAGGCCGCGCCGCCCTATCAGCCGTTTCCGAATGGCTACGGCTACATGGAACCGGGCGAGATTGCGAAGCTGAAGGCGGCAGTCGCAGCGGGCGATCACAAAACCGTTCGCGAGCATGGCTGGAAGCTGTGGGCGGGCATCATGCAGCCGGACGCTGCCGGCACTGGGCCGATCTGGTTCACCTGGCCGAACTCGAAGGGCGCCTTCGCGCCGTCGGCGGGGCTCGGCGCCGCGAACGCTCCGGGAAAATCGCTGATTCAGCTCAATGCCGGAATTCGCGCCGGCCAGCCCTCCGGAGGCGTCATTCCCGTCAATATCCCTAACGATAAACTGCCGTTTTATCCGATCCCGCAAGACGTGATCACAAACTATCCCAACGCGGCCAAGAACTGCGTCACCCCGGACAACCCCAACAATATCTGCGATGGCGCGCATTTTTTGTTCAACGGCGACATCATGATCCCGACCGAATCGCTCAGCCGCGAGGGATTCGGTTGGATCCGTGACAAGCGCTTGTACGAGCAAAGCACGCTCGACAGGCTGCACCGGCAGGGCGTCAGAGACCTGAATTTGCCGGCGCGCTATATCGTCACCAAACATATGTACTGGCCGGTGAAGGCCGGCAGCATCGCCGCCATTCCGATCTGGCACGAGTATCACGACGGCAAATATCCCGATTACGCCGGTTACGAGACCTGGCCGGACATGGTCGGCGTCGATCCGAGCGGCCAGTCGGTCGGGAAGACGGTCACCGCGAGCTACCTGTACGGTGTGTTGCAACCCGACCAGAAAACGCCGTGGCCGACGCAGACCGGCACGGTGACGGTCTACGGCTTGAAGGATTTCTACTATCACCAGGTGACCCAGGACGAGTGGAACGGCTTCGACGAGGCCGACAAGGCGATCCTCGATGCCGCGAGCTCGTGGGCCAATAACGCCGCGTTCGGGCCCGGCGATTATCTGGTGACGATCGCCATGCACGTGAACACCAAGGAAATTCCGACCTGGGCGCTGCAGAGTGTGTGGTGGTCGGATCGGCCCGACAGCCTCCCATTCGCCGCGGACCGGCCGAAGTTGCCGCAGGCCAAAGGTCCCTGGGAGCACTATCTGCTGCTCGATGCCTACGGCATACCGGAGCGGGACCACAAGGATCGGCTGCCGGTCGCCACCAATCCGTACATCGAATTGGTCATTCATCCGGTCGGCACCGACTGCAACAATTGCCATATGCGGGCCGGCTGGCCGACCGGAAACAGCGCCGGCACGTCAAGCTATCAGAATCCGGATTGCCCGGATTCACTTGCCAAGCTCTCACCGGACAGCGTCTGCTTCAGGAAGTACACCCGCAGCGACTTCCAGTGGATCATTCCCGATCGGGCAAGGAAATGAGCCGCTCTAACCATCTCTCGTGAGGAAGGTCACCGCCTCGATGCGGTTGCCGTCGAGATCGCGCACGAACGCGGCGTAGTAGCCGCCGGTGCGATGCGGGCGCACGCCCGGCGCCCCCTCACAGACCCCGCCGGCGGCGAGCGCGGTGCGATGAAATGCATCGACCGCTTCGGCCGTGCGCGCGCGCACGCAGACGTGGACGCCGGTGTCGGTCGGCACCGCCCCCATCGACGGGCGGTGATTGAGCCAGAACTCAGGGTAGCGCTTGCCGAAGCCGATCGTCGCCGGCCGTACCTCGAGCTTGGCAAAGCCGACGGCGCCGAGCACCGCTTCATAAAATCGCGCGGCGCGGTCGAGATCGGCGACGCCGAGCGAGACGTGGTCGATCACGCCGGCGCTCCCGATTTGACGAGCTTATAGACGATCGAATCCATCAGCGCCTGGAACGAGGCATCGATGATGTTTTCGGACACGCCGACGGTGATCCAGCGCTCCCCGGCCTCGTCCTCGCTTTCGATCAGCACCCGCGTCACCGCCCCGGTGCCGCCGTCGAGGATACGCACGCGATAGTCTGTCAGTTCCAGTCCCTCGATGAAGCGCTGGTATTTGCCGAGGTCTTTGCGCAGCGCGAGGTCGAGCGCGTTGACCGGACCGTTGCCTTCGGCGGCGGAAATCAGCTCTTCGTCGCCGACCTTCACCTTGACCACTGCCATCGTCACGGTGACGCGCTCGTCCTTCGCGTTGATGCGCTGCTCCACGGTGACGTCGAACCGGACAACGTCGAAATAATTCGGCACCCGGCCGAGCATGCGGCGCGCCAGCAACTCGAACGACGCGTCCGCCGCCTCGTAGGCGTAGCCGCGCGCCTCGCGCGCCTTGACCTCTTCGAGCAGCCGGCCGACGCGCGGATCGTCCCTGTTTACCGTCAGGCCGATGCGCTCGAGTTCGGAGAGCACGTTCGAGCGCCCCGCCTGATCCGAGACCAACAGCTTGCGGCGGTTGCCGACCGTCTCGGGCGGCACGTGCTCGTAGGTCTTCGGATCCTTGGCGATCGCGGAGGCGTGAATCCCGGCTTTGGTGGTGAACGCGCTTTCGCCGACGTAAGGGGCGTGCCGATCGGGTGCCCGATTGAGCATTTCGTCGAGCATGCGTGAGGCATGCGCGAGGTTCTTGAGCTTCGCGTCGCTCACGCCAATGTCGAAGCGCTCGGCGAAATCTCCTTTGAGCTTGAGGGTCGGGATGATGGAAATCAGGTTGGCGTTGCCGCAGCGCTCGCCGAGCCCATTGAGCGTGCCCTGAATCTGGCGTGCGCCGGCGCGAACCGCGGCGAGCGAGTTCGCGACCGCCTGTTCGGTGTCATTGTGCGCGTGGATGCCGACGTGGTCGCCGGGAATGCGCGCCGTCACAGCACCGACGATCGCCTCGACTTCGTGCGGCAGGGTGCCGCCGTTGGTGTCGCACAACACGACCCAGCGCGCCCCGGCATCGAACGCCGCTTGCGCGCAGGCGAGCGCGTATTCCGGTTTCTCCTTGTAGCCGTCGAAGAAGTGTTCGCAGTCGACCAGGACCTCCCTGCCCTTCGCCTTGGCGGCGCGCACGCTGTCGCGGATCGAGGCGAGGTTCTCCTCCGGCGTGGTCTCGAGCGCGACGCGCACCTGATAATCCGAGGCCTTGGCGACGAAACAGACCGCATCGGCCTTGGCGTCGAGCAACTGCACGAGGCCGGGATCGTTCGACGCCGAGCGGCCGGGCCGCCGCGTCATGCCGAAGGCGGTAAACGTCGCGTTGAGCTTGCGCTCGTCGGCGAAGAGTTCGGTGTCGGTGGGGTTGGCGCCGGGATAGCCGCCCTCGACGTAATCGACCCCGAGATCGTCGAGCAACGCGGCGATCTTGAGCTTGTCCTGCACGGTGAAATCGACGCCGTTCATCTGCGCCCCGTCGCGCAGGGTGGTGTCGAAGAGATAAAGCCGCTCTTTCATGACTTCACCTTCCAGGTGGTGGTGCCGTCTCTGTGGTCCTCGAGTTCCACACCCATTTCAGCAATTTCATTGCGAATGCGATCAGATTCGCTAAAGTTCTTACTCTTCCGCGCAGTACTTCTCGCCGCAACCAATGATTCGATCGTGGTTACGTCTAATTTCGCTGCTTCTATCGCCTCTGATTTTTTGCTCGATGCACGCTTGCCTAGCAGGCCAATCAGCATCGCTGACGATTTTAGATGCCGCTGCGCATCTTCTCCTGTTCGGTCTCCTAACATCGAGACTCCGGCCATTGCTTTTCCAGCGACTGGGGGATGAGCCATTTGATGCAATCGTGTGATCGCGTCTGGAGTGTTCAGGTCATCGCACAGCGAGTTGACAAATGATTGGTCCGGAGTTTCGGCGGAATCAACATCTCCGATTTCCTCGTACCAGCGATCCAGAATTTTGGAACTCTCCTCGAGTCCGCGCAGTGTCCAATCTGTTGGTTGACGATAGTGCGTGCGTAGCATGTTAAGCCGCAGTACTTCGCCCGGCCAATCCGCTAACAGCTCGCGGATCGTTACAAAATTCCCGGCGGACTTCGCCATCTTCTCGCCTTCCACCTGGAGGAAGCCGTTGTGCATCCAGGTGCGGGCCATCAGCGGCGTGTGGAAGGCGCAGCGCGATTGCGCGATTTCATTCTCGTGGTGCGGAAACACGAGATCGATGCCGCCGCCGTGAATGTCGAAGGTCTCGCCGAGATGTTTCCACGCCATGGCCGAGCACTCGATGTGCCAGCCGGGCCGTCCGGGCACGGCGATGCCGGCAGGCGACGGCCACGCCGGTTCGCCGGGTTTCGACGGCTTCCATAAAACGAAATCCATCGGGTCGCGCTTGTAGGGGGCCACATCGACGCGGGCGCCGGCGATCATCTCGTCGAGCGAGCGCTTCGACAGCTTGCCGTACTCGGGCATCGACGGAACGTTGAAAAGCACGTGATCGTCGGCCACGTAAGCGTTGCCGGACGCCACCAGCCGCTCGATCAGCAGCTTCATTTGCTCGATGTGCTCGGTCGCGCGCGGCTCGACCGTCGGCGGAAGACAGCCGAGCGCCGCCACGTCCTCTTTGAAATCCCGGTAAGTTTGTTCAGTCAGTTCGCGGATCGGAACGCCGCGCTCGGCGGCGCGCGCGTTGATCTTGTCGTCCACGTCCGTGATGTTGCGCACGTAGGTGACGTGCTCGGCGCCGTAGAGGTGACGCAGCAGCCGGAACAGCACGTCGAACACGATCACCGGCCGTGCGTTGCCGATGTGGGCGAAGTCGTAGACCGTCGGCCCGCACACGTACATGCGCACGCGGTTGCGATCGAGCGGTTCGAACACCCGCTTCTCGCGCGTGAGCGTGTCGTAGAGCTTGAGTTCCATCGGACGCCGATTCCTTTGCTTTGCGATAGATGCGCTCCGGCCCTTCAAGGTGAGAGGCTGAGTCCGCATCATGCGCCTGGCCTGCTGGCCGGGCGTCCTTATCGTCGAGCGAGGGAAAAGACGGCCGCAGCCAGCGTGAGCGCTAGCGAATAATCTCCCGGCAAATGCCGCAGATCCGGTTAAGGCCGTTCATGGCGCGGGACAATGGGCATTTTGGCCCCGCCCGTCAAGACCAGAAGACTATTGCTGGAGCATGATCTTTTCCGAAAACCGGTACCCACTTTTCGGCATCATGCTCTAACCTACGCGGCGCGAGCTCAGACGACCGGCGGCGCCGCCTTTCTCGCTTGCGGGGCCGCCGGAGTTGCCATGGATCGTGCCACGCTCGCCACCTACGACGCGGCCGCCGCGGCGTTCGCCGAAGAGTGGGAGGCGCAGCCCGCTCCGTCCGATCTGCACGACGTCGTCCGGCACTTCTTTCGTCCCGGGCCCACCGCCGACGTCGGCTGCGGCAGCGGCCGCGACGCCGCTTGGCTCGCCGCCAACGGCTTTCCGACCGTCGGCTACGATCCCTCCGAGGGGCTGCTGGCGCAGGCGCGGGCGGCCCACCCGGGCGTGATATTCGAGACGGCCTCGCTGCCGGACCTGCGCGGGATTGCCGACCGCAGCTTCGACAACGTGCTGTGCGAAACCGTCATCATGCATTTGCCGCGCGGCGAGATTGCGCCGGCGGTCGGCCGCATGCGGGCCATGCTCAAACCGGGCGGCGTGCTGGCATTGAGCTGGCGCGTCGAGGCTGCAGACCGGCGCGACGAGCGCGGACGGCTCTATTCCGCGTTCGATCG
>JAFAUQ010000262.1 GCA_019243195.1 Hyphomicrobiales bacterium
TGCCGGCGCATCCTTGCCCGCCCGGAAGTCCGCGCGGCCCTCAATTCAACTTGACGATCGGCCCGGATGGCTTCGCCGATACCCACTTTCCCTGCCATCTCGACCGCGCGACCGGGCGGCTCGTGCTCGACGGTCCGCCGGCCGGTATCGTGAGCGTCGGCGGCTACCGCTTCGCCGTGCGCGATCTGCAGGACGTCATCGCGCCCATCGATCCGGACGGTGCCGTCGCCGCGCTGCCGGATGCCCTTGCCGGCCATCGCATCGCGGGGGTCGGCAGCGACCGCGGCACGATTTACCAGAAGCTTGCCGAACAGGGGGCCAGCCCTTTGATTGCCGGCGCGTTTCGCGACAAACGCCGCACATCGGCTGCCTGATTATTGCGGTGGCGCGCCGTGCCGCCTACCTTTGACGCAAGCAACCCGGGAAACCGATCATGAGCCCCTCCCCTGCGTCCGTCATGCCGATCGACGTCATCTCCGACGTGGTCTGTCCCTGGTGTTTCATCGGCAAGCGTCGCCTGGAAAAGGCGCTCGCGCTGGTGCCCGATATTCCCGTCGAGGTGCGCTGGCACCCGTATTTCCTCAACGACTGGGTTCCGCGCGAGGGGATCGACCGCAAGACCTATCTCGAAACGAAGTTCGGCTCGGTCGAACGCTACGCCGGCATGGCCGGACGAGTGCAGCAGGCCGCGGCAGAGGAAGGCCTCGTCTATAAGCTCGACAAGATTTCCCGCCAGCCCAACACGCTCGACAGCCACCGGCTGATCCTGTGGGCACGCAACGCGGGGGCGGCCGAACGCATGAAGCAGCGGTTGATGGAACTCTATTTTGCCGAAGGTGCCGACCTCTCCGATCGTGAGGTTCTGGTGAAAGCCGCGGTCGATTGCGGGCTCGACGGCGATCTCGTGCGCAATCTGCTCGCCGGCGATGCCGACGTGGACCGCGTCACGCGCGAAGCCGAGAAGGCGAAGGAAGCCGGCATCGACGGCGTGCCTTGCTTCATTTTCGGCAACGTGCTCGCGGTATCGGGCGCGCAGGCGCCGGAATATCTCGCCAATGCCATCAGGCGCGCCGCCGGCGAATACGCCAAGCGCAGCGAGCAGCCCGCCGAGGCGCACGCCGGCTGAGCACGCGAACGCGGGAGGCCGACGTGAGCGAAGGCGTCCTCAAGCGCGTGCGCACGCCGACCCTGGAAATAGCCTACGAAGAGAGTGGCCCGGGCGACGGCACGCCGGTGCTGCTCATGCATGGCTTCCCCTATGACGTGCGCGCCTACGACGCGGTCGTCCCGCTGCTCGTTGCCGCCGGATGCCGCGTCATCGTCCCCTATTTGCGCGGCTATGGACCGACCCGCTTCCTCTCGGCCGACACGCCGCGCTCCGGCCAGCAGGCGGCGCTCGGCAAGGATCTGCTCGACCTCCTCGACGCGCTCCAGATCGAGCGCGCGGCGCTCGCCGGCTACGATTGGGGTGGCCGCGCCGCTTGCGTCGTCGCGGCACTGTGGCCTCAGCGCGTGCGCTGTCTCGTTACCGGCGCCGGCTACAACATCCAGAACATCGCGGCTTCCGCGAAACCGCTGCCGCCCGCGCAGGAGTATCGGTTCTGGTATCAATACTATTTCCACACCGAGCGCGGCCGCGCCGGCCTCGCGGCGAACCGGCGGGAATTCTGCCGCCTGCTGTGGCGGCTGTGGTCGCCGAACTTTTCGTTCGATGACGCGACATACGCTAAGACCGCCGCTTCATTTGACAATCCCGATTTCGTCGACGTGGTGATCCAGTCGTACCGGCATCGCTACGGCTACGCGCCCGGCGACCCGGCGCTCGAACCGATCGAGCAGCAATTGGCGGCGCAGCCGAAGATCACCGTGCCGACGATCTCCTTGCATGGCGAAGCCTCGGGCGTCGGCCCGCCGGCGCAGTCCGACCGGCATGCCGCGTTCTTCACCGGCCCCTATCAGCGCCGGTTGATCCCGGTGGCCGGCCATTACCTGCCGGCCGAGGTACCGGACGCGTTCGCGGAAGCGGTGCTTGGGTTGATCGCGCAAGAGGCGCCGTAATTCTCAGTTGCGCACGATTGATTAATCTCTGGATGCGTGTGCTACTACCAAACAAACCCAATATTGCACCGCAGCGGCCGGCGTAGGTGAGGCTTTCCGTGGTAGTCTGAGCCAATGCGGCGGTCCGACCGCCTGCAAAACAAAGCTGGTTCCCTGGGAGGGTTGCCATGAACGCCGACGTCGAACGCACGGCCATACGCAAGATCTATATGCGCTTGCTGCCTCTGTTATTCATTTCGTATTTCGTTTGTTACCTCGACCGCATCAACGTCGGCTTCGCAGCGCTCACCATGAACAAGGACCTGGGCTTCACCGCCACGGTCTTCGCTCTCGGCGCCACCGCGTTTTTCTGGGGCTATTGCCTGTTCGAGGTTCCCAGCAATCTGGTGCTGGAAAAGGTCGGCGCGCGTATCTGGATTGCGCGCATCATGATCACCTGGGGTCTGTTTTCCGGCGCGACCGCCTTCGTGACCGGCGCGACCAGCTTCGCGACGGTGCGGTTTTTCCTCGGCGTGTCCGAAGCCGGCTTCTTCCCCGGCATGATCCTCTACTTCACCTACTGGTTCCCGGCGCGCTATCGCGGCCGCGTGGTCGGCTGGTTCATGACCGCGATCCCGGTCTCGATCGCGCTCGGCTCGCCGATCTCGACCGCGTTCCTCTATCTCGACGGCCTGTGGGGGCTGCCCGGCTGGAGCTGGCTGTTCATCGCCGAGGCGATTCCTGCCGTGGTCCTCGGCTTCGTGGTGCTGTTCTATCTCACCGACCGGCCGGCCCAGGCGACCTGGCTCACGCCGCAGGAGCGCGAGTGGCTGGTGTCGGAGCTGCAGGTTGAGCGCGCCGCGGTGGACCAGGTACGCGTCTATTCCCTGCTCCAGTCGCTCGTCAATCCGCGCGTGCTCGCGCTTGCGGTGATCTATCTCGGCATCGCCACGGCGTCGGTCGGTCTCGTGATCTTCCTGCCGCAGATCATCAAGCAGCACGGCCTCACCAACATGATGACCGGCTTTGCGACAGCGATCCCATATGTCGTGGGTACGATCGGGATGATCGTGTGCGGTTACATCACCGACCGCATGCACGAGCGGCGCTGGAACCTGTTCTTCACCTGTATCGCGGCCGCTGTCGGGCTGTTTGTTGCAGCGCTGCTCTCCGACAGCCTGTGGGCGCTCGCCGGCCTGTCGCTGGCGACCGTCGGCTTCTACGGCATGAAGACGTCGTTCTGGCCGCTGCCGTCCACCTTCATGAGCGGCACGGCGGCCGCGGCGGCGATCGCGGCGGTCAATTCGCTCGGCAACTTCGGCGGACTGATCGGGCCGATCGCGGTCGGCTGGCTCAAGGACACGACCGGCTCATTCGGCAGCGGCCTCTATTTCCTCGCCGCCTGCGGCCTGGTCTCGGCCGCCATGACGCTGATCGCCGTGCATGAGCGCTACATGCCCTCCAAAGCGAGGGTCGAGATGGCACCGGCGGAGTAACCCCCGCACCGTCATTGCATGGAGTCGTAGCCCGGATGAGCGCGAAGCGCGACATCCGGGACCCGCATGTGCTTCGCTCATCGGGCTACGATGGCTTCGCTCCGCTCGCAATGACAATTAGGCCGCCTTGGCGGGCTCGGCGATGCGGACGAGGCCGCCGAGAATACGCGCGGCGCCCTTGAGACGCGCGTCCGGCCGTTCCCAGTCGGCGAAGAACACGACTTTCATGTCCGGCCGCACACGCGCGGACGGTCCCTGATCGCGGATGAAGGCGACGAGTGCCTCCGGATGCGCGAAGGTGTTGTCGCGGAAGGTGATGACGGCGCCCTTCGGCCCGGCTTCGATCTTCTCCACGTTGGCGCGCCGGCACTGGCCCTTGATGGCGACGATTTTCAACAGATGGTCGACCTCGGGAGGCAGCGGACCGAAGCGGTCGATGAGCTCCGCCCCGAAGGCGTCGATCTCGCGTTCGTCTTCGATTTCGGCGAGGCGCCGGTAGAGCGCGAGCCGCACCGACAGATCGCCCACGTAGTCCTCCGGGATGAGCACGGGCGTGCCGATGGTTATCTGCGGCGACCAGCGGTCGGCGGCGGGTGTGGCGATGCCGGCCTTGAGGCTGAGCACCGCCTCTTCCAGCATCTGCTGGTAAAGCTCGAAGCCGACCTCCTGGATGTGTCCGGACTGCTCTTCGCCGAGGAGATTGCCGGCGCCGCGGATGTCGAGATCGTGCGAGGCGAGCTGAAAGCCCGCGCCCAGCGTGTCGAGCGATTGCAGCACCTTGAGACGACGCTCCGCCTGCGGCGTGATCTTTTTCTCCGTCGGTAGCGTGAACAGCGAATAGGCGCGCACTTTGGCCCGGCCCACGCGGCCGCGCAGCTGATAGAGCTGGGCAAGCCCGAACCTGTCGGCGCGGTGCACGATCAGCGTGTTGGCGGTCGGGATATCGAGGCCGGATTCGATGATCGTGGTCGACAGCAGCACGTCGTATTTGCCGTCGTAGAAGGCCGACATGATGTCGTCGAGCACCGCGGCCGGCATCTGGCCGTGGGCGACGGCGACGCGCACCTCGGGCACCTGTTTGTCGAGAAAGTCCTTGGCGCCGGCGATGTCTTCGATGCGCGGGCAGACGTAGAACGCTTGGCCGCCGCGGTAGCGCTCGCGCAGCAGCGCCTCGCGCACGATCAGCGGATCGAACGGCGCGACGAACGTGCGCACGGCGAGACGGTCGATCGGCGGCGAGGCGATGAGCGAAAGTTCGCGCACGCCGGTGAGTGCGAGCTGCAAGGTGCGCGGGATCGGCGTCGCGGTCAGCGTGAGCACGTGCACCTGGGTGCGTAGCTGCTTGAGCTTTTCCTTATGCGCCACGCCGAAGTGCTGCTCTTCGTCGACGATGACGAGGCCGAGGTCTTTGAAGCGAACGGATTTTGCCAGCAGCGCGTGGGTGCCGATGACGATGTCGATGCGGCCCTCCGCCAGCGCTTGCTTGGTCTTTGTAAGCTCGCCGATCGAGACCAGCCGCGAGGCCTGGGCGATGTGGACGGGAAAACCACGGAAGCGTTCGGTGAACGTTCGCGTGTGCTGTCGCGCCAGCAAGGTCGTGGGCACCACGACCGCGACCTGCTTGCCGTTCATCACCGCGATGAAGGCGGCGCGCAAGGCGACTTCGGTCTTGCCGAACCCGACGTCGCCGCACACCAGGCGGTCCATGGGCCGGCCGGCCGTCAGATCATCGAGCACGGCGTCGATCGCCGTCTGCTGGTCCTCCGTCTCCTCGTAGGGGAAGCCGGCAGAAAACTCGTCGTAGAGGCCATGGCCGACGGATAGCCTGGGAGCGTCGTGCACCTGGCGCTCGGCCGCAACCTTGATCAGTTCCGCGGCCATCTCGCGGATGCGCCGCTTGAGCCGCGCCTTGCGCACCTGCCAGCCGGTGCCGCCGAGCCGGTCGAGGTCGACGCCGGTTTCTTCCGAGCCGTAGCGCGAGAGCAGCTCGACGTTCTCGACCGGCAGGAACAACTTGTCGCCGCCGGCGTAATGGATTTCCAAACAATCATGCGGCGCGCCCGCCGCCTCGATGTTGGCGAGGCGCACGAAGCGGCCGATGCCGTGATCGACGTGGACGACGAGATCGCCGGCGGAGAGGCTTGTCGCCTCGGCGATGAAATCGGCGGCGCGGCGCGAAGCACGGCGCGGCCGCACCAGGCGATCGCCGAGGATATCCTGCTCGCCGATGACGGCGAGGTCGGCGGTCTCGAACCCGGCTTCGAGGCCGAGCACGGCAAGCGCCACTTCGCTCTTGGGCCGCGCCAGCGCATCCTGCCACGACGCGACGTCGACGAGCGTGCCGAGCTGATGATCGGCGAGCACGTGGTGCATGCGCTCGCGGGCGCCTTCGCTCCACAACGCGATGACGACGCGTTTGTCGGCGGCCTGGAGCGCATGCACATGCGTCGCCACCGCATCGAACACGTTGGCACCGGCGACCGCCCGCTCGGCCGCGAAGTTGCGGCCCTGCCGCGTGCCGATTTCGATGACGCCCGGCGCGTCGGGCACCGCGAACGGCGTCATGCGGGCGAGCGGCCGCTCCCGCAGGCGTTCGGCCCATTCCGCGTCGGCAAGGTAGAGCCGGCCGGGCGGCAGCGGCTTATAGGGCGGGCCTGAACCATCGCCCGCCAGCGCCTGTCGCCGCGCTTGGTAATAGTCCTTGATCTGGGCGAGGCGCTCGCCCGCCGCGTCTTCCGCCAGCGGTTCGAGCAGCACGGTCGAGCCCTCGACGTAATCGAACAGCGTCTCGAGCCGGTCGTGGAACAGCGGCAGCCAATGCTCCATGCCGGGATGACGCCGGCCCTCGCTCACGGTCTCGTAGAGCATGTCGTCACGGGTGGCGGCTCCGAACTCGGCCACGTAACCGAGCCGGAAGCGGCGGATCGTCTCGGTCGTGAGTTGCATCTCGCTCACCGGCACCAGGTCGAGGGTCCGCAATTGCCCGGCGGTGCGCTGGGTTTCCGGATCGAAGCTGCGGATCGATTCGAGCGTGTCGCCGAAGAAGTCGAGCCGCACCGGCAAATCCATGCCCGGCGGGTAGAGATCGAGGATGCCGCCGCGCACCGCGTATTCGCCGGCGTCGCGCACGGTCGACGTTCGGGTGAAGCCGTTGAGTTCCAGCCAGCCGACGACGCCTTCCATCGGCAGCATGTTGCCCGGCGCGGCCGAGAGCGCCTGGGCGGCAACGAGTTTGCGCGCTGGCACGCGCTGGAGCGCCGCGTTCACGGTGGTGAGCAGCACTGCCGGCCGATCGCGGCCAATGGTGCGCGCAAGCCGCGAGAGCGCGATCATGCGCTGCGCCACGGTGGCCGCGTGCGGCGAAACCCGGTCGTACGGCAGGCAGTCCCAGGCGGGGAACTGCTCGACGGCGACATCCGGTGCGAAGAACGCAAGCCCGCGCGCGAGTTGGGCGAGCCGCTGGCCGTCGCGGCAGATGACGAGCAGGCTCGTCGGCGCGGCGCCGGCTTTGGCGGCAACCGCGCGCGCCAAATCGCCCGCGACCAGCCCCTCCGCGCCGTCGGCAACGCCGGCAAGCGCGAGAGGACGATCAAGGCTGAGCGCGTCGGCCGGCGAGCGTGCCATGTCTCAACTCCCGCGCGGCGCGCGATGGAACGCACGCAGGCGGCGCAGCATCGGGGAATCAACATCAGCGGGCGGTGCGTCGTCGGCGAGGACGCATCCAAACAGCTCGGGATCCGGCATTTCCATCAGACGCTCGTAATCATCGAGTTCCGCCGGCCCCATGGCATCGACGCACGCATCGGCGAAACGTCCCATGATCAGGTCCATTTCCCGCATGCCCCGATGCCAGGAGCGGAACTTCAATTTGCGACGGCGGACAGAAAGCGCGTCATCCGTTCCGGTGGTATCGGCCATCGTGGTTCCGCAACGCCAAAAGCCCGGACGGGGCCGGGCACGCTTTTGATATAGCGCAGGCCGCAGCGATTGCCAGATTGCTGCGGTGAAGAGCATTCTTTTGCGCTAAATCGGGGTTGGTAATGAACCAAGTTCTACCGCGTGGCCTTAGCCGACGCCGCTTTCTTCTCGTCTCATCCGCCGCAATTGGAGCAAGCGTCGCCTCCGTATCGAGTCCTGCCGTTGTGCTCGGCAGGATTCCCGACGATGCTGCCAAGCGCATTAGCGAGCGCGCCTGGCGGGAACTGGCGCGCCGGCTGTCCGGCCGGCTTCTGCGACCGGGTGATCCGCGCTTTGTGGACGTCGCACGCCCTCACAATCTTCGCTACGCGAAGGTGCTGCCCGCCGGAATCGCGCGCTGCCGCAGCAGCAACGAAGTTGCGCAAGCGATCCTTTGGTGCCGCGAGCACGACGTCCCGTTGGCCGCGCGTTCGGGCGGGCATTCGTACGCTGGGTTCTCCACCACCCGCGGCCTCATGATCGACGTCGGAGCGATGAACGCCACCAGGTTCAATGCGGCCGAGGAAACCATCACGATCGACGGCGGTGCCCGCAACGGCGATCTCTACAAAGCTCTGCCCGCGACCGGCATGACCATAACCCATGGCCGCTGCCCGACGGTCGGGGCGGCCGGATTTCTGCTCGGCGGCGGCATTGGCTTCAACATGCGCGCGCTCGGCGTCGGCTGCGATCAGTTGGTTGCCACGGACATCGTCACCGCCGATGGAAATTTGCAAACCGTGAACGCGCACGATGATTTGTTCTGGGCGTGCTGCGGCGGTGGAGGCGGCAATTTCGGCATCAACACGTCGTTTACCGTGCGGACCTTTCCGACGGCCCCGGTGACCGTGTTCCGTATGGCCTGGAATGTGAATTCCGAAGAAGTGTTTGCAGCGCTCATGCGGGCGCTCGACGCTGCGCCTTCCGGGCTCGGGGCGCGCGTCTCCCTGGGCGCACCACGCCAGCGCGACGAAAAGCGCGATGTGCCGGTGCGCCTCCTCGGCCAGCTCAAGGGCTCCGCGCGTGAGCTTGCCGACATCCTCGCGCCGGTCCCGCCCGGATCCAGCACGGAAATTTTCGAAAAGAGCTACTGGGACGGTCAGGCCTTCCTCGAGGAGCCGGGGCCGCCCGAATATTTTCAGGAGCGCTCGACTTTCCTGACCGGGACCCTCGATTCAAATGCACTGGCCACCGCCTTCGATTGGCTGCGGCGCTGGCCCGGAACTTCGGTTGGCGCCGACCTGCGGTTTTTCCAAACCGGCGGAAAAATCAATGAAAGGGCAGCGGATGCGACGGCCTATGTCCACCGCAACAATCGCTGGCTGATGCTCATTGGCTTGGGCTGGGAAGCGTGCGATCCGCCGGATCTCCTGAGGCAGAATCGTGCGTGGCAGGACGGGTTTTATCAGGCGATGCTCCCGTATGGGACTGGCGGCGCCTACCAGAACTTCGCCGACCCATCGCTCAATGATTGGGGTCACGCCTACTACGGTGCAAACTTCGAGAGACTCCGGCGCGTCAAGGCCGCGGTCGACCGAAAGATGCTCTTCCAGTTCGCTCAGGCGATCCCGCCGGCCGAGTAACTCGCTGATGCGACCAAACCTGCTCAATCCGCTGTTCGCGTCAATTACCAGCCTGTCCGGCGTCGGCGCGAAACTCGAGAAGCTCTATGGGCGGCTGCTCGGCCGCGAGCAGGATGCGCCGCGCCTCATCGACCTCATTTTTCATCTGCCGACCGGCACGGTCGATCGCCGCGCCCGTCCCAAACTGAGCGAGGTCGTTCCCGGCACGGTGGTCACCGTCGCGGTCAAGGTCGATCGTCACCGCCCGCCGCCGCCCGGCCGCAGCCGCGCCCCCTATCTCATCTACGCGAGCGACGAGACGAACGACATCCTCCTCACCTATTTCAATGCGCGCCGAGACTATCTGGAGCGCCTCCTTCCGGTTGGCCAGAAGCGCTACGTCTCCGGCACGACCGCGCTCTACGACGGCCACTTGCAAATGGTGCATCCCGACCGCGTCGTCGACGAGGCGGGATTGAAACAGCTTCCCCTGGTGGAACCGGTTTATCCGCTCACCGAAGGGCTCGGCGCGAACCAGGTCCGCAAGGCCGTAGACGGCGCCGTCGCCAAGCTGCCGGAACTGCCCGAATGGCAGGATGCGCCGTGGCTCGCCGCGCGGCACTGGCCGCCCTTCGCCGACGCGTTGCGCACGCTGCATCGGCCCCATGTGCCCGACGACGTCCGGCCGGACGGCCCCGCTTGGTCGCGACTTGCCTTCGACGAGTTCCTTGCGGGCCAGCTGGCGCTCGCGCTGGTGCGTGCGCATGCGCGGCGGCAAGGCGGGCATCCAAACGTCGGCGACGGTTCGAAGCGCGCGCGCATCGGCGACGCCCTGCCCTATTCGCTCACGGCCTCGCAGCGCCGCGCCGTTTCGGAGATCGTCGCGGATCTTGGCAAACCGCAGCGCATGCTGCGGCTGCTGCAAGGCGATGTGGGCGCGGGCAAGACCGTGGTGGCGTTGCTCGCCGCCGCGGCCGTGATCGAATCCGGCCGGCAGGCCGCCTTCATGGCACCGACCGAAGTCCTTGCACGGCAGCACCTCAAAACGATCGCGCCGCTCGCCCAAGCGGCAGGCATTCGCGTCGCGATCCTGACCGGCCGCGAGCGCGGACGCGAGCGCGAGGACATGCTGGAGCGGCTCGCGGGCGGCGAACTCGACCTTGTGCTCGGCACCCACGCGCTGTTTCAGGAAGGCGTCGTGTTCAAGGACCTCGCGCTGGCGGTCGTCGACGAGCAGCACCGGTTCGGCGTGCACCAGCGGCTGGCGCTCGCGCGCAAAGGCGAAGCGGTTGACGTGCTGGTGCTCACCGCAACGCCGATCCCGCGCACCCTGGTGCTCACCTATTTTGGCGACATGGACATATCCGAGCTGCGCGAGAAGCCGGCCGGCCGCTTGCCGATCGACACACGCACGGTGCCGCTCGGCCGCGTCGAGGAAGTGATTGCCGCCGTCGGACGCGCGCTCGAACGCGGCGAGCGCGTCTATTGGGTCTGCCCGCTGATCGAGGAATCCGAAGCCACTGATCTCGCGGCGGCCGAGGAGCGCTTCGCGGCGCTGAAGAAACGCTTCGGCGCGGCGGTCGATCTTATCCACGGACAGCTCCGGGGTGCCGATAAGGACGCCGCAATGGCGCGCTTCTCGCGTGGCGAGACCGGCTTACTCGTCGCCACGACGGTGATCGAAGTCGGGGTCGACGTGCCCGAGGCGACCGTGATGGTGATCGAGCACGCGGAGCGGTTCGGGCTCGCACAGCTCCATCAGCTGCGCGGCCGCATCGGCCGCGGCACCGGCCGTTCAACCTGCCTCCTCCTCTATAAGGCACCTCTCGGAGAAACCGCGAAGGCGCGCCTCGCGATCATGCGCGAGACCGAGGACGGCTTCCGTATTGCCGAGGAGGATCTGCGGCTGCGCGGTGAGGGCGATCTGCTGGGAACGCGCCAGAGCGGCGTGCCCGGCTTTCGCCTCGCCCGCATCGAGATGCATGCGGACCTGCTCGAGCCGGCGCGCCAGGATGCGGCGCTCATCCTTGCACGCGATCCCGATCTCAAGACCGAACGCGGCGAGGCGCTGCGCCACCTGCTCTATCTGTTCGAGCGGGACGAGGCGATTCGGCTGTTGCGGGCAGGCTGACTATTTGGCTGGGGCGACGGAGTGCATCGCCTTGGCGGCGCGCGCGCTTTCGGCCAATGCCGCGAGCCGGGAGTGATCGCGGCCGCCCGGCTGGATCATGCCGGCGGTCATGATCAGCTTGGCGGCCGCTTCGACCGGGATATCGAGCTCGATGACCTCGCGCCGCGGCACGAAGAAGAAGAAGCCGGTGGTCGGGTTCGGCGTGCACGGCATGAATACGGAGACGTGCTCCTCCTGGCTCGGCAGCCGCGCGGTGATGTCGGCGCCCGGGGGTGCGGAAAGAAACACCAGCGACCACATGCCGGGCGCCGGGAACTCGACCAAACCGACGGTACGGAAGGTCGAAGCCGACTTTGAAAACAGCGTCTCGAACACCTGCTTGAGGCCGCGGTAGAGCGGACGCACCACCGGCATGCGCTCGATGATGTGCTCGCTGAACTCGACGAGCTTGCGCCCGACGAAATTGGCGGTGAGGAAGCCGAGCAAGGTCAGCGCGAGAAACGCGATGATGAGCCCGAAGCCGGGGATCTGGATCGGCAGATAGCTCTCCGGCCGGAACGCGGGCGGGATGAATGGGCGCACCAATCCATCGACCCAGGTCACGAACGACCAGATCAGGTAAAGGGTGATGGCGACCGGTCCGGCGACGATCAGCCCAGTGAGGAAATAGTTGCGGATGCGCCCGCGCGCGCTCGCGGGGGCAGCCGCTGCAACCGGTTCGGACGAAACGAGCGAATCCGCCACGTCACTCGGCACAGTGGGGATTTCCGGGTTCGTCATTCAGGACTCGGTCATGGCTCGTCGGCGGCACTATAGCCCGAACGCCAGCAATTAGGCACCATTAGGCCTGCGCGCAACTGCGGCGGCGAGCCGCATTTATTCGACGGTGACCGATTTCGCCAGGTTGCGCGGCTGGTCCACGTCGGTCCCCATGACCACGGCGGTGTGATATGCGATGAGCTGCACCGGGACGGCGTAGACGAGCGGCGTCACCGTCGCGGGCATCTCCGGCATCGTCAGCGTCACGGCAGATTCGATCGCCGCCTCGCGCGCGCCCTTCGGATCGGTCACGAGGATGATGCGGCCGCCGCGCGCCGCCACCTCTTGCATGTTGGACACGGTCTTCACGAACACCCGGTCGTAGGGCGCGATGACGATGACCGGCAGGGTCTCGTCGATCAGCGCGATCGGCCCGTGCTTGAGCTCGCCGGCGGCGTAGCCCTCCGCGTGGATGTAGGAAATTTCCTTGAGCTTGAGCGCGCCTTCGAGCGCGATCGGAAAGCTCGTGCCGCGGCCGAGGTAAAGCACGTCACGGCTCTTCGCGAGCTCGCGCGCGAGATGCTCGATCGTCGGCTCGATCGCCAAAGCCTCCGTCATGTGGCGCGGCACCTCGATGAGCGCGCGCACGAGCTTCTTTTCGTCCTCGCGGGAAAGAACCTTGCGCGCGCGGCCGGCGGCGATCGCCAAACACGCGAGCGCCGCAAGCTGGCACGTGAATGCTTTGGTTGACGCCACGCCGATTTCCGGGCCGGCGAGGGTCGGCAGGACCACGTCGCTTTCGCGAGCGATGCTCGAGCCTTGCATGTTGACGATGGAGAGCACGTGCTGCTCCTGCTCGCGCGCGTAGCGCAGCGAAGCGAGCGTGTCGGCGGTCTCTCCCGACTGGGAGACGAAGATTGAGAGGTCGCCCTTGCGCAGCGGCGCCTCGCGGTAACGGAACTCCGACGCAATATCAATTTCGACCGGCAGGCGCGCGAAGCGTTCGAACCAGTATTTGGCGATGAGGCCCGCGTAATAGGCCGTGCCGCAGGCGGAAATCGCGACCCGCTCGAGCTTGCGCCAATCGAACGGCAGCTCTATCGGCAGCGCGACTGATTCGGCGACCATGTCGAGGCAATGGGCGAGCGTGTGCCCGACTACTTCCGGCTGCTCGTGGATTTCCTTGGCCATGAAATGGCGATGGTTGCCCTTGTCGACCAGGAAGGCGGAAGCGGAAGATTTGATGATGCTGCGTTTGACGACGCGGCCCTTGGCGTCGTGCACCTGCGCACCGTCGCGATGGACCACGACCCAGTCCCCGTCGTCGAGGTAACTCACCGCGTCGGTAAAGGGAGCAAGCGCGATCGCATCGGAGCCGAGATACATTTCGCCTTCGCCGTAGCCGACGGCGAGCGGCGGTCCTTTGCGGGCGCCGACGAGCAAATCCTCTTCGCCCTCGAACATGAAGACGAGCGCAAAGGCACCGCGCAGGCGCGGTAGCGCAGACGCTACGGCCTCGACCGGCGCGCGGCCGTTCTTCATCTCGGTGGCGACCAGATGGGCGACGACCTCGGTGTCGGTCTCGGTCGCGAATTTGGCGCCCTTGGCTTCGAGGTCTTCGCGCAGCTCGCGGAAGTTCTCGATGATGCCGTTATGGACGACGGCCACGCGGCCGGTGGCGTGCGGATGCGCGTTGGTCTCATTGACGCGGCCGTGGGTCGCCCAGCGCGTATGCCCGATGCCGATCGTGCCGGCGAGGGGCGCGCGTGCGAGGCGCTGCTCCAGATTCTTGAGCTTGCCTTCCGCGCGCCGACGGGTCAGGTGGCCGTCTTCGAGGGTTGCGACGCCGGCTGAGTCATAGCCGCGATATTCCAGACGTTTGAGAGCATCGACCATCTGGTCGGCAACCGGCACGCGGCCGAGAATTCCGATGATCCCGCACATGGAGAGCCACCCCGCTTAGAGTATATCCCGCTATCCCTCGGCCGGTTTAAACGGGCCTAACAGTCCGCGGAAGTCACAATCCGTGTCGGTCTGTGACAAACAATCCGTTTCGGCATGACAATGGCGGGCACCCGCGGATAGTTCATCATTGGTTAATCGGGCGCATGCGCCCGTTTCTTACCGGCTTGTTTCTTGGCGTTGAGCCGCGTCGCCCAGCCCTCCTTGACCACCTGCCGGGCCCGCCCGACGGCTAACGCCCCCGCCGGCACGTCCCGGGTGATCACTGATCCCGACCCTACATAAGCGCCCTCCCCGATCGCAACCGGCGCGACCAGTGCCGAGTTCGAGCCGATGAACGCGTCCTTGCCGATGTCGGTCCGGTGCTTGTCGACACCGTCGTAGTTGCAGGTGATGGTGCCCGCGCCGACATTCGCGTTCTCGCCAACCCGAGCGTCGCCGATGTAGGCCAGATGTGGGGCCTTGGCGCCGGCCTCGATGGTTGCTTCCTTCACCTCGACGAAATTGCCGATCCGCGTTTTCGCCCCCAGCCGCGCGCCGGGTCGCAGCCGGGCAAAGGGGCCGACCGAAGCGCCCTTGCCGATGTGTGCGCCTTCAAGGTGCGAGAAGGAGCGGACGACGGCGCCGTCCTCCACCACGACTCCGGGACCGAACACCACGTAGGGCTCGACTGTCACGTCTCGGCCGAGCTTCGTGTCCTCGGCAAGAAACACGGTCTCCGGCGCGACCAGCGTCGCCCCGCCGTCCATCGCGGCCGCGCGCAGCCTTTGCTGCAACACGCCCTCTGCTTCCGCGAGCTGCGCCCGCGTGTTGATGCCGCGCACTTCATCCTCCTCGGTTTCCAGCGCGACCGCGTCGAAGCCCTTGGCGCGGGCAATCTTCACGGCGTCGCTGAGATAGAATTCGTGTTTGCTGTTGCGGTCGTCGATCGCGCGCAAGATGTCGAGCGCGACCCCCCCATCGAGCGCCATGACGCCGGCGTTGCACAGCGTGATGACGCGCTCCGTTGCGCTCGCGTCGCGCTCTTCGCGGATGTCCAGGAGCTTCTTGCCTTCGACGATCAGCCGGCCGTAACCGGTAGGGTCGGCGGCGCAGAATCCAAGGACTGCGACGGCCGTTCCATTTCCGAGAGGTTTGCGCAGGCGCTCGAGCGTTGCTCTGGTCACGAACGGCGTATCGGCAAACACCACCAGCAGATCATCATAGCCGCGGGCGATTGCCGGCGCGGCGGCGAGCACCGCGTGCGCCGTGCCGCGGCGCTCCGCCTGTACAAAGATGTCGGCCTCCGGCCGGAGGCTGCGGGCCTCGGCCGCCACTGCCTCTTGGCCCGGACCGACCACCACCGCAACCGCATTGGCCTCGGCGACGGACGCGAGCGCGTGGGCGAGCAGCGGCTTGCCGCCGAGCGCGTGCAGCACTTTTGGCCGGAGCGAGCGCATGCGCGTACCCTCGCCGGCGGCCAGCACGATCGCGAGGCAGGTTCGATCGGCCATTAAGTCCCTCGAACGCGATGGGGGCGCTCATAACGGCAGACGCCTGGGGGTGGAAGCCCAACCGTCTTCGACGCACACGCGTCAGGATCGCCGGATTCTGCTAACGTTTTCAGAATGATTCGTCCTCCGGAATGACGGCGATGGCGAGGCGCGGGCGCGATGACGAGGGGGCGCGGTCCACAATCGCGCGCAAAGCCTGGCGGCTCGGCGCCTGGAGCGGGATCGCGACCCTGTGCGTCGCGGCGGCCGTGGTCGCGGCTTATACCGAAACCGG
>JAFAUQ010000023.1 GCA_019243195.1 Hyphomicrobiales bacterium
AAGGGAATGCCCGGTCGCAATTGTCCGGCCCATCCGTCAACTGGAAAATCTGACAGGATAAGAGCGATTGCCGCAGGGATACGGCGTCCATAAGGTTGCATGACGATGTTCGAGGCCCGCTTCCAGACTTTCGACGACCGCACCGAACCGGCGGCCGCGCCGGCGCGCGTCGCGGCCTTGCGCGCCGAACTCAAGCGGCGCGGCCTCGACGGCCTGATCGTGCCGCACGCGGACCGGCAGCAGAACGAATATCTCCCTGCGTCCGAGGAGCGCCTCGCGTGGCTCACTGGTTTTTCCGGATCGGCAGGTGTCGCCGTGGTGCTTGCGGACCGCGGCGTGCTATTCGTCGACGGACGCTATCTGCTCCAGGCGCGCGAGCAGGTGGACGCGGCGCTGTTCGTCATCGAGCACCTGATCGAGCGGCCGCCGGAAACCTGGATTGAGGAGAACCTCGCCGCCGGCACCAAGCTCGGCTACGACCCGTGGCTGCACACCGTCGCCGGAGCCGAGAGGCTCGCGAAGGCCGCCGAAGCGGCCGGCGCTACCCTCGTGGCGGTCGAGTCCAACCCGGTCGACATCATCTGGTCCGACCGGCCGGCGCCGCCGCTCGGTCCGGTCGTGCTGCACGACCTGCGTTTCGCCGGCGAGGATGCGTCCGCCAAGCTCACGCGCGTTGCCGCCGAAGTCGCCAAGGCGCGCGCCGATGCGCTTACAGTATCGGACCCGCAGGCGGTGGCCTGGGCCTTCAACATTCGGGGCAGCGATGTGGCGCATACGCCGCTGCCGCTCGCCTTCGCGCTGGTGCCGAAGCAGGGCCGTCCCGCGCTTTATGTGGACGGCCGCAAACTCACGAATACGGTGCGCGACCGGCTCGAGGAACTCGCCGACGTGCGCGAGCCGGCGGCGCTTGAATCCGATCTCGCGACGCTCGGGTCCGCCGGCCATATCGTGCGCCTCGACCAGGCGACTGCGGCCGATGCACTCGCGCGCACCATCACCGCGGCCGGCGGCAAACTCTCGCGCGGATCCGATCCGATCGCGCTGATGAAAGCCGTCAAGAACGCGGTCGAGATTGAAGGCGCGCGCGCCGCCCATCGCCGCGACGGTGCCGCGGTCGCGCGGTTCCTTGCCTGGTTCGATCGCGAGGCGCCGCGCGGGAACTTGACCGAGATCGACGCGGTGGCGGCGCTGGAAAGCTTCCGGCGCGAGACCGGACTGCTCAAGGACGTGTCGTTCCCAACGATCGCGGGCTCGGGTCCGAATGGGGCGATCGTGCACTACCGCGTCACGCACGCGTCGAACCGGCGGATCAATCCGGGCGAGTTGTTCTTGGTCGATTCCGGCGGGCAATACGAGGATGGCACGACCGACATCACCCGCACGGTAGTTGTCGGCACACCGAGCAGTGAAATGCGCGAGCGCTTCACGCGCGTGCTCAAGGGGCATATCGCCATTGCCCGTTCGGTGTTTCCCGACGGCACGACCGGCGCGCAACTCGACAGCTTCGCGCGACAGTATCTGTGGGCGGCCGGGCTCGATTTCGATCACGGCACCGGCCACGGCGTCGGAAGCTATTTGTCGGTGCACGAGGGGCCGGCGCGCATTTCGAAGCTCGGCACGACGCCGCTCAAACGCGGCATGATTCTCTCCAACGAGCCCGGCTATTACCGTCGGAGCGCTTACGGCATCCGCATCGAAAACCTCGTGCTGGTCATCGCCGCGCCGCCGAGCCCGGGCGGCGAGAAGGAGCTCAACGCGCTGGAAACGCTCACGTTGGCGCCGATCGACCGCCGGCTCATCGAACAGTCGCTCCTGACAAATGAAGAACGCGATTGGCTCGACGCGTATCACGCTCGCGTCGGCGCGACGCTGGCACCGCTCGTCGATGCCGACACGCGCGCGTGGCTGGAGGCGGCAACGCGACCGCTCCAGCGCTAGGTGGCGGACGCGTGAGCACCGTTCGGTTGCCCGATCAGGCACGCTCCGCGCCAAAGGCCCATCCTGGCGCGCGGCGCGTGCTCATTCTTCTCGTCGCAATGACGGCGATCGGCCCGATGGCCCTGAACATCCTCACCCCCGCCGTGCCCGGCCTGGTGGTGACGTTCGGGACCGATGCCGCGGCCGTGCAACTCACGCTGTCACTTTATCTGCTCGGGCTTGCGGCCTCACAACTGGTGATGGGGCCGCTCTCCGACCAGTTCGGCCGCCGGCCCGTGGTGCTCGCCGGATTGACCCTGGCGGCGGTTTCAAGCGTCGCCGCGCTCGCGGCGACGAGCATCGAGGCGCTGATCGTGGCGCGTATCGTGCAGGCGATCGGCGCCTCGACCGGGGTCGTGGTGGGGCGCGCCATCATCCGTGACCTCTACGACCGCGACCGCGCCGCGGCGATGATCGGCTGGGTCACCACGGCAACGGTGGTCGCCCCGATGCTGGCGCCGATGATCGGCGGATTTCTCGATAGCGCGCTCGGGTGGGAGGCCATATTCGCGTTCGTCGGTCTCGTCAGCGCGGCGACCTTGATCGGCGCGATCCGCGTGCTGCCGGAGACGCAAGCGGCGGCGAGAAGCGGCGGCATCGTGCGTTTCCTGGAGGAAGCACGCCTGCTGATCGCGACGCCGCAATTCTGCGGCTACGCGCTGTGCGTCGCCGCCAACTCGGCGATGTTCTTCGTCTACATCGGCGGGGCCCCGCACGTGGTCGTGACCATGATGGGCCGCAGCTCCGCCGTCTACGGCGTGTGGTTCGCGGTAGCCTCGCTTGGCTACATGGCGGGGAATTTCATCGCCGCCCAGTACTCGGCCCGGCTGGGTGTCGACCGCATGATCTGGTGGGGCACGCTGCTTGCGCTTTTCGCCGTGAGCGTCGAGACCGTGCTCGTCATCGCTCTGCCCCACGGCGGGCCCGCCATCATCTTCGTCCCGCAAGTCATCATTTCGGTGGGCAGCGGGTTTTTGATGCCCAACGCGCTCGCCGGCGCGGTGAGCGTGCGCCCGCAGGCCGCCGGCACCGCCTCGGGCTTTGCCGGATTCCTGCAAATGGGCCTCGGCGCGCTCTCCGCGCAGCTTGTGAGCCACCTGATCGACGGCGCCAATTCCGCCCTGCCGATGGTCGTGGTGATGCTCGGCTTTGGCCTCGCCGGCGCGGTGGCGTTCGTGGGGCTGGTCAAGAGAGGATGAAGGAAGTGAAAACTATCTAATTCTGAGCTCTTTAGCCCGATAGGAATAATTATGATGCCGACGCTCCATGTCCGACGCAAAATCAAAAAAGAGAGACCACAAAATCTGCTCTTTATTTAGACCGTACCAATAATTCTCACTGTTCTTACACATGATTGCATAATAACCAAACATGTATAAGGCAAGATCGTTACCGATTAAACCGGAGTTACGCATGATTGCAAGCTCCTCAAAGAATCCAGTGAATCTATCTTTTTGGACTAGCGGAATATCTCGTAGTTTCTTGTCGTCTAACTCTAACAATTCACATATCTCAATGAATGACTCATCTTCTCGTAGTCGCGAACGCAACAATAAAAATATCTCAACTCGTTTTGTAACCGTCGACTTACGAAGTTCAATAATGCCCTTGAACAGAGTCCCGGCTGCGACAACAACTGCAAGGGCGCTGATCAGGATAGGCAAAAAGTCCTCGAGTTCCATTTTTCTCTTTCCCCTGATGAGAAGTCTCAAGTAGAAGGATTGTCGCTCATTTGTTCATTGACTCGATCGCCGAGGCGCTACGTCGCCGCTACCATCCCCAGCCACTCGTCCTCGCTGAGCACGGCCACGCCCAAATCGCGCGCCTTGCCGAGCTTCGAGCCGGCGCCCGGACCGGCAACCACGTAGTCGGTTTTCTTCGATACCGAGCCCGCGACCTTGGCGCCGAGCCGCTCGGCCATGGCCTTGGCCTCGTCGCGCGTCATTTTCTCGAGCGCGCCGGTGAACACCACGGTCTTGCCGGCGACGGCTGAATCCTTCGGCCTTTCGGCGTCACGGATTCTCACTTGCCGGGTCAGCCGCTCGACGATGTCGCGATTGTGCTTCTCGGCGAAATATTTGGCGATGCTGTCGATCACGGTCTCGCCGATCTGGTCGAGCGCGTCCATTTCCTCCTTGGTTTCCTCGTCGCCGCGCGCGATCATGCGGCACGCCTCCTCGAACGCATCCCAGGTGCCATAGCCGCGCGCCAGCGCGAGCGCGGTCGTGTCGCCGACGTGCCGGATGCCAAGCGCGTAGATGAAACGATCGAGCGGAATGTCTCGCCGCGCCCTGATCGCACTGAACAGGTTACGAACCGAGGTCTCGGCGTAACCTTCCACCTCTTCGAGGCGGATTTTTCCGTTGCGCGCCTCGAGCGTGAAGATGTCGCCCGGCTCCTTCACCCAGTCGCGCTCGTAGAACAACTGGATCTGCTTCTCGCCCAGCCCGTCGATGTCGAACGCGCGGCGGGAGACGAAATGCTTGAGATGCTCCATTCTCTGATACGGGCAGGCGAACTCGCCGGAGCAGCGGAAGCGCACGCCCTCCTCGCCCGCCGCGTTGATCTCGCGCACGACCGGCGTATGCAGCGGGCACGGGCATTTGGTTGGAAAGCGGTAGGGCTCGGCGCCGCGTGGCTTTTCCGTTACCACGCCGAGCACCTGCGGGATCACGTCGCCGGCCCGCTGGATTTCCACGGTGTCGCCGATGCGCACGTCGAGCCGGGCGATCTCGTCGGCGTTATGGAGCGTCGCGTTCTGCACCACCACGCCGCCGACCGTGACCGGATCGAGCTTGGCCACCGGCGTCAAGGCGCCGGTGCGGCCGACCTGGATATCGATGTCCTTGACGACGGTGACCGCCTTCTCGGCAGGGAATTTGTGCGCGATCGCCCAACGGGGCGTGCGCGAGACGAAACCGAGCCGCTCCTGCCAGTCGAGCCGGTCGATTTTGTAGACGACGCCGTCGATGTCGTAGTCGAGTTCGCCGCGGCGCAATTCGATCTGATGATGAAAAGCGAGCAGGTCGTCGGCCGAGCGGCAGGTCTTGGCCATCGGGTTGGTTTTGAAGCCGCAGGATTCGAGCCACTTGATCATGCCGGATTGCGTGTCGGCCGGCATCGCGCTCATCTCGCCCCAGGCATAGCCGAAGAAACCAAGCGGCCGTGACGCGGTGATCGCCGGATCTTTCTGACGCAGCGACCCGGCCGCCGAGTTGCGCGGGTTGGCGAAGATCTGCCCGCCGCTTTCGGCTTGGCGCTTGTTGAGCGCCAAAAACGCATGTTTGGTCATGTAGACTTCGCCGCGCACTTCACAGATGTCCGGAACGTGCCGGCCTTTGAGTTTCTTGGGCACATCCTCGAGGGTGCGGATGTTCGCCGTTACGTCCTCGCCCTCGGTGCCGTCGCCCCGCGTCGCGCCGGTGACCAATTCGCCGCCCTCGTAGCGCAGCGACATCGAGAGGCCGTCGATCTTGGGCTCGGCCGAGAATGCAATCGGCTCGTCGGCGGAGAGCTTGAGGAAGCGGCGGATGCGCTCGACGAAGTCGCGCACATCGTCTTCGCTGAACGCGTTGCCGAGCGAGAGCATCGGCACGCGGTGCCGCACCTTGGCAAAGCCGCGCGCCGGCGCAGCCCCGACGCGCCGCGAGGGTGAGTCGGTCCGCACGAGGCCGGGAAACCGCGCCTCGATTTCCTCGTTGCGCCGGCGCAGCGCGTCGTAGACGGCATCGGAAACCGTCGGCGCGTCATCCTGATAGTACCGGCGGTCGTGGGCGCCGATCTCGGCGGCCAGGCGCTTGAGTTCGCTCTTCGCCTGGGCGTCGGTCAGCGCGTCAATGGCGATGCGGGTTGCGTCGCGGGGGGCCATGATGCCCATGTTATTCCTCCCGCGCTGGGAGGGATCAACCCGCGGCGGCGCGGATGAGGCGCTCGGCGGCCGCACGGGCCTCTTCGGTGATTTCGGCGCCGGCGAGCATGCGAGCAATCTCCTCGCGCCGGCGCTCGGCGGCGACCTCGTTCACGCGGGTGGCGACGCGCTTGCCGCGGTCGAGCGTGTCCTTCGATATCAGATAGTGGCGGTCCGCGCGGGCCGCGACCTGCGGCGCATGGGTCACCGCGACGACCTGGACGCGCGTGGCAAGCCGCGCCAGGCGCACGCCGATGGCGTCGGCGACGGCGCCGCCGACCCCTGTGTCGACCTCATCGAAGATCAAGGTGGGAGCGGAGCCGCGGTCGTAGAGCACGACTTTGAGGGCAAGAAGAAAGCGCGCCAGTTCGCCACCCGAGGCAACTCGCATCAACGGCCCCGGCCGGGTACCCGGATTGGTCTGCACCCAGAACTCGACGCGGTCGATCCCACCCGGCCCCGCCGCCGCAAGCTCGCTCGCGATCTCGGTTGAGAAGCGCGCCCGCTCAAGCTTGAGCGGTTTTAGTTCGGCCGCGACCGCCTTGTCGAGCTTTGCGCCGGCACGGCGGCGCGCCGCGGACAGCGCCGAGGCGCGTGCGCGGTAGTGCGCTTCAGCGTCGCGCGCGCGCGCTTCGAGCCGGGTAAGCTCCTGCGCCCCCGCATCGAGCGCCGCGAGATCGGCGGCGTAGCGCGCCGCGAGCGCCGCCAAGTCATCAATCGCGACGTTGTATTTGCGTCCGGCCGCCCGCAACGCGAACAGGCGTTCCTCGATGCGCTCGAGTTCGCGCGGGTCATGGTCGGCCGCGCGCAGCGCGGCCTCGAGATGCGTGCGCGCGTCCTCGAGCGAATGGAGCGCCGCGTCGAGCGATTTGGCCGCCGGTTCGATCAGGGCCGGGGCCTGCGCGGCGCGGCGCTCCAACCGACGCACGGCCGACGCGAGCATGGGGACGGCCGAGCGGGCTCCTGCCACCGCCTCGTGAGCATCGCGCAGATCGCCCGCGACTTTCTCGGCCTGCATCATGGCGGTGCGGCGGGCGGCGAGCGCGGTCTCCTCGCCGGGGGCGGGCGCGAGGGTTTTAAGCTCCTCGACCGCGTGCC
Organism: Hyphomicrobiales bacterium; assembly: GCA_019243195.1. Lineage (GTDB taxonomy): Bacteria > Pseudomonadota > Alphaproteobacteria > Rhizobiales > Xanthobacteraceae > AP-16. The sequence continues at coordinate 6,983 of JAFAUQ010000023.1, forward strand.
GCAGCCAATCGGCCTCGCGCGTCGCCTGCTCGACGCGGGCGCGGTGCGCATCGAAAGCCTCGACCGCGGCGCGCCAATCGCTCCACGCCCGCCCGGTTTCCGTCGCGTCGACCTCAAGCCCGCCATAGGCATCGAGCAGCATGCGATGGGTCGCCACGTCGACGAGCGCGCGCTCGTCATGCTGGCCGTGGATTTCCACCAGCGCTGTTCCGAGGCTCTTGAGCACCTGGACGCTGACCGGCTGGTCGTTGACGAAGGCGCGGGTGCGCCCGTCGGAAAGCTGCACGCGCCGCAGAATCAATTCATCGTCCGCCGCGATATCGTTCGCGGCGAGGATCGACCACGCCGGGTGCCCCGGCGCGACGTCGAAGGACGCCGTGACCTGCCCCTGCTCGGCGCCCTGCCGCACCAGACTGGCGTCGCCGCGCGCGCCGAGCGCCAGCGCGAACCCATCAAGCAGGATGGATTTGCCCGCGCCGGTTTCGCCGGTGAGGACCGAGAGGCCGGGTGCGAAATCGATGTCGAGCCGCTCGATCAATACGATGTCGCGGATCGAAAGCCGGGCCAACATGACCCTGTACTATCCTGATTCCCGGCCCTTGCGGTGACCCTTCGAGGCCAATCCAAAAGGAACAAAGGGCCGTTAGAGGCCGATTTTCTTGAACGCGCGGCTGATCCAGGAGCCCTGGTCCTCGTGCGGCTCGAACCCGCCCTCTTTCACCAGCTTGTAGGCGTCTTTGTACCAAGTGCTGTCGGGAAAGTTATGGCCGAGCACGGCGGCCGCGGTTTGCGCCTCGCCGGGAATGCCAAGCGCCATGTAGACCTCGGTCAGCCGGAAAAGCGCCTCCTCGACGTGACGCGTCGTCTGATATTGCGTCACCACGACCTTGAAGCGGTTGATCGATCCGACGAAGTCGCGCTTTTGCTGATAGTAGCGCCCGATCTCCATCTCCTTGCCGGCGATGTTGTCGCGCGCCATGTCGACTTTGTGCTTCGCGCTCACCGCATACTCGGTGTTGGGGAACTTGCGCGTCACCTCATCGAGCGCCTGCACGGCGCGCTCGGTGCGCGCCTGATCGCGGGTAATGTCGGGAATCTGATCGAAATAGGATGACCCGATCAGATACTGCGCGTAGGCCGCGTCGGGACTGCCGGGATGCAGCGTCACGTAGCGCTTCGCCGCGGAAATCGCTTCCTCGTAATCTTTCCCCTCGTAATAGGCGTAGGCGGTCATTATCAGTGACTTGCGCGCCCATTCCGAATAGGGGTGCTGGCGATCGACCTCCTCGAATTTTTTCGCCGCGGCCTTGAAATCGTGCTTGCTGTTAAGGAGGAAAAGGCCCTCGTTGTAGAGACGGTCGGCCGGATCGTCTGCGACCGGCACATCCTTTTCGCCGAACAGGCTGCACGCGGGCAAAATGGCGAGCGCGAGCGCGCACAGCGCCACCCGGGCGAACGCGCGCCCCTCCCGCCCCCCGCGGGTTGGGTTTACCGAACGCAAAGCCATGGGCGCGGTTTCGTTCCCCTCGAAATGCGCTGATATGGGCGCCATGACCCGCACAGTCGTAACGGAAAGCGCGCGAGCCACTACGCGATTAGGCTGACATTCGGCCGGGAATAAGGCGGAAACAGGCTGCCTAAGAAACCTCGGCCCCATACGCCGGCGCCACCAGACCGGCGGCCACGTCGGCATGGGCGCGCACGCGTGGAGCGGGGGCTTCAACAACCGTCCAGGCGGTCGGATCGGCAATCAAAGCGCAGAGCACAGCGTGGTTGAGCTGGTGCCCGCCGCGCACCGAGCGGTAGGCACCCAGAATCGGCGCGCCGGCCAGCGAGAGATCGCCAACCGCGTCGAGCACCTTGTGACGCACGAACTCGTCGGCAAAGCGCAGGCCTTCCGGATTGACGACACGATCCTCGGAGAGCACCAGCGTGTTCTCAAGCGAGGCGCCGAGTGCGTAGCCTGAACTCCACAGCCTGCCCACGTCGCGCATGAAGCCGAAGGTGCGGGCGCGGGCGATTTCGCGCCGGAAGCTTGCCGGCTCGACGTCGAGACCAAACTCCTGCCGGCCGATGAGCGGATGGTCGAAGTCGATCTCTACGTCGACGCGGAACCCGTGCTCGTAAGGCCGCAATTCGCCGAGGGCCTCGTCCTTGATCACGCGAACCGGCTTGAGCACCTTGGTGAAACGGCGCCGCGCCGCAAGCCTGACAATACCGGCCCGATCGACGGCTTCGACGAAGCGGGCGGCGCTGCCATCCATGATTGGCGCTTCCGGTCCGTCCAATTCAACTATCGCGTTGTCGACGCCGAGCCCGCACAGCGTCGCCATGATGTGTTCGATGGTTGAGATGCCGGGGCCGGTGCCATCGCCCAGCACGGTCGCAAGTTCCGTGGCCGATACCGACCGGGCGTTGGCGTGGATTTCGAGTTCCGGGCGGCCGTCCACGCCGCAGCGCACGAAGGTGACACCCGTGCCGGCTTCCGCGGGATGAAGCGTGAGGGTGACCGGAAGCCCGGTGTGAACCCCAATGCCGGCGACCGTTGCGCGGTCGCCAAGGGTCGTTTGCCTGCCCGCTTTTGTGCTCAACGTCCGCAACCCCATCGGCCCACGGACGCGCTCGCCTTCCCTGTGGCCGCCGCGCCCCTTCAGGCCTTGCGTTCGCCTCGAACGGAGGAAGCTTGAGTTGCGGAGCAAAGTGCGTCGCCCGCCGCCGTCCCCCTTGGCGAATAGCCCCTGTGTCGTAAACATTACCGGTTGTGGCGAATGAGGCCAATTCACGGTTTTTTACCGACTGTTACTGTTTCCCCGCCGCAACTCGGGCAGCATTCATCGTGGCTTAGGCCGGGGCCAAAGCACTATAATTTACGCGAATCCGGCGAGCGGCTAGTGCCCCGATTCCGAAGTTCGCACCATAGTGCGGCCCGCTCGTTTGCGAACTTCGGAATCGAAGGGCACTAGCAACTTATTGAATCTAGTGTGGCTTTGGTTCAGAAGTCCGCATCTCGGACTCGCTGCAAGAATGATGCGGACTTCTGAACCGCCACACTAGTGCCGCTCGTCGTCGGCTTTCAGGGATCAATTCGCTTGGCGCCGCAGGAAGGCGGGGATCTCGAGTTGATCCTCGTCGATCGAGTTATGCACAGGCGCTGTGCGGCCGTGGTGATCGAGGCCTTGCGGGGCGGGCCGCGGGGCGACCGGGCGCTTGGCATACTCCGACACCGGGTCCGGCATGGAAGTGCGCGGGTCGGGGGCGGGAGCCCGTAGTTCCGGGGCTGGAGCGCGCGGCTCGATCGGCCGCGGCGCAGGCGCCGGCCGGGGCGGAATCGGCGCGGCGATTCGCGGTGCGGCGGGTTGCGGAGCCTCTTCCGATTCGTCTTCCTCGCGACGGCCGAGGCCCACGGCCGCCAAGCGCTGGAGCAGCGAAGTGCGACGCTTTTCGGGGCTGGCACGCTCCGGGACGTCGCCACGGCTCGCGCGCAGTTGATTCTGCGCCGGCAGCGGCAGTTCCTCAATCCGCGGCATGCGCGGGCGCACCGGCGGCCGCTCGGGCACCGGCGGCACGAACGCCTGCGGGGCCGGCGGCTCCGAGCCGACGTGGGAGGCGCGATTTTCCGCCGGATCGATGAAGAGCGACGGCTTGGCCGGCAGCGGCCGGATGGTGACGTCCTCGATCGTTCCGGCCGGCGGCAGGGTCGGCGCGGGAGCTGCGGGCTTCGCCGATTGCGGACGCGCGGCCGCCGCTGGCGCCGCCTCGGCAGCACCGTCGTGCCGCTCGTTGAGGCGCTGCGTGTTGGTGCGCAACTTCTGGGTCAGCTCGGCAAGCCGCGAATCGATCGAGGCGTGCGGATGCGCCGCCATGAGGGCCTGATCGATGCCGGTTGCAACCACCGAGACGCGGATGATGCCGTCGAGCCCCTCGTCGAAAGTGGCGCCGACGATGATATTGGCCTCGTGATCGACTTCCTCACGGATGCGGGTTGCGGCCTCGTCGACCTCATAGAGCGTGAGGTCGCGGCCGCCTGTGATCGAGATGAGCAGGCCGCGGGCACCCTTCATCGAAGAGTCGTCGATCAGCGGATTGGAGATCGCGGCTTCGGCCGCGGTGAGCGCGCGCTTCTCGCCCGATGCTTCGCCCGTGCCCATCATCGCCTTGCCCATCTCGCGCATGACCGCGCGCACGTCGGCGAAGTCGAGATTGATAAGGCCTTCCTTGACCATCAGGTCGGTGATGCAGGCGACGCCGGAATAGAGCACCTGGTCGGCCATCGCGAAGGCATCCGCGAACGTCGTCTTCTCGTTCGCCACCCGGAACAAATTCTGATTCGGAATGATCAGCAGCGTGTCGACGTGCTTCTGCAATTCCGTGATGCCTGATTCCGCAACCTTCATGCGGCGCTGGCCTTCGAACTGGAACGGCTTGGTCACGACTCCGACCGTGAGAATGCCGAGTTCGCGCGCGACGCGGGCGACGACCGGCGATGCGCCGGTCCCGGTGCCGCCGCCCATGCCGGCGGTGACGAACACCATATGCGCGCCGGTGAGATGATCGCGGATTTCGTCCATCACCTCTTCGGCCGCGGCGCGTCCGACTTCGGGCTGCGAGCCCGCGCCGAGGCCCTCGGTCACCTGCACGCCCATCTGGATGATGCGCTCCGATTTCGACATCGCGAGCGCCTGGGCGTCCGTGTTGGCGACCACGAAATCGCACCCGACGAGGCCGGCGGTGATCATGTTGTTGACCGCGTTGCCGCCGGCGCCGCCGACACCGAAGACGGTGATGCGCGGCTTGAGTTCCCGGATGTCGGGCATTTTCAAGTTGATGGTCATGGCTGCCTCATCGAAAGCACGGGCGCGAACGCCTCTCCGGCCGGTCCGCCGCCGGCCGATCGGTGATCCTGCAAGCACGGGTCATCAAAAGCTCTCCCGGAGCCATCGTCCGACCCTTGAGAAGTAGCCGTCCGTCCCTGTCATCAGGTGCCGCGTGCGACGCGGTTCGTAGTGTTCGAGGTAAGCGATTTGCGGATAGACGAGCAGCCCGGCGGCGGCCGCGAAGGCCGGCCCCTTGGCGATATCGGGCAGGCCGGCGATGCCGAGCGGGCGGCCGATCCGCACCTGGCGCCCGAGAATGCGCGCGGCGACATCCGGCAGTCCGGCGAGCTGGCTCGATCCGCCGACAAGAACGACAGGGCCGTGCGGGTCGGCTGCGAACGGCGACGACGCGAGGCGGTCGCGCACCATCTCGAGTATTTCTTCCACCCGCGGCGCGATGATTCGGATGACCGCGGCGCGCGGCACGAGTTGCGGCGGCTCGCCTTCGTGCTCGCCTACCGGCGTGACGCTGATCATGTCGCGATCATCGGAACGGCCG
>JAFAUQ010000066.1 GCA_019243195.1 Hyphomicrobiales bacterium
CGTATCAGAGATCGATCAACCGTCGCAGCTACGCCCGCTCCCAGACCCAATGCACCGGCTACGACGTGCTCACACGCCGTTCCGTGCGTGAAAAAATAACCACGTCCGCCTCTTGACTTAACGGACATCAGAGGATGACGGCGGAGAGGCGGCGCGCATGGTCGCTTACGGCCGTTCCCTTCCTCCCGGCGCTGCACTAGCCTATGCGCCATCGCCGAAGGACGCGCCACCATGAACCAACGATTTTCGCTCAACGTGAACGGCACGGCCCATGCGGTCGAGGCGGATCCGGACATGCCGCTGCTCTATGCGCTGCGCAACGACGTGGGGCTCAACAACCCGCACTTCGGCTGCGGGCTGGCGCAATGCGGCGCCTGCACGGTGCACCTCGACGGGCAGCCGATCCGCTCGTGCATCACGCCGGTCTCGGCGGTGGGCGACGGGAAGATCGTCACGCTCGCCGGCCTCGGCACGCCGGAGAAGCCGCACCCGCTGCAGACGGCCTACGTGGAAGAGCAGGTGCCGCAATGCGGCTACTGCATCAACGGCTGGATCATGACGGCGGCGGCATTCCTCAAGGAAAAGAAGAAGCCGACCGAAGCCGAAATCAAGGATGCGCTCTCGGGCCTCAAGTGCCGGTGCGGCACCCACATGGCGATTTTGCGTGCGGTCAAGCGCGCGGCCGAAATGATGGGCTGAGGGAGGCGACGATGACGAAGATGGAAAAAACCTCGGCCTTCTCCCGCCGCGCGCTGCTCAAGGCCGGCGGCGCCCTCGTGGTGTCGATCGGCATGCCGGTCGGCCTCGACACGGTGCTTGGCGTCAACGCCGCCTACGCGCAGGGCGCGCGGCCGCCGCTCGTGCCCAACGAGCTTGCCTCTTACATCGCGGTCAACGCCGACGGCACCGTCTCGGCTTTCTTCGGCAAGATGGACATGGGGCACGGCTTGTTCGTCGCCATCGGCCAGATGGTGGCGGAAGAACTCGACGTGAAGTTTAACGACGTCAAAGTCATCATGGGCGACACCGCGACCAGCGTGAATCAGGGCGGTGCGTCCGGCTCGACCGGCGTTCAGTTGGGCGGCAAGCAGATGCGCATGGCGGCGGCGGAAGCGCGCCGCGTGCTCGTCGAAATGGCGGCCGCCAAGCACGCGCTGCCGGCGGATCAGCTCGCGGTGACCGACGGCTCGGTGCACGCCAAAGCCGACCCGAGCAAGAAGGCGAGCTACGCCGAGCTGATCGGCGGGCGCTACTTCAACGTCCAGCTCGACTGGAACAAAGAGATCGGCAATCTGCTCTATGCGCCCGGCAAGGCCAAGCCGAAGCCCTACACCGAGCACAAGATCGTCGGCCAACCGATCAAGCGCGCCGATGTCGCCCCCAAAGTGTTCTGTCAGGAAGATTTCTGCACCGATGTGAAAGTCCCCGGCATGATGCACGGGCGCATGATCCGCCCGCCGGCGGCCGGCAGCGAGCCGGTCAAGGTGGATGAGGCCTCGATCAAGGACATCCCGGGCGCGCGGGTGGTGTGGCAGAAGGGTTTCCTCGGCGTCGTTGCCGAACGGGAATGGGACGCCATCCAGGCGGCCGAGAAGCTCAAGGTGGAATGGTCGCCCTCGTCGGTGGCGTTCCCGGGGACCGCCGGCCTTTACGACCACATCCGCGCCGCGCCGGTGCGCAAGCGCGAGCTCGGCGCCAACGTCGGCAACGTGGACGACGCGTTCAAAACCGCCGCCCGCGTGATCGAGGCGGAATACGAGTGGCCGTTCCAGTCGCATGCCAGCATGGGGCCGGCCTGCGCGCTGGTCGAAATCAAGGACGGCAAGGTCACCTGCTGGAGCGGGTCGCAGAAGACCCACTTCGTGCGCGACGGCGTCGCGGCGATCCTGAAAGTGCCAACCGAAGACGTGCGCACCATATGGGTCGTCGGCCCGGGCTCCTACGGCCGCAATGACGCCGGCGATGCCGCGATGGACGCGGCGGTGCTGGCGCAGGCGGTCGGCCGGCCGGTGCGCGTGCAATACATGCGCGAGCAGGGCACGGGTTGGGATCCGAAGGGTCCGGCCTCGATCCATCGCGCCCGCGCCGCGCTCGACGCCTCCGGCAACGTCGTCGCTTATGACTTCGTCAGCAAGGGCTTCTCACGCATCGACGTGCTGATGAACGAGAGCAACCCGGCCGACACGCTCGCCGGGCATCTGCTGGGCGTGCCGCTGCGCGTCAACGACGGCTTCGGCGTACCGGCCGAGGCCTACGTGTTCGAGCACAAGCGCAGCGCCTGGGAGACGATCCCGCCGCTGCTCGACCGCGCCTCGCCGCTGCGCAGCGCGCACCTGCGCGACCCGGTCGGGCCGCAGATTCATTTCGCCAGCGAGTCGTTCATCGACGAGGTGGCGGCGGCGCTCAACCTCGACCCGATCGAGTTCCGCCTGCGCCATATCAAGGAGCCGCGCGACATCGCGATCATCAGGGCGGCGGCCGAGAAGGCGAAGTGGGAGACGCGTGCGTCGCCGCGGCGCGATCAGCGCGGCGAGGTCGTGTCGGGCCGCGGCATTGCCTATTGCCAGCGCAACGGCACGCGCGTCGCGGTGATAGCCGAGGTCGAGGTCAATCGCACGACCGGGAACATCCGTGCGCGCAAGTTCACGGTAGCGCACGACTGCGGCCAGATCATCAATCCGGACGGGCTCAAGCTGTGCATCGAGGGCAACATCGTGCAGGGCGTGAGCCGCACACTGTGGGAAGAGGTGCAGTTCGACAAACAGGCGGTGACGACGATCGACTGGCTCACCTACCCGATCCTCGACATCACCGAGGCGCCGGAGACGATCGACGTGGTGCTGATCAACCATCCGGAGGTCGGGCCGTCGGGCGCGGGCGAGCCGTCGATCCGGCCGGTCGCCGCGGCGATCGCCAACGCCATCTATGACGCCACCGGCGTGCGCATCCGCCGCGTGCCGTTCTCGCCCGACCGGGTGAAGGCGGCAATGGCGTAAGAGGTCATTGCGAGCGAAGCGAAGCAATCCAGTTCTGGATTGCTTCGTCGCCCTTCGGGCTCCTCGCAATGACAGGTCACGCAAATCCAAATAATCGCGCTGGGTTGTCGACGAGGATGCCCTGGCGCGTCGCCGCATCCGGCGCCCATTCGGCGAGCTTGTTGTAGAGCCCGATCGTGCCGACCTTGTCGTGGAACGACAGATGCGGGTAATCGCTGCCCCAGATGAGTTGGTCGGGCACGGTCTCGATGAGCGCGCGCGCGAACGGCGTCACGTCGGCAAAGCCCGGCGCCTGCGAGAAGCGGTAGATACCGGTGAGCTTGACGTGGCAGCGTTTCGAGCCGTCGTTCACGAGCTTGAGGAATTCCTGGAAGCCCGGTTGTTTGACGCCGTTCTTCGCGGGGAACAGGCCGAAGTGGGCGACCGTGAACGCGATCGGCAGTTCGCGCAGCATCGGCATCAATTCGCTCACCAGCCAGGCCGGCGTCAGAAAATCGAGGTGCCAGCCGAGTTCGCGGCAGATCGCCGCGAGCCGCGCGATGCGCGGCAGCATGGATTGCGCCAAGCCTGCCTCGGGTTGGCGCACCGGCGAAATGTTGACGCGGATGCCGCGCACGCCGCGCCCGTGCCAATCGGCAAGCTGCGCGTCGGTCGCCTTGGTCTCGTCGAGATCGACGATCGCGCGCCGCACCGCCGGGTCGAGCTCGTCCATCGCGTCGAACATGCAGGAATTGTCGAAGCCGTAGGCGCTCGGCTGCACGAACACGAAGCGCTCGAAGCCGAGCCGGCGCGCAAGCTTGAGATAATCGCTGAGCGGTGCCTGCGGCGGCGCGTAGCGCAGGTCGCTGCCGTAGGGGTACCGGCCGGCCGGGCCGAACACGTGAAAATGCGCATCGCACGCCTGCGGGGGCGCCGTGAACGCCGGCTCAAGCCCGGCGTCGGGGTCGTGGGTGTAGGGTGGGTTAGGCGCCGCCATTCAAAAAACTCCAACGCCGAGATACGTTCGCGGCGCCGTAACCCACCATTTGTTTGATCGGCGGGTTACGCGCCCTTCGGGCGCTAACCCGCCCTACGCCTTCGGTTCCACGTCGAGCCGGACGATCCAGCCATCGAGTCCGGGCTTGGCGGCGGGATAGCGCGTGAGCACCAGCGGATCGTGGCCGGGCACGAGGCGGTTCATGCCGCCCGCAAGCCGCTTGAGCGTCTGGTAGCCCTCCAGCACTTCGCCGACGTTGTAGGTGATCGGGAACACGCGCCCCTGCTCGACGTGGGCGTAGAGATGCGTGGTGTCGGAGGCGAGCACCACCGGCCCGCGCTGCGTCTTCACCCGCACGCACTGCAGGCCCTTCGAATGCCCGCCGATGCGGTGCACCTCGATGCCGGGCGCGATCTCGTCGGCGCCGTCGTGGAACGTTACGCGGCCGGCGAACACCTTGCGCACCATGGCGACCGCGTCCTCCACCTCGAACGGCAGGCGCAGGTGGGCGTGGCACATGCAGCGGCCGGTGGCGTAGGCCATCTCCTCATCCTGCAGGTGATAGCGCGCGTTGGGGAACAGGTCGTAGTTGCCGGTGTGGTCGTAGTGCAGGTGCGTGATGATGACGTCCTTGACACTCTCCGGCGCAATGCCGAGCGCCTTGAGGCCTTCGCCCGCCGGTTTGGTGATGTTGCGCTGGCGTTTCTTCGCCATCGCCTCGTCGAAGCCGGTATCGACCACGAAGGTGCCGTGCGGCCCGGTGATCGCCCAGACGTAAAAATCGATCGGCTCCTGCACGTCGTGCGGATCGCCGCCGATGTAGTTCTCGGCGGCGCGGCGGTCGTGACGGCCGTATTTGATGGCGTAGACTTCGTGGACGTCGCCACTCATCCCGGACTCCTCCCGTTCGCATCGTTCACTCGGCCGCGACTTTGACCTCGCCCAGGTGGATCGCACCGGCGCGCGCCATGGCGTCGATCTCGGCCTCGCCAAAGCCGTGCTCGCGCAGCACCTCGCGGGTGTGCTCGCCATAGACCGGCGCGCCGCGGGCGATACCGCCGGGCGTCGCGGAGAATTTCACCGGCAACCCGATGGTCTCGACGGTGCCCAGGCTCGAATGTTCGGTCTCGACCACCATGGCGCGGGCGCGGGTTTGCTCGTTCGCATGCATTTCTTTCACGTCGAGCACCGGGCCGGCCGGGATGCCGGCGCGCTCGAGCAGGCCGAGCCACGCGGCGCTGGTGCGCTTGCGGAACTCGTGGTTAAGCGCGGCTTCCAAGTCCTTCAGGTGCCGCATGCGGCCCGCGCCGGTGGCAAAGCGCTCGTCCGCGCGCAAGGCCGGCGCGTTGAGCACGTCGAGGAGGCGCAGCCAATTTGTTTGATTGGCGGCGCCGATGGTGATCCAGCCGTCGCTGGTCGCGAACGCCTGGTAGGGCGCGTTGAGCGGGTGTGCCGAGCCCATGGGGCCGGGCGCAACGCCCGTCGCCAGGGCGATCGCCGATTGCCAATAGGTGTGCACGATGCCCGCTTCGAACAGCGAGGTGTCGACCATCTGGCCTTCGCCGGTGCGGTGGCGCGCTTCGAGCGCGGCGAGAATCCCCATGGCGGCGAGGATGCCGGCGGTGATGTCGGTGACCGGCGCGCCCACCTTGACCGGCGGCCGGCCCGGCGCTTCGCCGGTGATGCTCATGAGACCGCTCATGCCTTGCGCGACCAGATCGAAGCCGCCGCGGTCGGCGTAGGGGCCGGTGCGGCCGAAGCCGGAGATCGCGCAGTAGATCAGGCGTTTGTTGTGCCGGCGCAGCGCCTCGTAGCCGAAGCCCAGCCGCTCCATGAAACCGCGCCGATAGTTCTCGGTGACGACGTCGGCGGTCTCCAACAACCGCCACAGCACCCGCTTGCCGTCGTCCTGTTTGAGATCGACCGCGATGCCGCGCTTGTTGCGGTTCATCATCAGGAACGCAGCGGTCTGATCGCCGATCTTCGGCGGCACCATGTGGCGGGTATCGTCGCCGCTTGGGATTTTTTCGAGCTTGATGACGTTGGCGCCCATGTCGGCGAGCATGAGGCCGCAAGTCGGCCCCGCCATGACGTGGCAAAGCTCGATCACCTTGAGGCCGGCAAGAGGTCCTCGCGTAGCGTTCATCACCGGCCCTTGAACTGCGGCTTGGCCTTCGCGAGGAAAGCGCGATAGCCGATCTGAAAATCCTCGGTGCCGAAGCAGGCATAATTGTCTTCCAGCTCCGCTTCGCTGAGCGGCCGCGGATCGAGCAGGCGTTTGACGAATTTCTTGTGCCAGCGGTTGACGAGCGGCGCGGCCGCGGCGATGCGTTCGGCGGTCGCGTAGGTTTCCTTCTCGACGTCGGCGTCCGGGACCACCCGGTTGACGAGCCCCTTGGCGGACGCCTCCGCCGCATCGAACACGCGCCCTTCGAGCACGATCTCCAGCGCGGCGGCGGGGCCGGCGATATCCACCAGCGCGCGCATCTCCTCATAAGCGACGACGAGTCCGAGCCGGTTGACCGGAATTCCGAAGCGCGAAGACTGCCCGCAAATGCGCATGTCACAGCGCGACACCAGCTCGAGCCCGCCGCCGATGCAGGCGCCCTTGATGAGCGCGATCACCGGCTGCGGGCAATGGTCGATCGCAGCAAGCGTGCCGTGGATTCCTTTGGCATATTGTTTGGCCGACGCCACATCGTAACGTTCGGTTTCGAACGCCGCGATGTCGGCTCCTGCCGCGAACGCCTTATCGCCGGCGCCGCGCAGCACGATGCAGCGCACGCCGTCATCGGCCGAAAGGTCGCGGAAGTGACCCCCGAGTTCGTGCCACATCGGCGTCGAGAGCGCGTTGAGCCGCTCCTGATGATCGATGACGACGGTCGCGATGGCGCCGTCGCGCGTCAAATGCACTCGACCGGGCATCGGCTCACTCTGCGGCGGCGCGCGCCGGGCTCGCCGCGGCTTCGAGATAATCCATTGCCGCCTGCACGCCGCCCTTGCGATGCGGCACGCCGGCGAGCGCAAGCCCCATCTCGACGCCGGCGAGCGCGCCCACGATGGTCAGATCGTTGATGTCGCCGAGGTGCCCGATGCGGAATATCTTGCCGCCGAGTTTCGACAGCCCGGTGCCGAGCGAAATATCGAAATGCTCGAGCGCGGCCTTGCGGAAACGGTCGGCGTCCTGGCCATCGGGCATCAGCACGGCGGTGAGCGAAGAGGAATAATCCTTCGGCTCGCGGCACCAGATTTCGAGGCCCCAGCCGCGCACCGCGCGCCGCGTCGCCTCGGCGTGTCGGTCGTGGCGCGCGAACACGTTCTCGAGCCCTTCCTCGTGCAGCATGTCGATCGATTCCGCGAGCGCGTAGAGCAGATTGGTCGCCGGCGTGTAGGGAAAGAAGCCGTTGCGGTTGTTGGCGATCATCTCTTCCCACGACCAGAACGACCTGGGCAGCTTCGCGTTCTTCGCCACCGCCAGGGCCTTGTCGCCGACCGCGTTGAAGGAGAGCCCGGGCGGCAGCATCAAACCCTTCTGCGAGCCGCCGACCGTGACGTCGACACCCCATTCGTCATGGCGATAGTCGATCGAGCCGAGCGAGGAGATTGTGTCGACCATCAGCAGCGCCGGATGACCGGCGGCGTCGATCGCCTTGCGCACCTGATCGATGTGCGACACGCAGCCGGTCGAGGTTTCGTTGTGCACCACGCACACCGCCTTGATGGCGTGCGCCGCGTCTTCCTTGAGCCGCGCCTCGATCGCCTTGGGATCGGCGCCGGCGCGCCAGTCGGATGAAATGAACTCGGGTGCGAGCCCGAGCTTCGTCGCCATGTTCTTCCACAGCGTGGCGAAATGACCGGTCTCGTACATGAGCACGCGGTCGCCGGGCGAGAGCGCGTTCGCGAGCGCGGCCTCCCAGGCGCCGGTGCCGGAAGCCGGATAGATCACCACCGGGCCGGCGCATTTGAAAATGGTTTTGAGGCCTTCCAGCACGCGCTTGCCGAGCCGCTGAAACTCGGGCCCGCGATGGTCGATGGTCGGCATGTCCATCGCCCGCAGGATGCGGTCGGGCACCGGCGTGGGCCCGGGAATCTGCAGGAAATGCCGGCCGGCCGTACGCGATGAATTCTTCGCCATGGACGTTTCCTTTGCGGCAGCTGCGCTTGTGGCCATCAAGGACGAATGCGATATCCAGTCAAGCATATAGCTAGCGAATGGCGACTAGCGAATAGTACGAACGGCAACAATCACCGCCGTCACCCTGAGGAGCCGGCCGCAGGCCGGCGTCTCGAAGGGTGGCAACACGCTCGGTGTGTGCTTCCACCCTTCGAGACGGCCGCTACGCGGCCTCCTCAGGGTGACGGCAGAGTTTGAGGCGGGTGTAGAGGACGTAGACGCATGGCCGCGCAGGCGATGCCGGGGCTCGAGCGGCGGCTCAAGGCCGAGATCAAAGGCGACGTGCTGTTCGATCGCTTCAGCCGCGGCCGCTACGCCACCGACGCGTCGCATTATCAGATGATGCCGATCGGCGTGGCGGTGCCGCGCTCGGTCGATGACGCGGTGCGCGCGATCGCGCTCGCGCGCGCGGAAGCCGTTACCGTGCTGCCGCGCGGCGGCGGCACTTCCCAGGCGGGGCAGACCGTTAATAATTCGCTCGTCATCGATTGTTCGAAACATCTCACCCGGGTGGTCGAGCTGGACGTTCCGGGGCGGCGCTGCGTGGTCGAGCCCGGTATCGTGCTCGACGACCTCAATCGCAGCCTCAAGCCGCACGGCCTGTGGTTCCCGGTCGACGTGTCGACCGCCTCGCGCGCCACCATCGGCGGCATGGCGGCCAATAATTCCTGCGGCGGGCGTTCGCTGCGCTACGGCACCATGCGCGACAACGTGTTGTCGATCGACGCGGTGCTCGCCGACGGAACCGCGGCGCATTTCGGGCCGGTGGCGCCGGACCTGCGCGATGTGCCGGAAGATTCGCCGGTGCGGCCGCTCGCCGCCGATCTGCTCGCGCTCGGCCGGCGCGAGGCGGACGAGGTCGAGGCGCGCTTTCCGAAAGTTCAACGCCGCGTCGGCGGCTACAACCTCGATGCGCTGGTCCCGGCGCGCGCCGCGCACAATCTCGGCCACAACCTCGCGCACATTCTGGTGGGCTCCGAGGGCACGCTCGCGTTCTCGACCCGGATCGAGATCAAGCTGTGGCCGCTGCTCGGGCGGCGCGCGGTCGGCGCCTGCCACTTCACGCGCTTCTACGACGCGATGGAAGCGGCGCAGCACATCGTCAAGCTGGGCCCGATCGCGGTCGAACTGGTCGATCGCACCATGATCGCGCTCGCCGCCGACATCGCCATGTTCCGGCCCACGCTCAAACAATTCGTGCGCGGCGAGCCGGACGCGGTGCTGCTCGTCGAGTTCGGCGAGGACGATGAGGAAAACCGCCGCCGGCTCGCGCGCCTGCACGACCTGATGGGCGACCTTGGCTTCGGCTGGGATCAGACGGGAGCGCGATGGGGCGGCGTCGTCGACGTCCTCGACCCGGCCCTGCAGACCGCGATCGCCGACCTGCGCACGTCCGGTCTCAACATCATTATGTCGATGAAGGAGGCGGGAAAGCCGGTCTCCTTCGTCGAAGACTGTGCGGTGCCGCTGGAGCATCTCGCCGAATACACCGACCGCCTCACGCAGGTGTTCGAGCGGCACGGCACGCGCGGCACCTGGTATGCACACGCCTCGGTCGGCTGTTTGCACGTGCGCCCGGTGCTCAACTTGCGCTTGGACAAGGACGTCAAGGCGATGCGCGCCATCGCCGAGGAGGCGTTCGCAATGGTGCGCGCCTACAAGGGCTCGCATTCGGGCGAGCACGGCGACGGTCTGGTGCGCTCGGAGTTCCATCAGCAAATGTTCGGCGAGCGCCTCGTGCGCGCGTTCGGCGAGGTGAAGGACCGGTTCGATCCGCACGGCCTGTTCAACCCCGGCAAGATCGTGCGCGCGCCGAAATTCGACGAGCGCGGCAACTTCCGTTACGCGCCCGGCTATCGCGGCGAGGCGCGCCAAAGCGTGCTCGACTGGTCCGCCTACCCGGGCGCGGGCGGCGGCCTGCAGGGCGCGGTCGAGATGTGCAACAACAACGGCGCCTGCCGCAAAAGCGCGGGCGGCGTGATGTGCCCGAGCTTCCGCGTCACCGGCGACGAGCGCGACGTGACGCGCGGTCGCGCCAACACGCTGCGCCTCGCGCTCACCGGTCAGCTCGGCCCCGACGCGCTCACGACCGACGCGATGGCCGAGACACTCAAGCTGTGCGTCTCATGCAAGGCGTGCCGGCGCGAATGTCCGACCGGTGTCGACATGGCGCGCATGAAAATCGAGGTACAGGCGGCTCGCGCGGCGAAGTACGGGCTGTGTCTGCATGACCGCGTGGTCGGTTATCTGCCGCGCTATGCGCCGTTCGCCGCGCGGGTGCCGTGGTTCATGAACGCGCGCGGTCGCGTACCGGGACTGGCGGCTTTATCAGAAGCATTGGCCGGCTTCAGCGCGCGGCGCAGCCTGCCGCGCTGGCGGCGCGATTGGTTCCGCGATGCAGAAAGAAAAGACGTGGATGCCCGGCACAAGGCCGGGCATGACGACGTTGTTCTGTTCGTCGACACCTTCCACCGCTACTTCGAACGCGAGACGATCGATGCTGCCATTACGGTGTTCGGCGCCGGCGGCTATCGCGTGCATGTCGCAACGCCTGTGGACGGCAGGCGACCGCTGTGCTGCGGGCGCACCTTCCTGGCGATCGGCAAAGTCGACGAGGCGCGGCGCGAGGCGCAGCGCACGCTCGCGGCGCTCGCGCCTTACGTCGCGCGTGGCATGCCGGTCGTTGGGCTCGAGCCGAGCTGCCTGTTCGGCTTCCGCGACGAAATTCCGGCGATCATCAAAAACGAGACCGCGCGCAGCGTCGCGGACCATGCGCTCATGCTGGAAGAATTCCTGGTGCGGGAAGCGGAGGCAGGACGACTCAAGCTGCCGCTCACGCCGATCGCCGACCGCGCGTTGTTGCATGGCCATTGCCATCAGAAAGCCTTCGGCGCGTTCGGCGCCACCGAGGCGGCGCTGCGCTTGGTGCCGGATCTCAAAGTCGAGACGATCGAGTCGAGCTGTTGCGGCATGGCCGGCGCGTTCGGCTATGCCGCCGAGACGATCGAGGCGTCGATCGCGATGGGCGAACTGTCGCTGCTGCCGGCGGTGCGCCAAGCCAAGCCCGACACGCTGATCGTCGCCGACGGCACGTCGTGCCGCCATCAGATCGGCGACGGCACCGGGCGCGAGGCGCTCCACGTCGCGCGCGTGCTGGCGCGGAGCCTGGAGGCCGTAATCAGTAATCAGTGACCAGAGGAGGCAAGGCTGGTCACTGATCACTGGTTACTGATGACTGATCAGGCCTCCGGAAAGATGTCCACGATCTTGCGGCTCATCGGATCAACGATCAAGACCTGCTGTTTGAATTTCAGATAGGTGTATCGCTTGAGCTCCGGCATTTGCGAAAGCACCGGCGGCGGAAGCGTATGCGGCTTGAGACTCGCCGGAATTTTCGCGCCGACCGTCGGATTGAAGCTTTGCGTCGGTTTCGTCGTCTTCGTCCCGAAGGTCACCTCGGTACTCTCCCCGCGCAACGCCTGCTGAATCTGATTGCGCTGGGCGTCGGAAAGATGGAGCGGCGGCACCGTTATTTTCTGTGAAACCGGAGGTGGGACGCTCTGCACGACCGCGCCTTGGTTCGCGGTTTGTGCCGCAGCGGTCAAAATCCATCCGAGGCTGGCCAGCGCTGCCCCCGCGAGCGCTGCATGATGCGCAAGCTGGCGCATGATCCAACTCCTTCAGTTGGTTGCCCCACGAGATGAACGTTTTGATCAGCAAGTGCGTTCCACGCCGGGGGGATCCTGCCTGGACCGACGGGCGATGCGATGGAAAGCGGCCGCTGGCAGGGCGATTTCCGATAGCGGGGAATCTAGGATCTGGTGCGTGGGCGCAACTGTGTGGAGCGTTAGGCGAGCTGCGGGCCCTGAATCGTGTTGTTCCAGTGGTTAGATGGTAAGGGTTCAGCAGTGCCGCGAAACGCTACTCGGAGGGTTGGCAGCCCGTTGCCGACCTTATTGCAAGAGCGGGCACAACGGCCGATAGTAACGCGGTCGGCATGCCGCGGCGATTAGCATTGCGCCGTGCGACGAGATTCAATCTTTGACGAGGAGCTTGAAATGATTTGGGTGAGGTCGCAAAAAACGGCCGGGGCGAGCGCCTTGGCGATGGGAGTGGGGAAAATCCATTCATTCATGCTTTGTTTCAGAGCTTAATTCGAGACAAACCTTCGGGAGAGAGGGATGGCCAAAGACGTTTTTGTTGGCGGACCAATTATGCATGCGATCGAAGGCCATGATGGATACGATACTTCGACGCGTCGACTGATTGAGAGTATTTTAACAGCGTTAGATCGCGCTGGATTTCGAGTACTGTCGGCTCATCGAGCTGAGCATTGGGGAAAAGTCGATATGTCTGAGAAGTATTTTGATGTCTGCCAGAGAGATTTTGCTTGGATGCTGCGGGCGAAGGCTTTTATCGCAGTCTTGCCGCCCGACCGCTCAGGCGAGCCGATACGGACTGATGGGACATGCGTGGAACTGGGTTGGGCCAGCGCTTTGGGCAAGCCGATTGTGATCGTTCGCCAACTCTCGGACCGACACAGTCATCTGGTAAGAGGTCTTCCGAAAATTGCGAACGTGATTGAAATTGATTATCGCGAACTGAAGGTAAGTCCCAGCGCAATTGTCAATGCGCTGGAGCAAGCCTTTAAGCTCTCGACAAGAAAAATGGCAGAGTCTGAAACCTAGTCTTTTAGCAACATCGCTGCGATGTTCTCGCATATGTGCTCAAGCAGGGGTCGACCGAATTCTGCGGTCGCCGCACTGGTAGAACTCAGCACCCCCCGATATCCTGTTGCCTCTTGCGAGGGAGGGTGCCTATAGACGCCGGCGGGAGGCGGCCGCGGGTTGTCGACTCTTATCTGGCGCACGGTCTCGGGGCGCAGGTGCAGCATTAGCGACGTTTCCACAATCCCCGCATGCTCCGCATGCCATCCGAAAAATTGGTCGCCCAGGTGACGTTGAATAAAAGCCGCGTCAATCGCACTCCACCAACTCAGAGCAAGCATGTTTACTCCTCGTAATAAATTACGCTCTCTCAGCAACTCCAGCGCCTCAAAGAGGAAGGATTCGTTTTCATAGTGCCCGTTGATAATGACAATCTTGGCGGCGCCCCAATGCAAAAAACACGCCAAGACGTCTACGAAATAATCAACAAGTGCACTGCCGCGCACATGGATTGTGCCGGGAAAAACGTGCCCGCCGCCGCTTTGCGGCAAAGAGCGACTGGCATAGTTTATGCTCGGAGCTGCGATGCCCGCAAGAATTTCCGCCAACCTCTCGGCAACCGCCGTCGAAATATCGACATCGACCGAAAGCGGCAAATGAGGGCCATGTTGCTCGATCGTGCCAATAGGGAGAAACAAAATGCGGCTCGCAAGCTGCTTTTCTGTTTCCTCTGACGTCAAATCGCCATAACGAATCATGACTCATTGCCCGATACAAGTCTTTCAATCGAAGTGTTCTTCGTGACCAACCAGCGATCAAGATCATTGTTTATCTTTGATATTTTCGTGAAGCGCGAGCCGTTGAAGATAGTATAGGCCTGCACGGCGCAGGCGCCCACGTAAAGATACTGCAGAACATCCTCTGCCGTTTCTACGCCGCCAATGCCGATAATCGGGCAACTGATGCCGGAGGATCGTAAGTTATAAATTGCGTTGAGAACTATTGGTTTTATCCCGGGACCACTATAGCCCGCAACGCCCGAACACGTAAGTTGCCAGCGTTCGGTGTCGACCAACACGCCCGGAAGCGTATCGCTCACGCTCAGTGCGTCCGCGCCTTCCCCGATTGCCGCCTCTGCCTGGGAATAGATACCATCCGATGCGCTTAACTTCACGGTTATTGCAGTGCCGACCCGTCGGCGAGCCGATGCTACATATTGCGCTAGTTTTGATGGAGCAGCGCGCATGTGGCCCGAGTCGTGAGGGCAAGAA
This sequence comes from Hyphomicrobiales bacterium, assembly GCA_019243195.1. GTDB lineage: Bacteria > Pseudomonadota > Alphaproteobacteria > Rhizobiales > Xanthobacteraceae > AP-16. Next base: position 14,085 of record JAFAUQ010000066.1, read on the forward strand.
ATCCCGAGCTCAATTACCGGAAAACCAATTTCTGCAATTTGTGCGGCCAGCGCGCCAAGCTTGTCAGGTGTGCTTGCATGAAGGTTCGGGATAACAGCTATGCCCTCCCCCTTCAACCGGCGCAGTTCGCTCCGCCAAACATCTAAAGGACGTCTTGAGTAAAGGGTTGTGTTAAGCATGCCAGTCCCGAACAATGCTGTTCGCTCGAGAATCTTCGGCTGTTCCTCACAATAGATTGTCTTCGACACCACGGCACCAGCGCCCGCGTTGAAAGCGCGTCTGATGCGTTCCCCTCCATCCGTAATAGGTCCAGATGCAACTATCAGGGGGGTTCGAATTTTCATACCCAGCACCGAAGCGATGAGGCGCGATTGTGCCGGTCCCCTTGCCGGCTCCTTCAGATTGTTCTGTCCATTTGCCATTCCCGCGCCTCTTCAAGGGGCAGTCTGTTCTTGGTATACTATAAGTGGCCGATTCTCAACACCTGTGGATGTACTCTCGCTGGGAGCGAACGCCATGATTATCCGGAATCTGAATGACGTGATCAACTCTTCGGCGGATGTTGCCTGGGGAAATGGGGAAAGTCGACGTCTCCTGCTGGCACGCGATGGAATGGGTTTCTCATTGACTGACACGCTGGTTCGAGCTGGGAGCGAGAGCTTCCTCGAATATCGGCATCATTTGGAAGCCTGCTACTGTATAGAGGGGGAAGGCGAGGTTGAGGATATGAACGGTAATAGACACGCCATAACGCGCGGCACAATGTATGCCCTGGACAAACATGAGCCACATTACCTGCGAGCGTTCACGGATCTGCGCCTCATTTGCATATTTTTGCCGCCGCTCCTCGGGCCGGAGCGTCATGACCTTGGAGGCAAGCATTCGTCATCCTACTAAGGCCGGGTCCTCGCGCTTGAGCCGGTTTGCCGCCGGAGAATTTTCGGAATGAAACGATGTTGCGTTGTCGTCGATGGCGTTGCCGGAGGTGCTCGGCTTGGGAAATCCTTCCGCGCGCGGGGCTACCGGTGCGTTCACGTTCGAACATTTCCCAACTCGGATGAGAGATTGCTTGTCGACTTCGACGCCACGCAGTTTGACGAATTGCTGGATTATGACGGAACCAACTTTGAGCTATTTGCGCATCGGCTCGTCGATACTTATAACCCGGCATTTGCCGCAGTCGGCTGCGAGGAGGGTGTCGAGCTTGGCGACTGTCTTAACGAAGTCATTGGTAGACCGCATCACGGCAGCGAATTACGCAAGCGGTTACGGCACAAACATTTGATGAATCGAGCAGTGCGCCAAGCGGGGTTACCCGTCCCGGCCTCGCTTTTAGCCCGCACCAGGGACGAGGCGGCGCAATTGGCAGAGGAACTGCGCTCTTGGCCGTTGGTGATCAAACCCAAGGACTCCTCGGGAGCCGATGGAGTTAGACTTTGTCACAATCTCGAAGATGTTCAAACGATTGCTAATCTGTTGTTTTCCAAGCCGAACATCATGAACGAACGAAATACAGAAATTGTTATTCAATCATATGTTCCTGGGCGGAAGATGACCGTCGATACAATCAGCGATGGGGGGGAACATTTTGTGACCTCGGTATGGCTGGATCAAGTTGTGGTGACGCAGGGAGGCTCTCCGGTAATGAGAGGGGCGCGCCTGCTTCCGGGATCGAGACCGGATGCGTTGGCAGCAGCCCAAGCGGCCCGCCAGTGCCTTGATGCGCTAGGAATACAGCATGGGCCCGCCATGATGGAGTTCATAGAGTACAATAATGCTTTTTATTTTATCGAGATAAACGCGCGACTTTGCGGACTTCCCGTTTGGCATGAAGAGTTTCAGCGTGCGCTCAATTTCACCCAGGATCAAATCTACGCTGCTTGGCTATGCAATGAAGTCGACCTTCGTCGAATCTTGGCCCAACCGTACCATTTGGCCCGGCACGTGTGGTGGGTCGCGGCCTTGTCCACGCGTGATGCAGTCGTTCGCAACTTTCACGGCCTCGACTGTATTTCGAGGCTGCCGAGCTTCGTGTGTATTCTCAGTTGCGCGAAAGGAGGCGAACGAATTCGCCCAACCGAGGATCTTTTCTCATTCCCGTTGACCGCGTTGTTGTCGAACGCTGACGAGGGGAAAATTATTAGGGATTTCAACGCATTTGAGACGATCGGCGATGACGTTCTATTCTCGTTCCATTAGCGTTGCATGCGCCGTCCTTGCGTTGACGGCGAATTGCCGGCAGCAATTGGTGGACTGTCGCGGAAGTCGAATTCGCGCGTATACTCCATGATGAGGTAGAATAATGGCTGGCGGGGAAACGGTCGCGTGGGATGAGTGGCAGCCGCGTCTGTTCGACTCAGATCTACGGCCACTTATCAGCGTCTACTCGACGCTTCCGGGGTTGCCGCTCGATTGTTTCCCGAACATAATTTGGCGCTACGAAGATCCTGATAGTCGCGATGCCTTCCCAGGTTCAATCAGCCTGGAGCGTCATGATTGCTTGCATATTATCCTTGGGCGGGGTCTTCTTAATCAAGACGAAGCCTTTGTGATTGGCTTCACGATGGGTGCGGCCCGGAACGCGACTTTCGCGCATTGCCTTGAGTTTCAACACGTCGCATCCACGCTCTATACACCGCCATTCCAGTGGAGCGATTCTGATCTATCCGCTTTTCGGCTTGCATTCCATTATGCGCAAACCTCGTCATCCGTCGTGCGCGATCTTCACTTGATTCCGTTTGAGCTGAGGATGACGGAATCTATTCATGCCCTGCGCCGGCTGGGAGGCATCAGCGTGCCGGATCTCAAAATGCTTTTTGAATGCGAAAAGCTTCTCGTAACGCAAAGTAAAGCCAGCTTGCGTTTACCCCGCGAAATCGAAACTTCTGACTTTCGACGCTAGTCCGCTCGTTATCGCACGAACGTCTTCCCGGTTATGCGCTCGAGGTTCTTGTAATAAATCTTCTCCCGCGCCTCTTTCGACAGGTCGAGCCCGTCGAGAATCTTGAGCGTCTCACGGATGTAGCCGGTGCCCTTTTCCGGATCGAACGGGCAATCGGACGCAAACACCACCTTGTCGAGCGGGAAGAACGCAAGCCCGCACACGGTCGCCGCGTGCGAGCCGAACACCGCGGTGTCGCAATAGAAGTCCTGCTTGAAATAATCGAGCGGGCGCTTTTTCAGGCTACGTCGCAGCGCGCCCAAATCCTCGTCCGAGGTGCGCGCGCCGAGCTGATCCTGGCCGGGGCCGACCCGGCCTTCGAGCATCGGGACGATGCCGCCGAAGTGATGGGTGATCAGCTTCAGGTCCGGATATTTGTCGATCGTCTTCGAGAACACCATGCGGGCCATGAAGGCGGCCGTTTCATAGGACCAGCCGAACGTCCACCAGATTTCGTAGAGCGAGCGTTTCTCGTCCAGATAATCGGGGTGATTCGAGGCGCGCGCGGGATGCACCCAAACGGGCTTGCCGAGCTTGGCCATGGCGGCGAAGAACGGCTCGAACTCCGGCCGGTCGAGCGGCTTGCCGTTCACGTTGGTGTATATCTGCACGCCGATCGCGCCGAGATCCTTGATCGCGCGCTCGGCCTCGCGCACGCCGCCGTCGGGCGCGAGCAGCGCCGCCTGGGCGACGAAACCGGGAAAACGATCAGGATGTTTGGCGACGATTTCCGCAAAACCGTCGTTGATCAGCCGCGTGAGGTCCTCGAGCTGTTCCGGCTTGCACAAGCGCTCGGGCGGCGGCATCGGGTAGGAGAGAATTTGCGCATAGTCGTCGAACATATCGACGATCTTGAGCCGCTCATCGAGATCGTGGATGCAGGGGACCTCGCGCACCCGCTTGCCGATATCCGCAGGAGCGCCGGGGATGTTGATAACCTTGGCAAAGTATTTCTCCGGGATGAAATGGGTGTACGCGTCGATGCGCATGGAAGCTCTCCGGCTGGATTTCGGGGCATTGGACAAGGGTTTGGCCGCGCTATATGCCCGTAACAGAGTCCGCCGCGCAAGGCGGACCGAACTGGAGAAGACGCGCCATGCCGGACGGGTCGGCACGCCCTACTTGGGGGCGCTGGTACATCTTGCTGTTGATCAGTCTGATGTACCTGATCACTTATCTCGATCGGGTCAATATTTCGACCGCCGCGCCGGTGATCAGCAAGGAATTCGGGTTCGACAAGGTCACCATGGGGGTGATCTTCAGCGCTTTCGTGTGGGCCTATGCGCTGTTTCAGGTGCCGGGCGGCTGGATGGGCGACCGCTTCGGTCCGCGCTCGATGCTCACCATCATCGTCAGCTATTGGTCGGTGATGACCGCCGTGACCGCCGCCGCGACCGGCGCGGTCTCATTTGTGGTTGTACGGTTCCTGTTCGGCGTCGGCGAAGCGGGCGCCTTCCCGGTGGCGACGCGCGCTATGCAATTATGGTACGCACCGAGCGAACGCGGCTTCGTGCAGGGCATCACTCATAGCGCGAGCCGCCTGGGCGCGGCGATCGCGCCGCCCATCGTGGTGGCCATCATCACCGCGTTCGGATGGCGGGAAGTGTTCTACATCTGTGGCGCGGTGGGCTTCGGTTGGGCCGCGATCTGGTACCTTTTCTACCGCAACCTGCCGGAAGAGCACGCGCTGGTGAACCGCGCAGAGCTCGAGAGCATCCGCGGAATCGATGCGCAGGGCAACGTCAATGCGCCGAAAATCGAGGCGCGTCCGAACGTACCGTGGGCCACGCTGCTGCGTTCGCCCAACATGTGGGCGATCATGTGCGCCTACTTCTGTTACGTCTATTGCCTGTGGATTTTTCTCAGCTGGCTGCCGTCCTATCTGATCGACTACCGCGGCTTCACCTTGCTCAAGGTCGGCATGCTCGCTTCGCTGCCGCTGTTTGCCGGCGTCATCGGCGACACGGTCGGTGGGCTCGCCACCGACTGGCTGTTGCGGCGGACCGGCAACGCCAAGCTCGCGCGCCGGGCGGTCGCCATCACCGGGCTGCTCGGCTGCTGCGCCTGCATCGTGCCGGCCGCGCTGGTCCAGGACCCGTACACGGCGGTCGGTCTGCTCACCGCCTCGGGTTTCTTTCTCGAGTGCACCATCGGTCCTGCGTGGGCGGTGCCCATGGACACCGGCGGCAAATATTCCGGCACCGTCTCAGGCATGATGAACATGGCCGGCAACTTCGGCGGGGCGCTCTCGCCGCTGGTGTTCGGAATCCTGGTGCAGCTCGGCTCGTGGCAGGCGCCGTTCATCGTCGCCGCCGTGCTGCTCGTGATCGGCGCCGCAATCTGGGCGTTCTGGCTCGATCCCGATGTGTCGGTGATCGAGTAAACGGGTCGTATCAGATGATCGCATGATCTCGGCCGAACCGATCTTCCGCATCCATGCCGAACTCGCGGACATCCTGCATCTCGGCGCAACGCCCTATGGCGACCGGCGCGTGATCAACATCCTGGGCGGCCGCGTCCAAGGAGCGCGGCTTTCCGGCCGAATCCTGCCCGGCGGGGCCGACTGGCAGATCGTGCGGCCGGACGGGGTTGCCGACCTGCGCGCGCGCTACACGATCGAGAGCGACGGCGGCGCCCGCATTCTGGTCGCGAGCGACGGACTGCGGCACGGCCCGGCGGAGGTCGTCGCGCGCCTCGCGCGCGGCGAGGCGGTCGATCCAGCACTTTATTATTTCCGCACGGCGATGCGCTTCGAGACCTCCGATCCATCGGCGGCGTGGCTCAACCGCATCATCGCGCTTGCGCGCGGCGCCCGCGAACCGCGCGCGGTGCGTCTGGAGGTGTTTGAAGTGCTCTAAAGATGGCGGCCGTTGACCACCTCCCGGCAGGATGCGATCAAAGCACGACACTCGACGGAGCAGATTATGGACGTGAACGGACACGCGGCGCTCGTCACCGGTGGCGGTTCGGGGCTTGGCGCCGCGACGGCGGAAGAGCTTGCCAAGGCGGGCGCCAAGGTCGCGCTGCTTGACGTCAATCTCGACGCGGCGCGCGGGGTTGCCGACCGCATCGGCGGCCTCGCCGTCAAATGCGACGTGGCGGATGCTGACAGCGGCGCGGCCGCGGTCGCGCAGGCGCGCGAGCGTCACGGCGCCGCGCGCATCCTCGTCAACTGCGCCGGCATCGGGCCCGCCAAGCGCATCGTCGGCCGCGACGGCCCGATGCCGCTCGGCGATTACGACCGCGTCATCCGCGTCAACCTGATCGGCACTTTCAACATGATGCGGCTTGCGGCCGCCGACATGGCGAAGCTTGAGCCGCTCGCCGACAACGAGCGCGGCGTGATCGTGTCGACCGCTTCGGTCGCCGCCTACGAGGGGCAGATCGGCCAGGCGGCGTATGCATCGTCCAAAGGCGGAGTCGTCGGGCTCACGTTGCCGGCGGCGCGCGAGCTGGCGCAGTTCGGCATCCGGATCATGACCATTGCGCCCGGCTTGTTCCTCACGCCGCTGCTGCGCAGCCTGCCGGAGGACGTGCAGGCGAGCCTCGGGGCGGCGGTGCCGTTTCCCCGGCGCCTCGGTGACGCCCGCGAGTATGCCGACATGGTGCTGCACATCGTGCGCAGCGCCTATCTCAACGGCGAGGTGATCCGCCTCGACGGCGCCTTGCGCATGGCGCCGCGCTGAGCGCATCCGGAAAAGTGGGAACCGGTTTTCCGAAAAGATCATGCTCAAATAATTGGCCGCCATGGGGGCGCTCACCAACACGCGTCGGGTGCGAATCGAATGGGGCGACTGCGATCCCATGGGGATCGTGTTCTTCCCGCGCTATCTCGCCATGTTCGACGCTTCCACCCATTATCTGTTCGAGCGCGCCCTCGGGCTGAACAAATATCGTGCGATGCAGGCCTACGACTTTGCCGGCATGCCGCTGGTCGACGTACGCGCGCGCTTTCTCCTGCCGTCGCGCTTCGGCGACGACGTCGATATCGAATCGAACATCGGCGAGTTCCGCCGCTCGAGCTTCGTCGTGGAGCATCGCCTGCGCAAGGGCGACGCGCTTGCGGTCGAATGTTTCGAGACGCGGGTGTGGATCCGTCGCAATCCCGACCAGCCCAACGAGATGCAGTCGCAGCCGGTCCCGGACGACGTGAAGGCAAAGTTCGAGGTGAGCTAAGGCTCGGACAGCCGCGCGAGTAAATCCAGCAGGACGGCGCGGCGGTGGCGGCCGATGCGGCGGATCATGCCGGCCTCGAGTTTCTCGACCATGCGGTTGAGCCGGCGTACCGTCATGCGGCCGGCCTCGGTGAGATGCAGCGCGTGGGAACGGCGGTCGCTCGGCGCCGGACGGCGCTCAGCAAGGCCGCGGCGTTCGAGACTGTCGATCAGCGCGACGAAATTCGTGCGCTTGATGCCGAGCGCGGCCGCGACCTGCGACTGGGTACGGCCCGGATTATGGGCGATGACCGTGAGCACGGAAAATTGGGCGGGCCGAATCCCCACCTCCGCGAAGGCGCGGAACACGTCCTGAAAAACCGCGATCTGCGCGCGGCGCAGCATGTAGCCGATCAGGCCGGTGAGCGCGCCGATGTCAACATCGGGCGTACGCGCGGGCACGTGCTTTCTCCGCCGTGATCGAGCGCCGCGCATGCAACAGCCCCTTCGCGTTGACATTAGCACGATCGTTATGCAGCATCACAAGTAACCGTTTGCAGCAAAACATGGGCCGGATGCGGCCGGGGAGGATGTCGATGAGAATAGGCGCCGCCGCGCTTGCGGCAATCATGATCGGGCTTGCGTCCACGGCATCGGCCCAGGACAAGACCGTCGAATTGAAGCTGTCGCATTGGGTGCCGCCCAGCCATCCGCTGCAGAAAGCGCTGGAAGATTGGGGCTCCTCGATCGAAAAAGCCTCCGGCGGCACGATCAAATACAAAGTCTTTCCGGCCCAGCAGCTCGGGAAGGCGTTCGATCATTACGACATGGCGCGCGACGGCATCGCCGACGTGACCTACGTCAACCCCGGCTATCAGCCCGGCCGCTTCCCGATCATCGCGGCGGGCGAGCTGCCGTTCCTGTTTGCCGATGCCAAGGGCGGATCGGCCGCGCTCGACGTGTGGTACCGCAAATATGCCGCGCGCGAAATGAAGGACGTGAAATTCTGCCTCGGCTTCACCCACGATCCGGGCACGTTCCACGCCAACAAAAAGATCATCGTGCCGGGCGACATCAAGGGCATGAAGATCCGACCTGCCGATGCGACCATCGCCGAGATGGTGACGCTGCTGGGCGGCACCAACGTCCAGGCCGCCGCGCCGGAGGTGCGCGATATTCTCGAAAAGGGCGTCGCCGACGCGGTCACCTTCCCGTGGGGCTCGATCCCGCTGTTCGGCATCGACAAGGTCGTCAAGTATCATATGGACGTGCCGCTCTACACCACGACCTTCGCGTGGTTGATCAACAAAGACAAATACAACGGCATGTCGGCGGCGCAGAAGAAGGTGATCGACGACCACTGC
>JAFAUQ010000230.1 GCA_019243195.1 Hyphomicrobiales bacterium
CGCGCCAAGGCGCGCGGCCGCAACCGCGTGGTGGTCATCGGTCTCGACCTGTTCATGGAGGGCGGCGCGGACGCGCCGCCCGCGGCCGTGCGGTTGCCGCTCACGGCCCAGCCGAGCGAGGCGGCCTAAGAATTATGCCGGCGCCGGGCTGATCAGCCGCACGCCGGCGAGGATGGCCAGCGCGATCAGGCCGGCAACGACGGCAAACCAGCTTCCCGCCGCCGCCAGCGCCGCGGTACCTGCCCAAGCAATCGATGAGAAAGCCTCGGCGAAGGTCGCAAGCCGCGACGACGTCTGCCGGCGCCGGAAATGGCTGCGCTTCGCCTGGGCGCGGAACCAAAGCTGGATCGTGGTGGCGGCGGCGCCTGCGGCGACGATGCCCAGCGCCGCGACGAGCGCCGTGATCGGCGCCGCCAGCGCGAGCGCAATCAGGAACGGTACAAACACGATCACGACCGCGCCCATCACCGCCTCGACCTTGGCGCGCAGGATGCGCCCGGCCGGCACTGGCGCCGTCGCCACCAGATCGGGCGCGTCCTCGCCGGAAATCGCGAGCCAAGCGAGCGCGCCGGCGAGTTGCCCGGCCGCCATCACCAGCACCGGGACCAACAGCACGAGGCTCGCGATGTCTTCGGCGAAGCTGCGCCACAGCATCAGCGCCGGCGGCAGCAGATAAAGCAGCTGCATCAGCGTCTGCGAGGCGAGCCACGGATCGCGCAGCAGCAGCGTCCATTCCTTGTGGCGCAGCGCCCACGCGGGCGAAGCCGGACGCATCGCGCCCGGCCGCTGCCGCCGCGCTACCGCGTGCGATGCGCCCGCCGCCGCCACCACGTGCTCGCCGAAGCGCGGCGCAAACGCCATGATTGCCAGTGTCAGCAGCACGAGACTTGCAGCGACAACCGCGGCCATCGCGGCCGGCTCACCGAGCACCGCGCGCGCGGGCCACCACAAGACGCTGTCGGCCTCCGGCGCCCGCGTCACCACGGCGTCGGATTGCAGGATCGCGAAACGCGACATGGTCCCGTACGACATGATCGCGGCGGCCTGCAGCACGATGACGAAGACGGCGCCGATCACCGCCGCGATGATCTGCGCGACGAAACGCGTGCGCCGCGCGCCGATGATGCGGAACAGCGCAACCGTCACGGCAACGGCGCAGGCAGCCGCGGCAGCGCCCATCGCGGCGACGACCGCATAGGCGCCGAGCCAGCGCCAGCCGTCGCGCAGCAGCAGAACATCGATGAACGGAGCGGCCAGCAACGCCGCCATGGCGGCGAGCGAAAGCGCGACGGTGGCGATGCGCACGGTAAACACGCGCCGCGCCAGCACCGGCGAAGAGAGAATGAGATCAAGGTCGAAGCGCGCATAAAAGGCGCGCGTGACCGACTCCAGGCTCTGGGAGAGCAGCAGCGAGAACGACAGGACCATGCAGCCGGTGACGACCAGCAGAGTGGCCTTGTCGATGGCGCGGGCAGCAAACTGGCGCGGCAGCATGGCGAACGCAACGCCGTGCATGAATAAAGCGAAAATCGCGAGGATCGCCACGATGATCCGCCCATGCCGCCGCCGGCCGGCGGTGAGCATGGAGCGCCAATCGCGCCACGCGAGGCGAAGCTCGTGGCGCGCGAGCCAGGCAATCGTTCCAGGCGCGCTCACGCGGCGGCCTCTTCGGCAACGAGCGCGAGGAACGCGTCTTCGAGGCTCGCTTGGCCGCTGCCGGCGCGTTCGCGCAATTCCTCGAGCGTACCGTGCGCGATCAGCCGGCCGGCGGCGATGACGCCGATGCGGTCGGCCATACGCTCGGCGACTTCGAGAATGTGCGTGGTCATCACCACGGCGCCGCCGGCGCGCACGCGCGCGCGCAGCACTTCCTTGACTTGCCGAGCGGAGCCGGCGTCGAGGCCGGTGAGCGGCTCGTCGAGCACGATGAGCTTCGGGTCGTGCACCAGCGCGCCGGCGAGCGCCACCTTCTGGCGCATGCCCTTGGAAAAACCCTCGCAGCGCTCGTGCGCATGGCCGGTCAGGCCGAGCCAGTCGATGAGGTCGCGCGCCCGCGCTGCGGCCGCCGCCGCATCGACGCCCCACAGGCCGGCGACAAACTCGAGATATTCGAACGGCGTGAGCTTGTCGTAGATCATCGGCTCGTCCGAGACCCACGCCACCACCTGCTTGGCCGCGACCGGATCGGCGAGCGCGTCGACGCCGAAGATGCGGATCGCGCCGGCATCCGGGCGCAGCAGGCCCGCCACCATGCGCAGGATCGTGGTCTTCCCGGCGCCGTTGGGCCCAAGCAGCGCGTAGAACTCGCCCGCGCGCACGGCGAGATCGAAGCCGTTGACGGCCGGACGGTCGAACCGCTTGTGCAACCCGGCGATTTCGAGCGCCGGCGTGCGCTCGGATAAGCTAGTGAAATTCAAAGGATAGCTCCGCTGCTCGGTGATAGCTTTACCTCTACAGGGGAGAAGTTTCGGGGCGGTGAATCGCCCTCGCGCAATTCGGGCGCTACCTAACCGCGCAGGGTCGCAGGACGCCGGCAAAACGCGCTAGATATCCGGTGCCGGAGGTTCGCCATGACAAATTTGAGACACGTGACCGTCGCCCCCAAGGGCATGGGCCTTAACGATTCCGTCGCACAGCAGGAGGGTTATTTCGCTGCTGAGGGGCTCGAAAATTTCTCAAGGATCGCAGCTTCGATGCGCTGAGCTATTCGGCATCGCGCTAAGCCGCCCCGCGTGGGGCCATTCTCGTCCTAATAAGAAGAAACTGCAGTGCTCCAGGCGACCGACCTCCGCTCCCGCGCGACCCGTTCCGACGATGCCAGAATTATCGGCCTCGTCAGCGCGGCGCACTTCGTCAGCCACTATTACATCCTGCTGCTGCCGCCGCTGTTCGCCTTCATCCGCGCCGACTAGGGCGTGAGCTACACCGCGCTGGGGCTCGCGATTGCGGCTTTCAACGTGGTGTCGGCCGTGTTCCAGACGCCGACCGGATTCCTGATCGACTGGATCGGCGCCCGCCTCATCCTGATCGCGGGCCTGACCCTCGGCGCCACGGCCGTGCTGGTCATGGGCCTCGTGCCGTCGTTCTGGGTGATGGTCGTGATGATGGCGTTCAACGGTCTCGCCAACACGGTCTATCACCCGGCCAACTACGCAATTCTCTCCCACCTCATTTCATCGCGGCGCATCGGCCACGCGTTCTCGGTGCACACCTTCGCGGGCATGCTCGGCACGGCGCTCGCGCCAGCGAGCCTGCTGCTGCTGCAAAGCCTGGTCGGCTGGCGCGGCGCGCTCGTCGCCGCCGCGCTGCTGGGCTTTGCGGTCGCGGCGCTGCTCACGTTCAATGGCGACCGCCTGTTCGATCGCGTGCGCCCCGGCACCGACGCACGCGCGGCGCACGCCGGCGACGGCGACACCGGCTGGCGCCTGCTGTTCTCGACGCCGATCGTGCAGAACCTGCTGTTCTTCGTGCTGCTCGCGATCACCAGCGGCGGCGTCTCGAATTACTCGGTGGTGGCGCTGGCCGCGCTCTACGCAACGCCGGTCAGCCTCGCCAACGCAGCGCTTTCCGCCTTCCTGCTGTTGAGCGCGTTCGGGGTGCTGGTCGGCGGCATGTTTGCCGTGCGCACGTCGCATCACGCCATGGTCGCCTCGCTCGGGCTGCTGGCGACGGGCGCGGCAGTGCTGATCGTCGGCAGCGTCGACCTCGGCGCGGTCCTGCTGGTCGTGGCGATGGCGGCCGGCGGATTGGCGAACGGCATCGTCATGCCGTCGCGCGACATGATCGTGCGCGCAGTCACGCCGCGCGGCTCCTACGGCAAGGTGTTCGGGTTCGTCACCACCGGGTTCAACATCGGCGGCATCGTGGCGCCGCCGATCTACGGCGCGCTGATGGACCACGGGTATCCGCGCGCCGTGTTCGTGGTGGTCGGGCTCGCCAGCCTCGCCGGGATCGTGACGGTCATCACTCGCACGCGCCCTGCCGCAGAGACGTGACTCTTCAGCGCTTCTCGCGGCCGGAAAACCGTTCCTTGGCGTTCTTGGCGTCGGCGGCCTTGCTGATGCGATAGAGCTGAAAGCGGTCGCCTTCGTAGACGAGCTTGAGGAGATCGGGCGCCGGATTGACGGTGTCCTCGTCGGTGAACAGCACGTAGACGTAATCGAAGCTTTCCTGCCACCTGCGCCAATATTTGTCGGCGACCTCCTCCGGGTGCTCGCGCGCGACCACAAGCTGCTCGATCGAGGGAGGATTGCCGTCTTCGGTATCGACCCGGTCGGTATATTCGGGACGCACGTGCATGACCTGCTTGCCGCGCACCGTGAACGCCGTCGTCACCAGGGCCGAACGCTCGATCATGGCGAGGCAGGCGGCGTGAACGAGGCCGAGGTCGCTGACGTCGTCGCCCGCGCCCTTATCGCCGTAGGCGACCAGCACCGAGGCGCCGCGCTTGATGCGTTTGACCGAGTCGCGAAATTCCATCGTGTTGCCCGACAGGTCCGCCCAGGCAACGTCCACCTCGATCACCCGCACCACCAGCATGAGCAGCAGCAGGGCGAGGAACCCGCGACGCACAATGCGGTGGCGCATTTGCAGGTCCACGCAGGCGATCACCATGAAGGCGAGCGCGATCGGCAGGCGCTGGTCGGCCATGAATGTGTCGAACAGCATGTGCGGCATGGCGATGTAGACGGCGGCGCCGACGCCGAGGAAAGCCCAGCCGAGCGGATGCAACCGCAACAGCCGATGGCGCGCGGCCCAGATCGCGCCGGCGGCGACGCCGGCGATCAGCAGGAACGCCACGATGTCGGAATAGACCTCGACCACGTAGACGAGCCCGTCGATCTTGCCGAGCTTCTCCCAGTAGTACTCGCCGGCAAGATCCCAGGTGGGACTCATGAACAGCAGCGGCAGCACCGGCAGGAACGGAATCCCGGTCGCGACGAAATCGACGAGGCGCGGCGCGAGCGGGCGCCCCCGCGTCATCCACAGCCGCGTCAGCTCGATCGACAGGAGGCCGAGGCCGTAAACGCCCACGTCGAACAGGTGGCAGAAGAACAGCACGAGCACGAAGAGCGCGGACACCGCCAGGCGAATAGCCCAGAAACGCTCGCGCAGCATGATCCAAACCGCCATCCCCCACAGCGCGAGCCCGATGCCGAACACGTAGTTCATGACGCCGACGAGGAAGACGTGATTGTAGAGCAGCGGAAACGAGATCAGCGGCAGCACCGACCAGGAACCGAACAGCGCGCGGTTGAGCGCGAGCGTGCCCGAGGCGATCAACACGAAGGTTGCGACCGTGAACAACTGCCCCGCATGGTAGACGGTCATGAACGCGGTGAGCCGCGGCACCACCAGGTCCATCATCAGGTTGGGAATGATCTGCCAGTCGATCTCATAGAAGCGCGTCAGATCCGGATCGTGGCCGATCGAGGCCATGACATGCATGCGCGCAAGATGGTTGACGTAGTCCGACAGCGGCGGCAGCGGATGGGTGATGACGGGGATCGACGCGACCAGCGCGAGCGCGGCGAACAGCACCGCAATCTGCGCGCCGCTGAACTCGGCGCTGCTGCGCGGACGAACCGTGCCGTTTTCCGTCAGAATCGAGGGAGTGGAACGCGTGAGCATGCGACCGACGAAAAATTACCGGCAATGTTCCTGCAGCGCGGCGCCGGACGCACTGGCTTCGCGGTGAACGATTGGACAAGACCCCCGCGCCGTTTGCTTGACGTGACGCATTTTGCCGCGCGACGCAATAGAGAAATGCGCGGTCGCGCTGACAAAGTCGCGAGCGCGCGGCGCCGATGAATGAATGTTCAATTTCCGCCGCGCGCAGCAACGAAAACGTCAGCTATTCTCCGGGACGCGCTCGGTTCAGCGGGCAGGCACGGCAGGCTTCGTGCTGCACCGGTTTTCCGGATCATGCATTCAGCGCCGCGATCGCCGGCTTCGCGGCGGAGACCCAGCCGAAAATACCGCCTTGCGCCTTGATCATGGCCAGTCCGGCGGCGTGCAATTTGGGAAAATAAGAATTCAAGGGCAGAAGGCGGGTTCATCACATTACCGCAACCGCGGCCGGTGACGCACTCCCGGAGGCAGCTTGAGCAAGCGATGGGCCACGCTCCGCGCCCGAGGCCACGGCCCAATGCTCAATTTTCGGGTGATCTCCCCGGGCTGCTGCCATAAAGTTCATCACCGCACCGATCCTCTCCATCGAAGGACCGCACCATGCCGGAGATCAAGATTCTCAATCCCGATGCGCTGGGAAAACCGCTCGGCCAGTATTCGCACATGACGCGCGTCAAGGCGTCGGAGTTCCTGTTCATCGCCGGGCAGGTGGCGGTCAAGGACGGCAACCTCGTCGGCGCGGACGATTTCGACGCGCAATGCGTGCAGACCTTCGCCAATATCGAGGCGGCGCTCAAATCCGCGGGCGCCGGATTCGGCAACGTGGTCGAGTTCACGACCTATATGGTGCACTCGCAGGATATCCCGAAGTTCATGGCCTATCGGCTGCGCGAATTTCCCAAGATGTTTCCCAGCGGGGCCTATCCGCCCAACACGCTGCTGATCATCGACCGCCTGGTGCAGGAAGGATTTCTGATCGAGGTGAGCGCGGTCGCGGCAATCTGATGACAGAGGACGGAGGACAGATGAAAGGAGAGGCAGCTTCCTTATCCGTCGTCTGCCGTCCATCCTCCGTCGTCAGAAACTCAAGCGCGTCCCGAATATCTCGAACGAATAGAAAAATAACTCCGCGTCCAGCGCACGCTGTTTGTTGTCCGCCTGCCGAAAGCCGTGCTGCTCGCCGGAGAACAGCAGATATCCGACGGGAATGCGGTTGCGGCGCAAAGCGTCGACCATCTTCTCGGTTTGATCGGGCGGCACGATCTTGTCTTGGTCGCCCTGGAAAAAAACGACCGGACGCTTCACGCGCTCAGCATGATCTACGGGCGAGCGCTCCTTGTAGCGCGCCTCCTCCGCCGGATAGGGTCCGATCAGCCAATCGAGGTAGCGCGATTCGAATTTGTGTGTTTCCTTGGCGAGCGCGGTGGGGTCGCTGACGCCGTAGTAACTGGCGCCTCCAGCGAAATAGTCACGGAACGTGAGCGCGGCCAAGGTGGTGTAGCCGCCGGAGCTGCCGCCGGTAATCACGCAGCGGCTGGGATCGACGTTCTTCTTTTCGGCGAGGTATTTCGCCGCGTTGATGCAGTCGTCAAGGTCGAGGATGCTCCAGGTCAGGTGCAGCCGGTCACGATACTCGCGGCCGTAGCCGGTGCTGCCGCCGTAGTTCACGTCAACGTACGCAATACCGCGGCTCGTCCAGTAATGGATGCCGAGATCGAGCGTGCTCGTCGCCGCCGCTGTCGGGCCGCCATGGCAGTGAACGACGAGCGGCGGTTTTTCGCCGGGAGGCGCCGTGTAGTCCGGATTTGTGGGCGGATAATAGAGCGCGAATGCTCTCTTGCCGTTTTCCGTCGGAAAGTCGATCGCCTGCACCGGCGCGAGGTAACGCTTGATCTCGTCTTTGTCCGCAACGTCGGTTGAACGCTTCAGTACCTGATGCTTATTGGTCGCGAGGTCGAGCTGAACGACGCTCGGCGGCCGGTCGACCGCCCCGCCGATGAAGACCACCAGGTCCCCTCCGTCGGCCCGCACTGAAGCAAAGGCGCTGAACGGTACATCGAGGCGTGTGAGCTTGCCCGAAGCAATGTCGATCAGCGCGAGACTGCCGAGGCCGTTCTCCACATATGTGGCAACGAGGCGATCTCGGCCCGCGAAGGCATAAGTCGACATGCCGAAGTTCCACTGCGGCTGGCCGAACTCCGCGTTCCTCGCTGCCAGTTGACGCGTGTCGCGCGTCGCAAGGTCATAGCGATAAAGATTCCACCAGCCGGTCCGGTCGGAAACGAAGAACAGCGCGGCGCCGTCGGGCGACCACTCCGGCTGGAATAAAGATTCGCTCGCGCCCCCGGCGATGACCATCGGTGCGCCGGCGGGCGCGCCGTCGTCACTCAGCGCGACGACGTAAAGCGTCGTGCCGACCCACGGCATGTTCGGGTGATCCCACGCCAGATAGGCAAGACTGCGTCCGTCCGGCGAGAGCCGGGGCGAGGAGAAAAAATCGTGGCCCGACGTCAGCGCGCGGCCGGCATCCGGCGCGGTGCCGCCGAGCGGAACCGACACGATGGTGTTGTCCGGGTACTTCCTGCTTTTATCGGTGTGATCTTCGCGCACGCCGATCCACAGATTGCGTCGCCGATCGAGCAGACCATCGGCGTAGCGCCAGTTGTGCTCGGGATCGGGCGGCACCGGCGTGAGCGCGACCGGGTCCTGTGTGCCCGCGTCCTGACGATAGAGGCGGCCGTCGTCGAAGTTCGAGAAATAAACCGTGCCGCCGGCAACCAACCAGGAGCCGCCGCCGTATTCATGTACCCGTGTGCGCGCGTTAAGCACCTTGTTGATGTCGGTCGTCGTTCCGTCGGCGGACCGCCGGACGACCACGTAGCGCCCCTTCTCCTTCGGGCGAATCTCGAGCCAATAGATGTCGTTGCCGTCGAGCCGCACCTCCATGAGCGAGATCGACTCGGCCACAATAAGCGACGACGTAATGGGCGACTTCCACGCGCCGTAAGGCGGGATTTTCTGTTCAGGCATGGGCAATCCCTTCAATAAGACTTGGGCAATCCAAGCACGCGCTCGGCGATGTAGCACAGGATGAGCTGCGGCGTGATCGGCGCGATGCGCGGGATCATCACCTCGCGCATATAGCGCTCGACGTGGAACTCCTTGGCATAGCCGTAGCCGCCGAGCGTCATCACGGCGGTCTCGCAAGTCGTAAAGCCCGCTTCGCCCGCCAGATATTTCGCCGCGTTGGCGGCGGCGCCGCACGACAGGCCGTTGTCGTACTGCCACGCCGCCTGCAGCATCATCAGGTTCGCGGCCTCCAGTTCCATCCAGCAGCGCGCGAGCGGGTGCTGGATCGCCTGGTTCTGGCCGATCGGCCGGCCAAACACCACGCGCTCGCGCGCGTAGGTCGTGGCGCGCTCGAGCGCCGCGCGGCCGATGCCGATGGCCTCGGCGGCGATGAGAATGCGCTCGGGATTGAGGCCGTGCAGGATGTATTCGAAGCCGCGCCCCTCCTCGCCGATGCGATCCTCGGCCGGCACTTCGAGGCCGTCGATGAAGAGCTGATTGGAGTCGACCGCGCTGCGCCCCATTTTCTCGATCTCGCGCACCTCGACCCGGCCGCGATCGAGCGTCGTGTAGAACAGGCTCAAGCCCTGCGCCGGCTTTGCCGCCTGCTCGATCGGCGTGGTGCGCGCGAGAATCAGCATTTTGTTTGCGACCTGCGCAGTGGAGATCCAGATTTTTGCGCCGTCGAGCACGTAATGATCGCCGCGCCGCACCGCGCGGGTGGTGAGCCGGGTGGTATCGAGGCCGGCGTTGGGCTCGGTCACGGCGAAACAGGCCTTGTCCTCGCCGGCGATGAGCGGCGGCAGCATGCGGCGCTTCTGCTCCTCGCTACCGAACACGACGACCGGATTGAGCCCGAAGATGTTCATGTGCACGGCGGAGGCGCCCGACATGCCGGCGCCCGAGGCGGCGATCGTCTGCATCATCAGCGCGGCTTCGGTGATGCCGAGGCCCGAGCCGCCGTAGGCTTCCGGCATGGCGATGCCGAGCCAGCCGTCGGCGGCGAGCGCTTTGTGCAATTCGTGCGGAAACGCGCAGTCGCGGTCGCGTGCGCGCCAATAGTCCTCGGGAAAGCGCGTGCAGATTTTCGCAACCGCCTCGCGCACCGCTTCCTGATCGGACGTCAGACGGAAGTCGATTTGTCTGCTCCTCTCTCTCGGTTCCCACCCCCGCTTGCGGGGAGACTAGCACGCGCGCGCGGCACGGCAATGTGGCGCGGTTTTGACCGGCCCTCGATCATGGCCGGGCCTGTCCCGGCCATCCACGTCTTCCTTTTGTTTGCTTCCAAGACGTGGATGCCCGGCACGCGCGCACAAGGCCGGGCATGACGGAGCATCACAACCGCAGCAAATACTTGTGCTCCCCCGTGAGCACCAGCTCGCTGCGTTGATTGTGCAAGGTCGCCGCCATGATCACGACGCCGGTGGTGCGCTGCGGGTTGAGCGCCGCGATGGTGAGCTGCGGATAAAGCGTGTCGCCCGGATAGACCGGCTTGAGGAATTTCGACGATTGTTCGGTGAAGGCGATGAGCGCATCGCCGATCGCATGCGCGAAGGTGCCGGCGCCGGCGGCCGTGAAGCACAGCACCTGCAGCCCATGCGCGAGCACGCCGGGATAGCCGCGGGCGCGGCAATATTCGATGTCGTAGTGGATCGGATGGTTGTCGCCCGAGAGCGCCTGGAACGCGGAGAAATGCGCGTCGGTGACGGTGCGGCTCGGCGAACGGAACCTCTCGCCCACCTTCAGGTCGGCGAAGCCGCGCGGCGCCGCCACGCGGAATTGTTTCGGATCGAACTCGTCGCCCACGCACCCGCTCCTTCGGTCGAGAGCAGCGATCGAAGTCCAGCCCTGCTGGAATTGCAAGCCTCCGCGACATTCGGCGCGCTACAACGAGGCCGATGCCCAGCTTCGCCACCATCGCCGCGTCGGTCATTTTCCTCGCCACCTATGTGATCGTCGCGATCGGCAAAATTCCGGTCTACCGCATCGACCGTGCCGGTGCCGCGCTCCTCGGCGGCAGCCTGATGGTCGGGCTCGGCATCCTCTCGGCCGACGAGGCCTATCAGGCGATCAGCTTCGACACGCTCACCTTGCTGCTCGGCATGATGATCGTCGCCGCGAACCTGCGCGTGTCAGGCTTCTTCCGGCTGGTGACCTACTGGGTGACGCAGCACGTGCGCCGTCCGCTCGCCCTGCTGGCAGGAGTGGTCATCGTCTGCGGCGCCTTCTCGGCCGTGCTCGTCAACGACACCGTGTGCCTAGTGATGACGCCGCTGGTGCTCGACGTGGTGCTGCGCCTCAAGCGCAATCCGATGCCCTATCTGCTGGCGATCGCGATGGGGTCGAACATCGGCAGCGTCGCGACCATCACCGGCAATCCGCAGAACATGATCGTGGCGAGTCTCTCGCAGATGCCTTATGCCGCGTTCGCGGCGGCGCTGGCGCCGGTGGCCGCCCTCGGCCTCGTACTCACCGTGCTGCTGGTCGCGATCGGCTATCGGCGCGAGTTCTTTTCCGGCGAGCGCTTCGCGAGCGAGAGCCGGCCGCCGCGCTATCACGCCAAGCTCACGACCAAGACCGTGCTGGTGGTCGCGGTGATGGTCGCGCTGTTCTTCCTCGGCCAGCCGGTTGCCAAGGTGGCGATCGTCGGCGGCGCCTTCCTGCTGTTCACGCGGCGCGTCAATCCGGGAAAAATTTACCGCGAGATCGACTGGCCCCTGCTGGTCATGTTTGCCGGGTTGTTCATCGTGGTCGCGGGCTTCGAAAAGGCGATCGTCACGCCCGAGCTTGCCGCCGATATCGGCCGGCTGCATCTCGACAATGCCGCATCGCTCACCGCGGTGACGGCGGTGCTCTCGAATCTCGTAAGCAACGTGCCGGCGGTGCTTGTGCTCCGGCCGTTCGTCGCCAACCTCGCCGATCCGCAGCGCGCCTGGCTCATCGTCGCCATGGCCTCCACCCTCGCCGGCAACTTCACCCTGGTCGGCTCGGTCGCCAACCTGATCGTCGCCTACCGCGCCGCCAACCGTGGCATCCGCATCGGCTTCTGGGAATATTTCAAGGTCGGCGCGCCGCTCACGCTCGCGACGCTGCTGATCGGGCTTGCGTGGCTGTGATCCGCGGGGCATGACGAGAGAATCATGAAACGCAGCACCGATCGCATTCTCACCACCCACGTCGGCAGCCTGATCCGGCCGGAGCCGCTGCTGGCCCTCCTGCGGCTCAAGCAGGCCGGCAAGCCGTTCGATGAAACCGCGTATCAGAAATGCCTCACGGCTTCCGTCGCCGAGATCGTGCGGCATCAGGCCGAGACCGGCATCGACGTGGTGAGCGACGGCGAGTTCGGCAAATCGATCAGCTGGTCGCAATACGTGCTCGAGCGGCTGTCCGGCTTCGAGCGCCGGCCGATCAAGGAAGGCGCCGCCGATCCGTTCGCGCGCGGGGTCGACCGCGAGCGCTTCCCCGAGTTCTACGCCGAACTTGACGCGCGCGAGGGCCGCGCCACCGTGAGCGATTCCGTGTGCGTCGGGCCGATCGCCTACACCGGCCAGACGGAGCTTGGGCGCGACATCGACAATTTTCGCGCGGGGCTCACCGAAGTTTCGGTCGCGGAGGCGTTCCTGCCGGTCGCGGCGCCCGCGAGCGTGATCCCGGACCGCAAAAACGAATACTACAAGACCGACGATGACTGCCTCGTGGCGATCGCCGAGGCGATGCGCACCGAGTACCGCACGATCGTCGACGCCGGTTTCATCCTTCAGCTCGACGACGCGCGCGCCGCCGTCACCTACGACCGCATGGTGCCGCCG
>JAFAUQ010000281.1 GCA_019243195.1 Hyphomicrobiales bacterium
GGTCGGCGTCGTCGAACTCCTTCGGCTTCGACAGATGGGTGATGTCGCCGGTGTGGATCATGAAGGCGGGCTTTTGCGGCAGCGCCTTCACCTTAGCGATCGCCTCCCCGAGCGTGCCGGAGGCATTGGGGTTCGCCGGTTTATCGAAGCCGATGTGGCTGTCGCTGATCTGCAGGAAGGTGAGGCCGCCGGCTGATTGCGCCTGCGCCTCGCCGATGATGCCGAGCGAGCGGGGCACGCCGCCGCCGATCGTCCACAGGACGCCGGCCCCGGCCCAGGTCATGCACTTGAGCACGTGACGCCGCGAGGCGCCGTCGTGGTCGTGACTATCGTGATCGCTCATCGCCATTCTCTCCGGTTGCAACACGGGACAGCCGAGGAGACCGGGGGCGGTGGCGATTTATTCCCGGGGTTTTTCCGGGGGCGGAACAGCCGCCGAGCGTTACGGGCCGAGTGTTTCAGCACTCGTTGGAGGGTGCGCGGCCGGCAACGACCCACCCCGGGACTCATTGGTGTCTTGGTATGGCGGGGGTGGCGCCTCAACCGCTTCCGCGGGCGTTTCGAGTTCCGGATTTACAGGGAAATACAGGGCGTCGGCGTCCTCCTCGTCCTGTTCCACCTCTTGCTGGGCCTGCACCTCCCGGATGGCGGCGTGCAGACCTGCGAGAGCTTTCTGCACCGCGCCCTCATCCTCATCCGCATCCGACTTGGTTGACGGAGGCTTGGCCCAGATATCGCGGGTGCTCTTCGCTTCTCGGACGCTCTCGATCATGTGCAGCAGCCGCTCGACGATGCGCAGCAGGTACTCGACCTCGCCGAGGCTGAGCACGCCGTCGGCGAGCCCGTCCATCACGACGTCGGTCGCCATCTCGGCGTCCTCCGGCGTCCTGACCCGCGGCAGCGCAAAGCCAAACCGGCGATGGCGGCCAGCCGGCACGGCCCGCTCCATGCACAGCCGCATGGCGCCCCGATCGCCGCTCTTGGCGCGCTCCATGATGTCATTCACCGCCGCCTCGGCCTTGGCCTCGTAGGCAGCCTCAAGGGCGAGAGTCTTCTTATTCAGCGCGCCGAGCGGCCGGCCGGCCGGATTGCCGCTTTGTCCTGGTAGGAATTTCATAAGGGTAACTCCTGTTAGTTTCAAGGTATCAATACCTGAAGGATTTTAGGTGTCAAGTGATACTGACTTAATTATTGCCCACTGATCGCCGTTAAATTAGTTGACCGCGCTCTAATGCATAAATACGGCTTGATTTATACCGAATTCTAGCTGGGGGATGTCCATTCGCTGCGGCGTGGGGTGTCCCAGGCTTGATCGGGCCCCACTGAATCCCAACCAATGTTCCCGAATTGTTCTTGCGATTTCTACCCGAATCGTTGCAGTTGAGTGTCTACGAGCACCCAACTTGGAGAGCCGCCATGGGCTGTTGCTTCCGAGTCTTCGCGGGAATGCTGATTTCAACATCCGCTTCGCTGGCTCAGGGCTTCCCCTGCACCGCGTTTCAGGTGCAGCCCAACGGAATGCTGGCGGTCGTCCAATCCGTAACACTTACGGGCCCTAACGGGCAGATCACGGTCAATCCAGGGGCGAGTTTTAGTCCTGGAGTGCTGTGGATGGGAGTGAATCTGTACGCCCTCTACCAACAGAATTGCCGGTAGGCGCGCACACTGCGAGGAGCGTGGAGATGAATCCCTTGTTCGCCAGATTTCTAGCAACTGTCGTGATCGTCCTTTGGGGCACCACCTCTCTTTTCGCTCAGCAAATCACTGAGCAAAAGAAGACTGTCGCTTTTGCTTTTGGCACCGTACACCTGCCCAAAGGCGATGGCACTCTAGTCACCACAAAGATGCCTTTAGGTACCGTATTTTTTGTCTACTATCCTGATAGTAGACTGGGCACCGACAGGGGATTTGGTTACGTCGTAACCGCCAAGCACGTGTTAAAGGATGGCGATGGGCGCTATCTCAAGGAGATTAGCATTCGGGTTAATTTGAAAAATTCACAAGAACAGGATGGCGTGACAAATATCGATGGTATTCCGGTCTCAGATGAACGGGGCGATTTGATCTGGTTCCATGACGCCAAAGATGAAGCGATTGATGTAGCAGCGTTCCCACTTTTGCCTAATGAAAACAAAGTTGATTTCAAGACCATTCCCGTGTCGATGTTTGCCGAGGAACCGATATTGCGTGAATTCAAAGTTAGTGAAGGTGATGCAGTCTATTTCATTGGCCTCATGGCCCAGTATTACGGCCAGCACAGAAACTTTCCGGTTGTTCGCCGCGGCGCCTTGGCATTGATGACAGATGAAAAAATCCAGACGGCCACGGGTGTGCAAAAGGCTTATATCGCCGAATTAGTAACCTGGCCCGGCAATAGCGGTTCGCCAGTATTCCTTAACCTTGCTGGAATGCGCGACGGAAGTTTGTCGCTGGGCTCAAACTTTAGATTTTTGGGCCTCCTGTGCGGTGGCTTTCTTGATAGACGTCCAGGCACAGTGTTAGACGCAAGCCAAGTCGTCCTAGGCAGCGGCGCGAATATTGGTGTTAGTTATATCGTTCCTGCCGATAGCTTAAAAGCAATTTTAGAGTCGGCCCCCGCGCGTGAGCACCGCGATTTAATGGTGAAACAATTCTTGGATGCGACCGGCTCCATACCTGAGAACAGTAGAAATTAGGGGCAAGCGTGCGTCGGGTACACGGGAGGTAACGGCGCAGGATCAGGTCCAGACCTTCCGCTTCTGAGGCGCAAGCGGGCGGAAATCTAACTACGTCGGATTTCCAAATTGCGCGTCGCCAGACCGCCCGGCGACCTTCGTCCGCCCTTCCCGGATGTGCTCCTGAACCGCCGTTTGCTTGAGCATGTCGAGGATGAGCGCCCGGCAGATGGTAGCCCGCTTTTTCCCGTAAAGGCCAAACGGAATAAGCCCGTTTTCAATCATCTCTATCGCCTCCTGAGGCAGACTGATCGAGAATTGAGGGCTTTCGCCTTTTTCGGACATTGGCAAACAATGGAATTGCAATGGGATTCCATTGTTGTACAATTCGCGTACAAAAGCGAATCGACTCCGCAAGGGTGGGTTTGCTTAAATGATCGGGGGCGACCTGCGTGAACAGATCGCCCCCGAGGCCAGGGCCGGAATCGAACTTTCCAGGACTGACGCATAGCCATTCTGCCACCTGGCCTTAAGAAAGGTGCGTCCGGCAGGACTCGGACCTGCGACCCCGGGATTACAAATCCCGTGCTCTATCCCACTGAGCTACGGACGCGCATTTCGCCCCGCTCTCACCAGCGGGGCGAAATTTTTTAGTTGTCGTGTTCGGTCATCCGGGTTGTTCCATCATCCCCGATGTCATCAGCGACATCGAGAGCGGCGCCGAGATCGCAAACGCGGTAGCGACCCCGCGAAATGCGCTGGAGCCGGCCCGTTTTCGCAAAGTAATTGATCGTGTTGTAGACCGCCTTGGCCGCTCTCGCGTCGTCAATTGGCTGGCCGCGTCTACTGAGCGCGTCCTGAATCTCAGGTACGCTCCACTCACGCGGTCCGGCTTGCCTAAAAAGTTCGATTACGTTGCTGTAGACTTCGCCCCCGCGGATATTAGGCGCCCCGACACCAGTCCGTAGTTCGTCGAGGCGGCGTCTATATTCTTCCCGCTCCGGGCTCGGAAGACTATCAACCAATAATTCGAGAGCGCCAGCGAGACGGCTTAGGAGCGCATCGGCAGCGTTGCGCTCCCCGCGCGCGCGCTCGATTTCCGACCAGAGATGTGCGGCGGCACGGCCCACGGGCGAAGGATCTTCTGGAGTGGCGCGGGCGGAATGGTTAACCCTCATGCTGACTTTCTTACTCGGCTTTAAGAATTGAGTCGAATCCCCCGCTACTAGCCGCCTGCCGGACCCCCTATTTGTAGTCATGATCCAGGCGCTTGGGCCCCATATTTGGAAGCGTAGGCACTGCTCACGAAGACGTGAACTGAGAAACCTCAGAATTTGGCAGCGCGCGAGGGTTTGAGTAGTTGATCGGGTCCGTTCCCGAATTGTTCTTGCCCCTGCTTCCGCACTCCGCTACCCTGGCTTGTCAGGGGTCGGCATGGTTCAGCGTGTCGCAACGGTGGCGTTCGAGGGCGTCGAGGCGCGCGGCGTCGACGTGCAGGTCCAGGTCGCAGCCGGCATGCCGGCGTTCCACATCGTCGGGCTTGCCGATAAAGCCGTGTCGGAGGCGCGCGAGCGGGTGCGCTCGGCGCTGATCGCCTCGGGGCTCGCGCTGCCGGCCCGTCGCATCACAGTGAATCTCGCGCCCGCCGACCTTCCCAAGGAAGGCAGCCACTACGACCTGCCGATCGCACTCGGCCTGATGGCGGCGATCGGGGCGATCCCGCCCGACGCGCTCGACGGCTACACGGTGCTGGGCGAACTCGGCCTCGACGGCTCGATCGCCGCGGTCGCCGGCGTGCTGCCGGCGGCGATCGGCGCCAACGCGCGCGGCGACGGCCTCATCTGCCCGGCGCGCTGCGGGCCGGAGGCGGCCTGGGCGAGCCCGGAGATGGAGATCATCGCCGGCGCGTCGCTGATCCAGCTCGCCAACCACTTCAAGGCCACGCAGGTGCTCGCGCGGCCGCAGCCGAAGGTGCGCGAGGTCGAGCAGGCGCCGCTCGACCTTGCCGACATCAAGGGCCAGGAGAGCGCCAAGCGCGCGCTCGAAGTCGCGGCCGCGGGCGGGCATAACCTGCTGATGGTCGGGCCGCCCGGCTCCGGCAAGTCGATGCTCGCCGCGCGGCTGCCCTCGATCCTGCCGCCGCTCGCGCCCGCCGAACTGCTCGAAGTCTCCATGGTGCAGTCGGTCGCCGGCGAGATCGCCGAGGGCGCGCTCACCAACCGCCGGCCGTTCCGCAGCCCGCACCATTCCGCCAGCATGGCGGCGCTCGTCGGCGGCGGGCTCAAGGTGCGCCCGGGCGAGGCCTCGCTCGCCCATCATGGCGTGCTCTTCCTCGACGAGCTGCCCGAAT
>JAFAUQ010000003.1 GCA_019243195.1 Hyphomicrobiales bacterium
GACCGCATGGCGGAATTGCGCGCGGCGACGCCCGATCGTCAGATGACCCAGCTTGGGTCGTTCGGCATCGAGTTTGCGCGGTGAGTTGGTGTGGCACCGTAGGGTGGGCTAAGCGCGCCGATGGGCGCGCGTGCCCACCAACGATGATTGTTTGTTGAGGGATGGTGGGCACGGCCGCTCGCATACGCTCGCGTCCTTAGCCCACCCTACGCCCACCCTACGGCCGATGTGTTTGTTTGGTCACCGGGCGAACTCGAGCCCGAACGAGCCGAGTTGGGTGAGCTGGCGGTCGGGCGTCGCCGCGCGCAGCTCCGCCATGCGGTCATGGTCGTGCCGCGCGACCAGTTCCTTGAGCCGCGGCACCACCTCCTTGGCATAGAGCTTCATTGAGCTGAGCGTCTCCGCCATGGTGAGGAAGCCCGCCTGCCCCATCATGATCAGGTGACCGAAGCCGCCCGAATACTCATAAAGCGTCTTGATCTGCTCGTAGACCTGGTCGGGCGTGCCGGCGAAGACGTTGCCGCGCGCCATCTGGTCCGCGAGGGATGGATCCTGCGGCACGATCGAGTCCGCGCCCTTCATGAAGTTCACCGCCACATCGGGCGCGTGGTAGCCGGGCGGGTTCGAGTGATGCGGGGTGACTTTGTTCGAGCGCATGTACCAGAGATTTTTTTCCGCGCCCTCGCGCGCCTTGGCTTCCGTTTCCGCGACGTAGACGAGCGCCGCATAGGCGAGCCGGTCGGGATGCGCCGCCCGGCCGTGGCGTTTGAGGTAGGCTGCGCGATACCCGTCGAAAATCTTGCGCACGTTCATGTAGCCGGCAAGGAACACGGCGCCGATGTAGTCGCGCTCGGCCACGGGCACGGCGCTGTTGGCGCTGCCGATCGTCACCCAGATCGGCGGATGCGGCTCTTGGAACGGGCGCGGCCAGATGTTGACTTGCCGGTGATGATACCAGCGGCCTTCGAAATTGAACGGTCCATCGTGCGTCGTCCAGGCCTTGAGAATGAGATCGTGCGCCTCCCACAGGCGGTGGGCGCCGCGAAACGCGGTGATGTTGGCGGCCGACGCTTCCCACGGCACGCTTCTGACAAAGCCGCATTCGAGCCGTCCCCGAGAGATCACGTCGATCATCGCCATCTCCTCGGCGACGCGCACCGGCTGATTGCGGTTGGCGATCGGGTTGCCGAGGATGAGCAGCCGCGCCGTTTTCGACTGGCGCGCCAGGATCGCCAGCAGCAGCGGCGCCGCCGGCACGACGCAGGTCGCGGTCTGGTGATGCTCGTTGACCATGATCTCGAGCCCGTGCTCCTCGGCGGCAAGCCACATGTCGAGATACATGTGATAGAGGTCGGCGCCTTTGACCGGATCGTAGTTGCGGTTCGGCAGATTCACGCGGATCGACTCGTACTCCGCGGGATCGGGGAGATAGGGGTAGGCATCCTCGGTGAAGAACCAAGTCTTCATAGAAGGTCTCCTTCCATGCACGATCCCGAAAAAGCTTTCCCCACACTTGATGCTGGATGGGTACCGGTTTTCGGAAAAGATCATGCACCATGAATAAAGGCAGAGTTCACATCATATTGGGGCTCGGCCGTTTGCGAACTTCGGGTTCAAAGCGGCACCAGAATTATACGAGAAGCCGATCTCAATCCCTATCAAAGCACACTCGTTTCAGCGGGTACCATGCCTTAATCTGCCACTTGTGTAAGCTTCACCACCGTGACGTGCATTTGCGGATGGCTGTGCGCGCAACGGCCTGTCGAACTTGATCTCGGGGTGCCGGCGATGCGGCGGGGGACAGGCCCAGTCGGAGCTCCAGTCCAGGCTTGCGTCCGGTCGACGTAAATGCAAATCTTTGGGAGCGCAGCCAGGGGGCGTCTATGTTCAGGGTAATCGTCGGAGCTTCGATCGCAGTTCTTATGATGAGTGCAGCATTCGCCGCATCGTCGCATCGATCGGGAGCACGACCAAAGTCCGAGTGCAGGTGCTACACCGATAAGCCGAACTGTTCGGGCAATGCGCTGTTCTCCGGTACCAAGCAAAAATGCGCTGTTTGGGGCTATCCGCAGAGTTGTGTTATTTATTCTTCGCACGGCAACAGTGATCTTCGTATTTACGTCGCCGAGCAGACATTCTCCATGTCTGTCGGATACGGCGACACTTACGCGTGTGCCAAAGGGACTGATGGCGTGCCCGGCCATCCTCCGCGGAAGCCGATCGGCGTCAAGTAGCTGCTTGATGCCACGTTTGGGTCAACGGATTGAAATAGGCACATACACATCCATTTTCGGGGGGCCGGCGTCGTGAGAATCCTGCTTGTAATCTCGGTGCTGTTTTTTTCGTTCGTCGACTTCGGACCTTCCACCGGACAAAACGCGAGACCACCTAACATCGAGCCCGGTTCGGAATCGCGCCCCTACGCCGGCGGAACCCTTATCACGCCCCAGTCGAGCCTTCGCAAGTCAGCCGACGACATCGGAATACATACTCACCATTTTATTTTCGTCCCTCCTATCAATCGCAGTTCAAAAGCACAGCCAAAGGGCCCACCCTATACCGGCTACAACTTCAACACCCCTGCGTCCGTAGCCTGCATCTACAAACAAGTTCCTCAATCGTCCGGTTGCGACCCCTACAAAGTCACGGTAAACGCCTCGGGCGGATCCAGGGCGATTGGAATCGTAGTTGCTTACGATGCCCCGAACATCGCGACTGATCTGGCGGTATTCAGCAGACAATTTGATCTGCCTGAGCCGACAGCCGCTACGCTGGAGGTCGTGTACGCCTCCGGGTCAAAACCGGCCTACGATGTAGGCTGGGAGAGGGAGGCGACGTTGGATGTCGAAATGGCGCATGCCATGGCGCCTGATGCAAAGATAATCCTGGTTGAAGCGATCGACGTCAAACCTGAGAATCTTCTCGCGGCCGTTGACAAGGCGAGTCAACTCGTTGTGGCTGCTGGTGGAGGCGAAGTCTCGATGAGCTGGATCGGCATCGAGACGGTCAATGAATCCTCTTATGACGTTCATTTCACGACCGAAGGTGTCGTCTATCTGGGTTGCTCTGGCGACGGATATGGCCCACTTTGGCCGTCGGTATCTTCAAAGCTGGTCGCAGTCGGCGCAACCACCATTCTACGTGACGCGGGTGGTGCGTTCACCGGAGAAATTCCGTGGCTTTTCGAGGGAGCTGGCTTGAGCAAGTTCATACCCCGGCCGGCATATCAGGATGCTGTTGCGGACATTGTCGGAAACGCGCGTGGCGTGCCCGATATCACGGCAGTCGGAGACCCCGCAACCGGAGTTTGGGCCTATGACTCAAATTTCGGTGGGGAATTTAACGGGTGGTTCGTTGCCTCGGGGTCGAGCGCGTCAACGCCAATCGTAGCAGGCATCATCAATCGTGCCGGCCATTTCTATCGCTCGACCGCGGACGAACTCGCCGCGATCTACGGTGCTTTGAGCAATCCAAACGACTACAATGACATCACGAACGGCGTTTGTGGTCCCAGTCAAAAATATGAGGCTGGACCGGGTTGGGATTTCTGTACCGGAGTAGGCAGCCCCAATGGCACTGGTGGAAAGTGAACTGCCGCGCCGAGCGAGTATCCGAGCGGAATGCAGTGACAACCCTAGCTTGACTTTACTGACGCAGATCATTAGTGCAGCATTTTTTTGAGAGGATAACTCCGATGCCTGCCGCAGTTTCCAATATCTTTGTGCTGATGCTGGAAAACCGTTCATTCGACCACATGCTTGGCTTTTCAGGAATTTCGGGAACCGACGCCGTCTCGGGAAGGGAAAGGCGAGTCAACGGACTTAATGGCTCTGAGTCAAACAGCTATCAAGGCAAAAGCTTCGCAGTGACACAACCGGCCGACGCCACGATGGCCGTCGACCCTGGGCACGAATTTACCGATACCCTAGAACAATTGTGCGGCCCGAACGCGACCTATCCTGCGGGCGGCAATTATCCAGTGATCAACAATAGCGGCTTTGTCAGCGACTACGGATCGCATGCCTCCAACAAGTTCGGCGACGTCATGAAGTGTTTTTCGCCCGGTCAACTGCCGGTCCTGAATGCTTTGGCGACGAGCTTCGCCCTTTGCGACGGCTGGTTCGCTTCGATGCCGGGACCGACCTTCCCGAACCGATTCTTTGCTTGTGCGGCCTCCTCGGGCGGATTGGATCACAGTCCGACGACAGGCGAAATCCTGACATGGGAGACCATCGCCGGCTTTCAGTTCCTCCATGGCTCGATTTTCGATGCACTCGCCCAAAAATTTGCGATGGGGTGGCGGATCTACGCGGGCGACAGTTTTCCGATGGCAGCGGCGCTCAAGGGAATCCATCATGCCGCTGTCGTGAATTTCAGCGCGTTTGCAAGGGACATTGCTAATCCGGATTATCCCTGGCCCTACACGTGGATCGAGCCAAACTATGGAGACGTTGCGGGCGGCACATACAAGGGCGGAAACTCCCAACACCCACTTGACGGAGTCACCCAAGGCGAGGCGCTGATTAAGGCTACCTATGAGGCGATTCGAAATTCACCTCATTGGAACACCAGTTTGCTTATTGTTACCTGGGATGAGCACGGAGGCTTCTACGATCACGTTCAGCCGCCGCAAGCGGTGCCGCCTGGCGATACGCAGCCAGGTTCGAAGTACAACCAATATGGCTTTACGTTCGGCCAGTATGGCGTTCGCGTTCCGGCCGTCGTCGTGTCACCATTGATACCTGCTAATATCATCGATAATCGCCTGTACGATCATGCGTCCATTCCGGCGACGGTCGAGGCGACATTCGGCTTGCGGCCGCTCACGGCACGCGACGCTGCTGCCAACAATGTGCTGCCGCTTCTGTCTCTCTCCAGACCGCGAACAGACTGCCCAACGGCGTTACCCCAGCCCGTTCGGCTGGTTGCCCCTAAGACCCGGCAGCGCGTTCCGAAGATGAGCGACACGGTCGACAGCGGCAATCTGCCTGGCGTCTTACTGGCCGCGATGCGTTTAGATATGGCGCTTTCACCACCGTCCGATACACACGCTATTCTGGCGCGTATTCAGACCATCCAGACCCGCCAACAGGCACATCAATACCTCAATGAGGTGGAGAGAAAAGAGATCGCTGAGAGCAAAAACGCGGGGCGGTCGAACAGGGCGGGGAAGAAGGTAAAGAGGAAGCTGAAGAAAAGAACGAGGCAGAGGGCGTCGAAGTCTGCGCGGTAATCGGCACTGCGCCGCTGCCCCTCCCTATTTACTTGTTAATTGATAAATCTGTTCCGGGCGCAACGACGATTCGAAGAAAAGTCATCCGCCGGCGAAGCTCATGACATTCGCAACGAATGCGTCCGGCTGTTCGACGTGCGGCGCATGCCCGGCGCGCTCTATGACGGTCATGCGGGCGCCCGGGATCATGGCGCAGTAGGCCTTGCCGTACTCCGGGGTGACGAGGCGGTCGCTGGCGCCCCAGATGAACAGGGTCGGCACGTTGATCCGGTGCAGGCGGTGGCGCAGCTTCGGATTATGCAGGTAGGGGTCCCAGCCATAGAGCGAGAGCGCGACCCGGTTGCCCGCCACGATCTTCAACTGCTCGTCGGTGAGCTTCGCCGGGTCGGGCGCGCGCGCCGGATCGTGCCACATCAGCCGATCGAGTTCGCGCTGCGAGGTGGCGAAGATATCGACGATATCGCGCTCCTCGCGGCCGCCGACCTTGACGCCGACCGCATCGACCATGATCAGCTTTCCGATCCGCGCCGTTGTGCGCACCGCTATCTCGGCCGCGAGCCAGCCGCCGAGCGAGTTGCCGAGCACGACCGTCTGCTTAAGGTCGAGCGCGTCCATCAGATCGAGATAGAGATAGACGAGGTCCTCGAGACCATCGAAGTGATCCGGGATCGGCGTGCCGGCAAAGCCCGGATGAATGGGTTCGATCAGTTCGAAGCGTTCGGCGAGACGATCGGCGAAGGGAAAACCGAGCACCGGGCCGCCGCCGCCGTGCAGGACCAGGATGCTCGGGCCGCGGCCCTTCCGCCTCACCGCAAGAGCGATGCCCTGCAGGCGGTGGCTGGCCGTCGTGAGATCGGTCATCGTGTGCTCCGGGCGTGTGCGGAGTTATCATAGCATTCCAGCCGTAGGGTGGGCGTAGGGTGGGCTAACGCTGCGAAGCGCGTAGCGCGAAGCAGCGGTGCCCACCAATCTAACGTCGCGAACCATCGTTGGTGGGCACGCGGCCTCCGCTTCGCTCCGTCCGCTTAGCCCACCCTACGGCCGCGAAGCGGCCGTGCCCACCACTTATCAACAAACAATCATCGCTGGTGGGCACGGCGCTGCGCGCCTTAGCCCACCCTACAGGTTGGCGGCGATTGGCGGCAGGTGTGCTACAAGGAGGCATGACCCAAACCGTTGCAGAAGAATCGGTGCCGCCGGCGGATCTTGCTGCCGAAGAGGCGGACCGCCCGCTGCCCGTCGCACCCTTCAAAGGCACGCCCGAAGAGATCGAGCGGCAGTGGTACGAAGAGGTCTATCGCGGCCGCGGCGACAGCATGGCGCAGCTGACCTGGCGCGCGGTGCTGATCGGCTCGTGCCTCGGCGCCGTGCTGTCGCTGACCAACCTCTACATCGGTCTCAAGGCCGGCTGGGGATTCGGCGTCGCCATTACGGCCTGCATCCTGTCTTATGCGATCTGGACGGGCCTGCTCAAAGTGGGCCTCGTGCGCACGCCAATGACGATCCTCGAGAACAATTGCATGCAGTCGACGGCGAGCTCCGCCGGCTATTCCACCGGCGGCACCCTGATCTCGGCCTTTGCGGCCTACATCATCATCAATCGCGCGCCGCTCTCCGTGCCGCTGATGATGACGTGGGTTTTCTTCATTGCCATCCTCGGCGTGACGATGGCGATCCCGATGAAGCGGCAGATGATCAACATCGAGCAGCTGCGCTTTCCTTCCGGCGTCGCCGCGGCGGAAACCTTGCGTGCGCTGCATGCGAAAACCTCGCACGGGATGCGGGCCGCGAAGGCGCTGGGTCTCGCCGGGCTGATTGCCGCGCTCGACAAGTTCTGGGCGGAGGGGCTCTCGAGCATCAGCGCGAGCCTCGAACGCTTTTCCAGCGGAACCCTCCTGACCGGCCTGCAAAAGTGGCTGCTCGGCAGCCACTACGAAGCCTGGGCCGGCCGCACCGTCGTGTTTTCCTGGGATTTCATATTTGTTGCCGCCGGCGCCATCATAGGCATGCGGGTCTGCGCGACCATGTTGATTTCCGGCACGTTGTGCTGGGCCGTGGTGGTGCCGA
The DNA here is from genome assembly GCA_019243195.1 of Hyphomicrobiales bacterium. Taxonomy (GTDB): domain Bacteria; phylum Pseudomonadota; class Alphaproteobacteria; order Rhizobiales; family Xanthobacteraceae; genus AP-16. Next base: position 7,301 of record JAFAUQ010000003.1, read on the forward strand.
TCCTTCAAGCGCAAGGCGTCATCACCGGCGCGGGCTTTGCCCCCATCGTGCAGTGGACGCTCTGGTTCGGCGCGTCCTGCATGGTGGCCGCGGGATTGTTGAGTTTTGCCCTGAGCTGGCGCACGGCATTACGGGCGTTCCACGATCTCGGACAAATGGTCTCCTTCCGCTCGGACGCCGCGGGAGGCTACGGCCACCTCGAAGCACCGATGAGCTGGTTTGCCGCCGGCCAGATCGTGTCGCTTGTTGCGCTCGCCTGGCTCGCCCACGCGAGCTTCGGCATGCCGGTCTGGCAAAGCGTCGTCGCGGTGGCGCTGTCCTTCCTGCTGGCGCTCGTCGCCTGCCGCGTCACGGGCGAGACCGATACGACACCGGTGGGCGCCATGGGCAAGGTCACGCAGCTTGCTTTCGGCGCGCTCAGCCCCGGCAACGTCAATGTGAATTTGATGAGCGCCAACATCACGGCCGGCGCCGCGACCTCGTCGGCCGATCTTCTCACCGACTTGAAGAGCGGTTACCTGCTGGGAGCAAACCCGCGGCAGCAGTTCATCGCGCAGTTCTCCGGCATTTTCGTCGGTACCGTCGTCACCGTGCTCACGTTTGCGGTCCTGGTGCCCGACGCGAACGTGCTCGGCACGGACCAGTTCCCCGCGCCCGCCGCCCAGACCTGGTCCGCCGTCGCCATCGCGCTCAGCAAGGGCCTGTCCTCGCTCGAGCCGCTCAAGCTGTGGCTGATTGTTGCCGGCGCCGCCGTCGGCGTGGCGCTCACGCTCGCGCCGGTTCTGCTCCCGAGATACCAGGAGTATCTTCCCTCGGCGGCGGCTTTCGGTCTCGCCTGGGTATTCAACTGGTACTACGGGCTTTTGTTCTTCCTCGGCGCCCTCATTGCGCTCGTCATCGGGCGACGCAAACCCGCGCTCGCCGACGAGTTCACCTTGCCGGTGGCCTCGGGTGTGATCGCCGGCGGCTCGCTGATGGGGGTGGCCCTGGTATTCTGGGCCAACGGCGGCAGCATTCTCGGCAAGCTCTTCGGCGGGTAGAAAGCCTGCGGCCCCCGACTTGATCCGGGGGCAACCGGCGGGCGAGGGGGGCCGCTCATGCCCAACTGCCGAATCAGCAACGATCTGCAAGCAACAAAAAGTAATCAGCGCCAAACTGCCACTCGGCGGAGGGACGGGGAGGGGGGCGCAAGCGGCGCGCGCGAGAAGTTCCATGGGGTCTTGTTCCGTGTTGTAGTCCGATTGTTCCGCCATTGTAATTTTCGTACAATCCATTGTTCGTGCTGCGGTGCACCCTCCGCCGCGCGCCCATTCTTTCTCTAACGATTTCAAACAACTAGCGCGGTGCTCGCCGCAACCCGCCCTAGCGCCGGCCATTGTATTTGCATTGTTGTTTACAATGGCGCGCCCCTCTGTCGCTGCATCGCACCGTCGCTTCTGCGGTAATCCTCGGAATCAGCAACGATCTGCAAGCAACAAAAGGTAATAACACCGCCCGGGCCGCTTGCTTCACCTCCCCCTGGAGGGGGGAGGTCGGCCGGCGTAGCCGGCCGGGTGGGGGGCTCTCCATCGGCGTCGCGCTACTGATAATCCCCCTCACCCCGACCCTCTCCCCGCAAGCGGGGAGAGGGGGCGCGCGCTGCGCCGCTTGTGCCTCAACTGCGGAATCAGCAACGATCTGCAAGCAACAAAGAGTGGTCGGCTTGTTCGGGCTTGATATTTTCCTTCAAGCGGCCGCTCGCGCTGCGGTGCATCGTCCGCCGCGTGTCCTATTTCTTCAACGATTTCAAACAACCCGGCGCGTCCTGCGCCGCAACTATTGCATCGCCGTCATTCGGCGCGCTTGTATTTCCGCTGATATTTACAAGCGCGATCGCGGCTCTCGTCGCGGCGCGTTGTCGGGCCGCGGCGGCACGCGGCCGACCGGGAGCACGCGCGCGAGGCAGAGCTTGAGGTATACGGGATCGCCGCCCTGGGCGCGGCGGATGACGACGCTCACGATCTCCGCCGCGTGCTCGGCGAATTGGGCCATCGCGGCGAGGAGCGGCGCATTGCGGGCGGCGAGGCGGGTTGGGTCATGATCTCGGCAACTCCATTGGTCGAGATGAATATACTATCGCGAATAAAAGGTGTCAAGTAAGTTCGCGGCTTCAGGTGCGATATTACAGGATGCGATATAACCTTTGCTTTTAACCTAGGCACCACCGCGCGCCGGCGGATTGGTTGGCAGTTGCGCGCCGGATCGCCCTTGCCGACGCGAAGAAGTCACGGCGCGAGCGTCGGCAGCGACACGCGAATGCGCCGTGAAAACTCCGGTTCCGGCGATCCGTCGGCGACCTCCGCCGCCTCGTTGATCAGGGAGCGCCGCCGCAGTTCGTCGAACGGCAGGCGCGTGTCCACCCGCCCCGAGTGGTAGAGATAGCTGTCGATCAGACCGTTCAAGAGATGGCGGATATCGAATCCGCCTTGGCGGCCGGCGGCGTTGGCGTAACGGATGATGTTGATCGTGCAGCTGTTCGTCAGCAGGTTATAAAACTCGGGCCGGTCGGCAAGCTCGTTGATCCGCGCCAGATAGATTTTCAGCAGCCGCCGCGCGTCGCCGGGCGACGTATTGAGGTGATAAAGATAGACCGACTCGCGGCGGTGAATGGCGCGCACGCCCACGATGTCGCGCTCCTCGCCGACCACATAGATGAGCGCGAACTGTTTGAACATCGAGGCGATCGGCTCGAACCCCCGCCCGACCTCCGGGCGGGTCTCGATCGAGATGCTCAGCGGCGCCGCATTGTCGAAGTCGAAACTCACGAACGTGTGTGCCACCGGCCCCTCGGCCCAGTAGGACACGTAGAAATCCAACCCGGTCACATGCGAAAGATCGATCTCCCGCTCCTCATGATGCACGGTGAAATCGTTGCGGCTGCGGTAGTCGAAATTGCGCACGCCGGTCAGGCGCACGTGATCCCCGTCGACGAAGGCGCGCGGCATCACCGCCACTTCCGGCCGCCAGTTGCGATCGTGCGAGGGAGAGATCGTGAGCCACCAGGCGATCACGCCGAGAACCGCCCCATAGGCGAGCGCGCGCATGTGCCGCCGGCCTGAGAGCCAGAAGGCCCAGGCCGCGAAGGCGGCAAACACCACCGCCAGCGCCAGCCGCAGTTGAGACCACGGCAGATTGGAAAAATAGATGGCGAGCGTCGTCCAGGCGATGACAAGGATTCGGATCAAAAGCCCGACTCCGGCCATCAACCAGCGCAGCGACGCGGAGAGGAACCTGCGATACGGACCCAGCTGACTTTTCCCGTGCGTCCCTGTTGCCGAATGCATGCTTGGCCAGCCGCCAAAAGCTACATCACTTCGCGGTCGAAAGACCAGGAGCGGAACGCGCGGCGCTCAGCCGCTGGCTCGGGCAGCGAGTGCGCTTAATGCGCCACCCAACACGGCAGCCAGCACAGCGATCGCATGGGACGCGCCCACGCCCTCCGCAATCGCCCCCGCAAAGAGCGCGCCGACGATGACGCAAATGGCGATCCATGCGCCCGTTCTTGGATTCATCCCGTGCTCCATCCCCGGGCGAAGCTTGATAACGCTGGTTTTGGCCCGGCGCTTCCGTGCCGTCGGTAAAGTTGATACGGTCGAAGGTACATGCCGGCTATTCCAATAGCGTCCTTGGTTGCGGCGGCCGCAAGCGCGAAGCAAAACCGGCCGCTCCTCGCTGTCTTCTGCCTGATGGCCGGTTCGCTCCTCGTATTATTCCTGCTGCCGCCCATCCCGCAGGATCAGGCCTATCACGACTTCGCCGACGCACGCACCATTCTCGGCATACCGAACTTCTGGAACGTCATCTCCAATATTCCGTTCGCGGCCGTCGGCGCGGCAGGACTGGCGCAGTGTCGCCGCGATGCGGCGACCACCGTCATTTTCGGCAGTATTTTCCTCGTCGCCTTCGGGTCCTCCTATTATCACTTGTGGCCCAGCGACGAGACCCTGTTCTGGGACCGGCTGCCGATGGCGCTCGCCTTCATGGCGGTTTTCGCCGGCACGATCGAGGAGCGCGTGAGCGCCAAAGCCGGGGCCGTCCTGCTGTGGCCGCTTCTCGCCATCGCGCTCATCAGCCTCCTGGTCTGGCGCTGGAGCGGCGACCTTCGCCTCTATGGATGGGTCCAGTTTTTCACCCTGGTCACGGTGCCGCTGATTTTTTTGCTGCTGCCGCCGAAATACACCGGCACGCGCTATTGGATCGCCGCCGCCGCGCTCTATTTGCTTGCCAAGCTGCTCGAATATTTCGATGCCGCGGTCTATTCATTTCTCCATGTGGTCAGCGGTCACACGCTCAAGCATCTGGCGGCGGCCGCCGCCTGCTGGGCCATCCTGCGATATTTTCAAACCCGGCAACTCATTGCTTATGAAAAAATTCGAGCAATGTAGGGTGGGCTAAGGCCGAGCAACGCGAGGCCGTGCCCACCACGGCGTAGCAACAAACAATCATCGTTGGTGGGCACGCCGTCGCCATGCTCCGGCTTAGCCCACCCTACGGCCTCGGCCGCGGGATCATCGGCGTGCCGATCCTCATCGCGGTCGTGACCCTGTGCGAGCAGCACGCTTTCAGCCGATGGATCGCGCAGCTGTTGGGCGGCGCCGAACCGCAGCCGGCGTCCGGCGCGAGCCGGTGATTCTCACCCCGGCGCCCGAGCACATAGAGCAACGTAGGGTGGGCTAAGGCCGAGCAACGCGAGGCCGTGCCCACCATGGCGTAGCAACAAACAATCATCGTTGGTGGGCACGCCGTCGCTACGCTCCGGCTTAGCCCACCCTACGGCGGGGGCGGCCATGACGAGTGCAAAGTGTCGTCAGTCGTTCGCCGGGTGCGCGTGGCGCGGCCAGAATACGATCACGAGCCCGAGCACACAGGCCGCCCCGAGCACCAAAAAAAGCACCGACAGCTTGAGCCAGGCGATGGCCGGCACGCTCAAGGCCATGGCGACCCCGAGTACGCAGAGCGGCAAGGAAAGGAGATTGAGCCCGGCGAGAAAGGTTCCCAGCGCCAGCAACATCAGGAGCACCAGGCTTGTTGCCGGCGAGGGCAGTATCTGTTGGACCCCGCCCAGAAGCATGATGTTCATCGTCAGCAGAACGGCGACCCAGTGAAGCGCCTGTGTCCAGATCAACCGAAAGCGCGCGTTCTTGTCGTCGGCGTGCGGCCAACCGGCGAAGACGCATAAGACGCCGGTCGCAAGCGCGAGAAACTCCCAATAGCCGACGAGCGGCTTGTGGGAGATGTTGGTGTAGGCGACCCCGGCGATGGCTAGCGCCAGCACGGCGAGGTAGGGCAGGTGCCGACGCAACGCCACGCTCCTGCCGGAGTGGTTTGTCGCGGCCGCCTCAGTATGCGGCAGGTCGATATCGCTCATGTTCAGGTTGCCGATCGCAGCCTTGCCGCTCGGTCTGTAATGCAAGAGCCGCGACCGGCCGCTCAACTAGGCAACGAGCTTGGCGCGCAGCCGGGTGAATTCGTCGTCGGTGATCGCGCCGGATTTCCTCAAGCCTTCGAGCTTGCCGATTTCGTCGGCGACGCTGAAACCGACGACTTGCCGCAGCTCTTCGCGCGCTTGCCGGGCACGCTGGACGTCGCGCTCCGCCATGCCCCTTGCCTGAAAGATCATGTAGGCGAACACGCCGATGTAGGGGAGCACGACCAGGAATATCACCCAGATCGCCTTTCCCCAGCCGGATATGTCGTGACGCCGGAACAGGTCGCCGATGACGGTGATCAGCAGCCAGAACCAGACCACGAACACGAATATCGCAAGGACGTCGGCGAGAAAATTGCTGAACGTGAAACCCCCTTCGAACAGCATGGCACTCCTCCCTTGGTTTCGTTCGATGAGTCGATCGCTGACTGCTCAGTGGTACGGCCAGTAGAGCGGGGTGACGATGACCGTCACGATGAGTGTCCAGATCAGAACGACCGTGCCGAGGGGCCAGAAGTCACCGAACTTGTAGCCGCCCGGCCCGTAGACCATCAGGCTCACACCGTTGGCGAACGGGGTCAGGAAAGACGCGCTCGCCCCCATCGCCACGCTCATCACCATCGGCAATGCCGACACGTGCATGTCGCTCGCCGCCGCGAACGCGATCGGCATCGTCACCAGCGCGGTCGAGGTGTTGGAGATGAACTGCGTGATCACGGTCGCCGCCATGAAAAGACCGACGAGCACGGCTGTCGGACCGAAGTCGCCGAGCAGGTTGACGATGTAATCGCCGATCATCGCGGCGGCGCCGCTCTTCTCCATGGCGCGCGCGGGCGCGATCATGGCACCGATCAGCAGGACGGTGTTCCAGTCGAGGCCGCGATAGATCTGCGGCAGGCGCACGACGCCGGTGATCACCGTCAGGCATGCGCAGACGAGACACGCGATCGGCGCCGGCGTGATGTTGAAGACCAGGAGCACGACCAGCAGCGCCAGGATCGCGAACACGCGCTTGGCGCCGCGGCCGAGCGCCCCGGCCTGCGTACGGACCAGGTCGGGCGAGTCGATGACCAGCAGCTGGGCGCCGGACAGGTAGCGCTCCAGGGCCGGCCAGCTCCCCTGCAGCAGCAGGTGGTCGCCCGAGCGGAGGGTAAGGTGCGGGACGATCAGCTCGGCCCCGCCGCGCCGCACCGCCAGCACCATCACCTCATGGTCCTGGCTGGTCATGCCGAGGAAGACCGTGCTCCCGATCAACGCCGACCGCTCGGGGACGACGACCTCGGCCAAGCCGGAGTCGCGCGAGAGGAGTACGTCGCCCAGAGCCGCCTTGTCGCCATGCTGGCGCACCTCCACCTGCAGGTCGGCGGCCAGCCGGTCGACTTCGTGGCCATCGCCGCGGACGAGGATCACGTCGCCGGCCTCGAGCCGGTCGCGCTCGAGCGGTTGGTCATCCTGGTGATCGAGGAAGGCGACGGCGCGCACACCGGGGTACGCGCTGAGATCGATGGCCTTGCGCGACGTACCGACGAGGGGCGAGGTGGCGGGCACCGCCAGCTGGTGGAGCCCGTGCTCGAGGTTGTAGTGCTGCACCAGCGTGTGGGCGTGACCGCTGAAGTCGGCCGGGATCGACTCGCTCTGCCGCTCGGGCAGCAACCGCTTGCCGAGCAAGATGACGATGATGATCGATCCGACGAGCTGCGGTATGCCGAGCACGGACCACTCGAAGAAGCCGATATGGCCGGCGCTGAGCTCCTCGGCCTGCGTGGCGGCGATGACGTTGACCGGTGAGCCGAGCAGGGTGAGCTTGGCACCCTTCAGGCACGCGAGCGCGAGCGGGATCATCAGCTGCGACGGCGCGATCCCCGTCCGGACCGCGATGATGACGGTCACCGGCAGCAGCGCGGCGACGGCCCCGTTCATGCCGATCGCAGCGCTGAAAATCGCGGCGACGACCGAGAGTGCGACCAGCAGCGTGACCCTGTTGGCGCCGCTCAGACGCAGGAGCAGCTGGCCCGCCCAGGCGCCGATCCCGGTTGTCTCGACCGCCACCGCGAGGGCGAGCAGTGCGGCGATCAGGATCACCACCGGGTCACCGAAGCCGGTCAGAGCCTCCGGCATGGTGAGGACACCGGTGAAGTAGAGCGCGAGCGAGGCCCCGATCGCGATGACGACCGCGGGCACCGGATTCCAGGCGAACAGCACCAGCGCCAAGCCGATGATCGACAGCGTGATCGCGATGCCGTTCACGGGATCCCCCGACTAGCCGGCTAGTGCCCCGATTCCGAAGTTCGCATCATTTTGCGGCACGCTCGTTTGCGAACTTCGGAATCGAAGGGCACTAGCAACTCTATGATTCTAGTGCCGCTTTGAACCCGAAGTTCGCAACCGGGCTCGCGGCACGTATGATGCGAACTTCGGGTTCGCGGCACTAGTCTCAATAGCCCAGTGCGGCGCCGTCACCGCGCGGGTCCGCGCCTCCTTCGAGAAAGCCGTGTTCGCGGTCGACGCGGATGACGTTCGCGTGGCCCATGTTGTCGTTCCAGTCGGTGACCATCTGCACCGGCTGGCCTCGGCGTTTCAGCTCCCGCGCGACCTCGTCCGAGATGCGCCCTTCGAGCGATAGATTGCGCGAACGCACGCCCCAGGTCCGGCCCATCAGCCAGCGCGGCGCTTCGATCGCCTGCTGCACGTCGTAACCGAAATCGAGGATGCGGGTGACGAGCGCCGCCTGCGACTGCGGTTGTCCCTCGCCGCCCATCGATCCGAAAGCGAGATAGGGCCGGCCGTCCTTTGCGAGCAGCCCGGGGATCAGCGTGTGGAAGGTCCGTTTGCCCGGCTGCAAATGATTGGGATGATTCTCGTCGAGCGCAAAGAAGGCGCCGCGGTTCTGCAGGATGATGCCGGTGTCGCCGCCCACCACGGCGCTGCCGAAGTCATGATAGATCGACTGGATCAGCGACACGACCATTCCGTCCCGGTCGGCGGCGCAGAAATAACACGTGTCGCCGTCGGGCACGCGCCGCTCGTGCGGTTGCTCGTAAGCGATGCCCGCCGGCACCTTTGAAATATCGAGCGCCCGCTCCGGATCGATCAAACGCCGGCGTTCATCGAGGTACGCCGGATCGATCAGCTTTTGCACCGGAATTTTTACGAAATTCGGATCGGTCAGCCATTCCTCCCGGTCGGCAAATGCGATCTTCACCGCCTCGGCCATGTGATGATAATAGTCGGCGCTACCGTCGCCCCATCTGACGACATCATAACCCTCGATCATCTTGATGATTTGCAGCGCGGTAAACCCCTGCGTATTGGGCGGCAGTTCATAGACGTCATAGCCGCGATAGGTCGCCATGATCGGCTCGATCCATTCGGCGTGGAACGCGGCAAGGTCGCCGGGTGCGAGCGGAGAGCCCTGCGGCTGCAAGCCCGCACACATGCGTTCGGCAAGCTCCCCTTCATAAAAGCCCTTGCGCACGCCGTGGCCGGCGATCTGCTGGAGGGAGCCGGCCAGATCGGCTTGCACCAGCCGTTCGCCTTCGCGAGGAACGCGCTTGCCGGGCAGAAAGATCGCTGCCGTTGCCGGCTGGGCCGCGAGAATCGGCTCGTCCTGCGCCGTCCAATCGGCGAGCGAGCGGCTCACCGGCATTCCGTCGCGCGCATATTCGATGGCGGCGCCGAACAGCTTGTCCCAGGAAAGCCGGCCAAATTTTTCATGCGCCAGACGCCAGCCGTCGATGGCGCCCGGCACGGTGAGAACGCTCAGCGGCCCGCGCGCGGGAATCTCGTTGTCCTTGCTGCGCGGACGATAATAGTCGAGCGTTGCCGCGCGCGCGGCCGGTCCGCTGGCGTTGATTGCGTGCACGCGGCCGCCCTGCGGCTCCGCGATCAGCCAGAACCCGTCGCCGCCCAGTCCCGCCATGTGAGGGTAGACGACGCACAATACGGCATTGGCGGCGATCGCGGCATCGACCGCGCTCCCGCCCTGCTGCAGCATGTTCAGCCCGGCGGTGCTGGCGAGATAATGCGGCGTAGCGACCACGCCACGCGGCGCGTAGGTCGGGGGACGACCTGTGCGCGGGCCATTGGGATTACTCATGACCGCCGCCTGACTCTGATCACCTCAACCGCTGCCAAACGCATCGAGTCGTCCTGCAAACAAAGGTGTTGTTTGGTGCATGACCCCCGCTTTCGCGGGGGCAGGCCTTTTCCGAAAACCGGTACCCACCCCGCATCAAGTGTGCGGGGCAAGCTTTTTGGGGATCATGCACTCGCTACGATGTCCGGTCGTCGTACTCCATGCCGACATCCCTGATCGTGTCGGTGGAGTGATCCATGTAGCGCGTCATGACCGGCACCAACCCCCCGACGACAAGACTGAGCAAGCCGATCCACCACACCACGCTGTTGCCGGCTGTCGTGCCCCAACTGGTGATCGGGAAAGCGACGAGCAGCAGCACGAACGCCAAGGTCTCCATCTGCAGCTTTTTATCCATGGCGCCCTCCGGTTAGCGCGCAAACACAACAAGTGCGATGGTTGCCGCGCCCGTCAGGACGGCGACGAGGACGGTCCACGGCATGGTGATGCGCAGGACCGCGCCTTCCTGGCCTTTGACGCCGGCGATGCTCGTGCCCAACACGACGTTGGCGGGAGCGATCGCGTTGCCGTAGGCGCTGCCGGCCGCTTGCGCGGCCAGGATCGTCTCTCTCGACATCCCGTGCAGCTCGGCCACGCTGCTCTGCACGGCGCCGAAAAGCACGCAGGAGGCGGTGCTGCTCGATGTCATGAAAGCGCCGAGCGCGCCGATGACGCTCGCGATGCCGGCGTAGGCCACCGGCGGCAAGGCCGCGGCGATGCCGTAGGCGAGAGTCAGCACCTGGCCGCTGTGATCGAGGATGCGGCTGGTCACCAGGAATGCGATCACCGGGACCGAAGCCGGTATGGCATCGACGAGCAGTGCCGACCCGATGCGCTCCGGCGTGTGAAGCTTCGCCCAGGCGCGGTAGTAGCCACCCGCGCTGTACACGATCCAGATCACGATGGAGGTGATCAGCAGCATCATCCCGGGATGCGTTAACACGGCAATCGGCGCATAGCGGGCGATCGCGGCATTCTGGATGCCGAAGCCGGTTTCAACCGCGGGGAAGGGCAGTCCGATCTGAACTTGCCGCAGCGCGGCGTTGAGCGGCGGAATCAACAGCACGCCGAGAGTAACGGCGGTGAGCACCACGTAGGGCAGGAACGACATCGACAGGCTCATGACCGGTGCCGCCTCGGCCTGTGCGTCCACCGGCCTTTCGCTCATGGCCGGCCGGACCGGGATGCCCTGAACCGGCTCGCCGTAGCGCTTCCAACGTGACAACGGATAAAGCGCGATGAGCGCCACCGCTCCGGCCAGGAAGGTCGACAGCTCGGGGCTGAAGAGCGCAACGAGGAGCTGTCCGACACCGAGGATGGTGCCGAGGATCAGCACCAGGGGCCAGGCATGGCGCAGCGCCGGTCCCTTGCCGTAGACCCACACGACAAGAAGACCGCCCAGATAGGTCGGTATGAGGATCAGCAGTGCCGACTCGTAGGCGGCCCGGACGATATCTTGCGGGTTGTCCACATTGGCGACGCGCAACAGTGCCAGCCATCCGACCCCAAGGGTGCCGAAGAACCTCGCCCAGGCGTGGGCGAGAACGCCCATGGCCACGGCATAGATCGGCTTTACGCCGACCGTGATCAGCAGCGGCACCACCACGGCGACCGGCGCGCCGAAGCCGGCAATGCCTTGCAGGAAGGATGCGAAAACCCAGCTCAGCGCCAGAATGATGAACAGGTCGTTGCGGCTGAACCTGGCGATGCCCTGTCGTAACGCGTCGTATGCTCCCGCTTGCTTGGTGATCTGATAGAGGAGCAGCGCGGGCCAAATCACATACAAAATAAAGATGGCGTCCCACACGCCCTTGGCGCCGGCCACCGCCACGGTCTCCCACGGCGTGCGAAATGCGACGAGCGCGACGATGCCGGCGGTAAACATCGCCATCGGTCCGGCTTCCGGGGCGCGCCAACGCAGTGGAACAAGAAAAACGAGGAGCGCGACGATCGGTAATATCGCCAGCACCCAGTGCAGAAGATCGACCGGAACCTGAGTCGTCGGCATGCGTTCCTCCGCGCTGTCCCCAATTCGGCGGGGGCATTCTCAGGGATGCAGCCCATGGCCGGTTTGCATGACGCTCAGCAGCAGCAGCGTCGCGAGAATGACCGGAAGAATGAGCTGTTCGATCCGCCAGTGATACATGACGCTCTCCTGTCGTGGGCTACGCGCGGATAATGTCCTTCCCGGAGTGGCGGCTATGCAGGCTGATAAACGCGGCCGAATTTGTTTCGGGCGCGGCGCCGCTCTGACGCAAGGGAGGCTAAGGTGATCAGCCCAATGGCTCCACTGTACGCGCGTAACCGTATGTCATCACGAGGGATAGGCGACCTATACGGCGGGATGATATCGTGCGGAGCGAGAAGGCCAGCGATTTCAATCAGCCGCGATTTTGCTGCGGCCGTTTGAGCGCCTCATCGAGGCAGGCGATCAGGCTTTGCTCCGGCACCGGTTTGCGCAAATAACCGACGGCGCCGTCCTTGAGCACACGTGCGCGAATCGCTTCTTCGGGAAAAGCCGTGACGAAGATGATCGGCATGCGGTGCCCATCCGAAAGCAAACGAGTTTGCAGCTCGACACCGCTCATCCCCGGCAGGTGCACGTCGGCAATCAGGCACGCGGTATCACGCACGCTGCCCGACTGCAGGAAGTCCTCGGCCGATGCGAACGAAGCGGCGGCATAGCCGAGCAATCGCAACAGACGTTTCGTCGCCTCGCGTGCGGAAGCGTCGTCCTCGACGACGGCGACGTCGATCTTCGGCAAAAGCCAGTTCCCCTTGGTTTTTGTTGGAGCATGACCCCCGCTTTCGCGGGGGCAGGCCTTTTTCGAAACCGGTTCCCACCCCGCATCGAGCGCGGGGCAGGCTTTTTCGGGATCATGCTCTTGATCGCTGATGTATGATCGGCACCGCCGCTCAAAACATGACGATGCGATGAATGTATACCGGGAGGGGCGCGGATATCACCATCCGTGCGTATAGGCGTCAACACTTTGGGGCTGCAATTCCCAAAATTTCCGCCATTCGCGCCAGTTCCGCCAGCGAGTGCGCATTCATCTTCCGCATCAAACTGCCGCGGTGGATCTTTACCGTAATCTCGGCGACGCCTAGTTGGCCGGCAATCTGCTTATTCATGAGGCCGGCCGCGACGAATGCCATCACTTGCCGCTCGCGTGGGCGGAGGCTTTCGTAGTTCCTGCGCAATTGTGCGTTCGCTCCTTCGGCCCGGCGCCTCGCCCGGTCCCGTTCGAGTGCGAGTTGGACGGCATCGAGCATGTCCTGATCGCGAAACGGCTTGGACAGGAACTCGACGGCTCCCGCCTTCATCGCCTTCACGGTCATCGGAATATCGCCGTAGCCGGTCATGAAGATGATCGGGATCCTGATATCGGCCTTCGCCAATTCGGCCTGGAAGTCGAGCCCGCTGATCCCCGGCAGCCTGATGTCGAGCACGAGGCAAGTGGGAGCATCCGGTAGTTTGCTGTTGAGGAAATCGGCGGCCGCGGCGAAGGTTTCGACCTGGAGCCCCACCAGGCGAAACAGCTTTTTGAGCGAATCGCGCAGGGATTTGTCGTCGTCGATGACGGAAACGACCGCCTGCTCCTGGTTTTCCGGTGCGTTCATTCGCCGATCGAAGCCCCGATCGGCAATTGCACGTAGAAGGCCGATCCGTGCGGATTTCGTGCGGCGGTCCACAGCCGGCCGCCATGCGACTCGATGATCGACCGGCAAATGGCCAGACCCAATCCCATGCCCCGTGCTTTGGTGGTGAAGAAAGCATCAAATATGCGGTCGATGTGTTTGGGATCGATTCCGGGTCCGGAATCCTTCACGATTATCACGATATCGCGCGCGCCGTGGACCTCGGAACTCACCAGCAACGAGCGTTCGCGATTTTCCGTCGCGGCCATCGCTTCCACCGCATTCATGATCAGGTTGACGAAAACCTGCTGCACCTGCAGCCGGTCGGCCACGACGCGGGGAAGCTCCGGCGGCAACTCGACCTGCAGCGAGACTCGCTGGCTTTCCAGTTCTCTGCGCACGTGTGCGAGGGCGTCGACGACAAGGTCGCGGATGTTCACCGGAGATTTTTCGCGGCGGTCCTGCCGGAACATCGCCCGCGTGCTCGCGATCAAGTCGCCGGCGCGATGACCGTCGTCGATGATGCGTGTGAAGGCGTCGCGCAGCTCATTGCGATCGGCATCCGGCATCGCGAGCAAGCGCAAGCCGATCGCGCCATTGGTGACGAGGGCCGACAGCGGTTGATTGACTTCGTGGGCAATCGCGGCGGCCATCGCCTCCAGGTTCATCAGTTTATTGTTCCGCTCGCGTTGCAGCGCGCTGTTGGAATGGGCAAGGCGCGCATACAACTGCGTCATCTCCTGCAGCAACACGACCAGCACCACGACCGACGTAACGAGCGAAAAACCCCTGCCGACGTAAAAGCCGAAAGTGAAGCGCGAGTAAAACAATACATCGAGCATGGCCAGTTCCGACACCCAGGCGCACAGCACGACGGTGAGCCACAGGTCGAGCACCGAACGCCGGCGGATGTAGAGCAACACCAGGGCGATCAGGCATACGAGCGTGTTCGTCGAGGTGATGACGCGCGCGAACGGAGTAGGGTGGGTCTGGTCGATGAAGAGGGGCGGCAGGAGTTCCACGCCGCCGGTGGCGAGCCACGTTAAGGCGGCGACAAGAAGAATCAGTATCATCACGCTTGCGGCTATGGCGATCGCGGTCGAGCCGTGCGGCGGTTTGGGAAGCGGCCCCAACAATATTGCGTAGAAAATCATCGCGATCGGAAAGCCGTAGTGCCAGAAGTTATAAATCCACGCGGAAGTCTGCAGACCTGCGCCGAGGAAATCGCCGAGCGAAAACTGGCCGGGAAAGGTCAGCGCAAAGAGGACGGCCATGAACCCGGTGAAGAGATAGGCATTGGCGCTGATCAACAGCGCGCGGGAACGCACGACGGAGAATTGACCGAACAACAGGGCGGCAGTGATCAAATCGTTGACAAAAAGCAGCGCCGCCAGAACCAAAACGAAAGCGTCGTTACGGACCTGTACCAGCGCGAAGGAGGAGGTGAGGCCCACTGCGACGGTAACCGCGAATACCGCAAACAGCACGGCGACGACGAGAAGCGCCAGGCGACGTTGGTTCAACGTCGGCGCTTCGGTTGCCAACGCGAACTCGGTTTCGTCCGCCTCGCGAAAAGCCAACAAAGCCTCCGCGCACAAGTACCGCCATCAGCCGATAACGATGGGACTCCAGCTCCTGCTTCTCCGGCGCTTCATTTTGCCGATCGCCGCCCCTTCTCGGCGCGTTTTGCCAGCCTTGATGTTGCCGGAAGGGCTGACGAGCGGAGTGGGCCGGTGGCGTTCGCGCCGCGCCCAAAGAGCGCCGTCAGTGGGATGAAATCGCCGGCTGCCGCCGGATGAAGACCGCGGCTGTCGCAAGGCCGGAACATCGACAGTTGCGCCACCACCTCGCCCTCAAGATCACGACTACGGCCAGCGCAGTCCCGAGATTAACCCGGTTGAGGGGCGTTTTCAATTCACCGTTGAGGCTTGATGCGTGCCCGGGCGGGTGGAGGGCTTTAGTTTTAGCCGCCGGCCGACGCCTTCAGATCGGGACAAATGCCCCTCGCCACGGCGTTAATGGCGCTCAGGGTGCAAGAATTTCGAGTCGCCGCGTCTTACTATTTGCGGTAGCAAATGGGAGCGGAAATCAAAACTCTGTGAAATTAGGAGCGGAATCCCGTTGGCGCCCGCCCGGTACCGAGTCTCCCTCAGCCGAGCCAGACGGCTTATACCAATCGCCGCTGACTCTGACCCTCATGCCCGGCCCCGGATCAAGTGCGGGGCAGGCTCTTGTGCCGGGCATCCACGCCCCCGGGTTCTCCACGGCATGGACCGTGCGTTTGATAGCCCGGAGGCACGTCTTGAAAGACCAACAAACTCAAAGATGGGAATGGCCGGGACACCCCCCGGACGAAGTGCCCGGGGGCGGCCATGACGAGGTGAAGAGTTGGTGCAAACGGCCCTCGATATCAATCCCTTGCGTTCCGCGCCTTTCGGGCGTGTGATTTCCTGCCGGAGGCTTTCGCTCCGGAAGCGCGCCAGCCTTCGCTCCGTCCTCCCTGAAGCTTATCGTAGACGAAGCAGTCGTAATATCGAGGCGAGTTGATGTTTGTGCCGGCGCACGAATGATAGAGATAAAGCTCGTCCACGCTGCGGTAGGGCAAATAGGTGTCGATCATGTAGCGCACTTCGCCGCTGGGCGCGCTGCCGAAACGATCGATGTGCCCTTTGAGGTCCGGCTGCACCTCGAGAATGGCTTTTCGCAGCGTCTCTCCTTCGATGAAATTGTCGGGCAACTGATCGAACGGCCCGTCGAAGTATGTGTTGAGCCGCATGTTGCCCTCATAGACGCCGATCAGGATTTTGCGGTCGCGATGGTGATCGCGATAGAACGCGAAACCGGTGCGCCGGCCGATGAGAATGCGATCGGTGCGCGGGCTCTTGAAAAATTCGTCGGCGACGCCCTGGGTTTCGTCGAGGATGTAATGAAAATCCCGCAGCTTCGCATTGTAGACTAGGAAAAAACGGATGCCGGATTCATCGAAAATCGGGCCGATGAACTTCTCCTCCGGCCCGAGGGCCTGCGGGGGTGGCTTCACGGCGGAGAGATCATTGAGATCGAACTCGACGCTCTTGCCCCCATACGTGATCCGATAGGTGAAACGGTCGATTTTTTCGACGCCGACATTATGCGCGGCATCGAGAACGATGTGGGTCCACGGCGCGTCCTGGTGCCATTCCGACGGCTCGCGATAATAAGTGAAATGCACCGCTTGGCCGCCGTCGTCGTGGGGCTCGATCCTGATATTGCCGGCATACTCCGTGCCATTGTGGAAGAAGCTGAAATAATAATAATTCTCCGTCGGGTAGACTTTGACGCGATCCGGCAGGCTGTCGAGCACGAAGGCAAATACCGCCATCGGGTCGCCGACGTCGAGCGTCGTCGCGCGGGTCACCTCCTCGATATAGGCCTCATCCGTATGCAGGATCGGGCGCTGTTGGCCCCGGACCGGCGCGCTGCCGATTGCCAGCACGCCAATGGCCAAAAGGACTCGGCCGCAATACTTGCTCATGACTTGATGCGTGCTCGCGCTGGACGGTCGCCTTCGTCGATTGGACCGCAATTGAGGGCGACCGTCAAAACGGCTTTGCACGGCCTTGCCGGCGCTCGCGCAACAAACGTTGCGACCGGGCGTCCTTTGGCAACATTGTGGCGCGAACCTCGGGTTCGCCAACGAGTGAGTCGGCAACGCAACTTTTCAAAACCCACCACCGGCAGCGCCAGACTAACTTTAATTTTAATCGGCATGGAACCGGGCCAGCCCCGAGGTATGCCGGGCTCATACCTGCGTATTAAGTGCACCGGCATTGGATCGTGGTACGCTCGTCGGCGTTGTGAAAAAGCGAGGAGGAAGGAACCACAGGAGCCCACAAATGCGAAAGACCTTGTTGACAGCTGCGGCGACTGCCGCGATCGGCTTTGCCGGGATCACGGTCGCCTCAGCTGCACCGATCAATCCTGCGCCGCTTAACCAAGCCTCTGCCGGAATTGGCGACACGACCACCGTGCAGCACTGGCGCTGGGGCAGTCGCGGCGGACACTGGCGCTGGGGCAGCCGTGGCGGACACTGGCGTTGGGGCAGCCGCGGCCGCCGCTGGTAAGACCGCTGCAACGCCTGGCGTTGCTGCGGGTCTGCTAACACAAGAGGCCGGCCGTGGAGTGAGGCCGGCCGAACTTTCGGCCGTCTCATGACGGCTGCGTCCGGCGACGTTGCTCGAGCCGGATGAACGTAATGACAGGAATGCCGGCGGAACTCTCAACGAGATCCGCGGCAGGCGTGCCGCGGGCTTGAGGAGATCGCCCGACCAGTGACCCGGACTAGTGCCGCGAACCCGAAGTTCGCATCATAATTGCCGCGAGTCCGATTGCGAACTTCGGGTTCAAAGCGGCACTAGAATCATAGAGTTGCTAGTGCCCTTCGATTCCGAAGTTCGCAAACGAACGTGCCGCCAAATGATGCGAA
>JAFAUQ010000040.1 GCA_019243195.1 Hyphomicrobiales bacterium
GCGGTCGATCCCGCGCAGCAGGCAGCCCACGTTGTCGCCCGCCTCGCCCTGGTCGAGCAATTTTCGGAACATCTCGACCCCGGTCACCGTCGTCTTCTGGGTCTCCTTGAGGCCGACGATCTCGACCTCCTCGCCCACCTTGATCACCCCGCGCTCGATCCGCCCCGTCACCACCGTGCCGCGGCCCGAGATCGAGAACACGTCCTCGACCGGCATCAGGAACGGCTGGTCCTTCGGGCGGTCCGGCTGCGGGATATAGGCGTCCACCGCCTTCATCAGCTCCAACACCGAGTTCTTGCCGAGCTCCGGCTTCTCGTCGTTGAGCGCGCAGGTCGCAGACCCCTTCACCACCGGGATGTCGTCGCCCGGGAACTCGTACTTCGAGAGCAGCTCGCGCACCTCGAGCTCGACGAGCTCGAGCAGTTCCGGGTCATCCACCATGTCCACCTTGTTGAGGTAGACCACCAGCGCCGGCACGCCGACCTGGCGCGCCAGCAGAATATGTTCGCGCGTCTGCGGCATCGGGCCGTCCGCCGCCGACACCACCAGGATCGCGCCGTCCATCTGCGCCGCCCCGGTGATCATGTTCTTCACGTAGTCGGCATGCCCGGGGCAATCGACGTGCGCGTAGTGGCGCTTGTCGGTCTCGTATTCCACGTGCGCGGTCGCAATCGTGATCCCGCGCGCCTTCTCCTCCGGCGCCTTGTCGATCTGGTCGTAGGCCGTGTATTGCGCCTTGCCCTGCTCCGCCAAAACCTTGGTGATCGCGGCGGTGAGCGACGTCTTCCCGTGGTCGACGTGCCCGATCGTCCCAATGTTGCAATGCGGCTTGTTACGTTCGAATTTCGCTTTGGCCATCGAACTCTCCGTTGCTTCGCCGTTCCCTGGGAAACCTGCCGCGCGATCAGGCGAACTTCGCCTGGACCTCGTCGGCCACGGCCTTAGGGACTTCGGCGTAGTGATCGAACTGCATGGTGAAGGTGGCACGCCCCTGGCTCATGGAGCGCAGCGTGTTGACGTAACCGAACATGTTGGCGAGCGGCACCATCGCATTGATGACGTTGGCGTTGCCGCGCATGTCCTGGCCCTGAATATGGCCGCGCCGCGAATTGAGGTCGCCGATCACCGAGCCGGTGTAGTCCTCGGGCGTGACCACCTCGACTTTCATGATCGGCTCAAGCAGCACCGAGTGGCCTTCGCGCAAGGCTTCACGCAGTGCCGAGCGTGCCGCGATCTCGAACGCGAGCGCCGAAGAATCGACGTCGTGGGAATCGCCGTCGATCAGCGTCACCTTGAGGTCGACCACCGGGAAGCCGGCGAGCACGCCCGACCCGAGCACGGACTCGAGTCCCTTCTCGACGCCGGGAATGAACTCCTTCGGCACCGCGCCGCCCACGACTTTATTCTCGAACACGAAGCCTTGGCCGGCCGGCAGAGGCTCGACGACGATCTTGATCTTGGCGTACTGCCCGGAGCCGCCGGTCTGCTTGCGGTGCAGGTAGTCTTTCGTGACCGTGCGCGTAATCTTCTCGCGATAAGCGACCTGCGGCGCGCCGATGTTGGCATCGACCTTGTAGGTACGCTTGAGGATGTCGACTTTGATGTCGAGGTGAAGCTCGCCCATCCCTTTGAGGATGGTCTGGCCGGACTCCTGATCGGTCGAGACGCGGAACGAAGGGTCTTCCGCCGCGAGCTTGGCGAGCGCGACGCCGAGCTTCTCCTGGTCGGCCTTCGACTTCGGCTCGATCGCAATCTCGATGACCGGATCCGGGAATTCCATCTTTTCCAGGATCACCGATTTCTGCATGTCGCACAGGGTATCGCCGGTGCGGACCTCTTTGAGGCCCGCAAGCGCAACGATATCGCCCGCATAGGCTTCCTTGATGTCCTCACGATTGTTGGCGTGCATCAGCAACATCCGGCCGATGCGCTCCTTGCGGTCCTTAGTCGAGTTCAGGACGCCCATGCCGCTGTTCATCGTGCCGGAATAAATGCGCGTGAAGGTGATCGTGCCGACGAACGGGTCGTCCATAATCTTGAAGGCGATCGCCGCGAGCGGCTCGGTATCGGAGGGGTTGCGCTCGGCCTCGTTGCCTTTCAGATCGATGCCCTTGATGGCACCGCGATCGAGCGGGTTCGGCAGGAAGTCGACCACCGCATCGAGCAGCGGCTGCACGCCCTTGTTCTTGAATGCCGAGCCGCACAGCACCGGCACGATCTTGCGCGTCACGGTGCCGTGGCGGATGAGCCGGCGCAGCGTCGCTTCGTCGGGCTCCTGACCTTCCAGATAAGCCGTCATGGCCGCGTCGTCGAACTCGACGGCGGCCTCCACCATCTTCTCGCGGTATTCTTTAGCCTTGTCTTCGAGATCGGCCGGGATCGGCTCGTCGTGATATTTCGCGCCGAGCGACTCGTCGTCCCACACCACCGCCTTCATGCGGATCAGGTCGACAACGCCCTTGAAGCTGCTCTCCGCTCCGACCGGCAGCTGGACGCATACCGGATTGGCGGCGACGCGATCGACGAGATCACTGACGCATTTGTCGAAGTCGGCGCCGATCTTGTCCATCTTGTTGATGAAGACGACGCGCGGCACTTCATATTTGTCGGCCTGGCGCCATACCGTCTCGGTCTGCGGCTCGACTCCCTGGTTGCCGTCGAGCACGCACACGGCGCCATCGAGCACGCGCAGCGAGCGCTCCACCTCGATGGTGAAGTCCACGTGGCCGGGGGTGTCGATGATATTGAGCCGTTTGTCATTCCAGAAGCAGGTGGTCGCCGCGGACGTGATCGTGATGCCGCGCTCCTGCTCCTGCTCCATGAAGTCCATGGTCGCGGCGCCCTCATGCACCTCGCCCATCTTGTGGCTCTTGCCGGTGTAATAGAGGACCCGCTCGGTCGTAGTGGTCTTGCCGGCATCGATGTGGGCCATGATGCCGAAGTTGCGGTAGTCCTCGATCGGGTGGCTGCGGGGCATTAGAGTCTTTCCTTGGAAAACGCGCGTGTCAGCCGCCGGCTCACCAGCGGTAATGCGAGAACGCGCGATTGGCTTCCGCCATGCGGTGGGTGTCCTCGCGCTTCTTGACGGCGTTTCCCCGATTGTTCGACGCATCGAGCAGCTCGGCCGAAAGCCGCTCGGTCATGGTTTTTTCGTTGCGTTCGCGCGCGGCCGTGATGATCCAGCGGATGCCGAGCGCCTGGCGCCTCGACGTGCGCACCTCGACCGGCACCTGGTAGGTAGCGCCGCCGACGCGCCGCGAGCGCACCTCGATCGACGGCATGACGTTGTCGAGCGCCTGCTCGAACACCCCGACCGGATTCTGCTTTGTCTTGCCCTCGATGATATCGAAGGCGCCATAGACGATATGCTCCGCCACCGATTTCTTGCCGGCGTGCATGATCGAGTTCATGAACTTGGTGACCACGATGTTCCCGAATTTCGGGTCCGGCATGATCTCGCGTTTGTCGGCACTGTGACGGCGGGACATGGTTGTCTCGACTGTTGCTTTCTCTTCTCAGGTCACTTCGGGCGCTTCGCGCCGTACTTCGAACGACGCTGCCGGCGGTTCTTGACGCCTTGAGTGTCGAGCACGCCGCGCAGGATGTGGTAGCGCACGCCCGGCAGGTCCTTGACGCGGCCGCCGCGGATCATGACGACCGAGTGCTCCTGCAAGTTATGGCCTTCCCCCGGGATATAACCGATCACCTCGAACCCGTTGGTCAGCCTCACCTTCGCGACCTTGCGCAGCGCCGAATTCGGCTTCTTGGGCGTGGTCGTATAGACCCGCGTGCAGACGCCGCGTTTCTGCGGGCTCTGCTGCAGCGCCGGCACTTTCTTACGCGTGCGCTGGGCTACCCGCGGCATGCGGATCAGCTGGTTGATGGTTGGCATCCCTGGCATCACCCGGTTTCAGGGGGCTTCACCCCCGGCTAAAGCGTCCTTGGCCAACGCACGGGTGCGCCAAACGAAAATCGCGCCATCCGCCGAGGCGGAAGGGCGCTCGTTCGTCCAGAGGACCGCGCCGCGAGAGCAACGCGGTCTTGCACCCGTAGTCTGACAAAGGCTGTCAGTGGCAGCGTTTGAGCTTCTTGGGTCGAGGCGCGGATGGCCGTGCCGACGTTAAAAGCTCACCGCCTGCCGTGAAAGTGCGGCGTATGTATCGGCGGCACAGGGGGAAGTCAACCCGAGGAGCGGATTTTCGCCGGGGCGAGCCCGACGTGGCGCAGCAAATGGGTTCGTTTTGTCACCAGCACACGCTATTTGCGGCGCTGTTCTCCGGTACTACTTACAATCGTTCTGCCGGCGACGCGCGGGCTTGGCTATTGCGGAGGCTTGGGGGGCCACACGGGGGAGTGGTGGTGCACGATCAGCCAAGTGTTGCCGACATATTATAGACGTAGGTGTAGCGGGCGTACGTGGTTTCCTTCGGCGCCACCTTACGGTAGTGGAAGGTGTAGAGCCCGGCGTCAAACGCCGTGTTGCAGCCGATGCGGATGTTGTGGTCGCCGTAGATGGCTCCCACGGGCTTGTCCGGGAGGAAGACTTAGTCGAAGTACTCGCGAATGGCGGCGTGGCCGATCAGCGGTCCGTTCCTGACCGTCGGGAGCAGAACCGCATCCGACGAGTAGAGAGGGACAACCAAATCTCAGAACGTCGGTCGGTTGTCACGCAGGCGCAAGTTTTAAATTATTTAGACTAAACTCAAGTGGCGCGTTTGCCGCAGCTGAAAACGTCGCTGTCGCCGCCGCGCCCTCCGCAATCTCACGCTGCCACCGCGAGCCGAATAACGTCGCTTGGTAAAGTCGCGTGCACGCAGCAAGATGTGCGCCGAAACTGCGCAGCAATCGACGCTCAAAGTGAGCAACTAGAGCCCTCCGGTCGCCGCCCTCTTCAGCGGCCGCCACAAGCGCCGCCGCGAGCACGCCGCTGCGCAAGGCCTGACCAGTGCCGTCGCCGCAGATCGGATCAAGGGCCATCGCCGTACTCCCCACGGCCAGCCAGCCGTCGCCCACCAATGGGTGCCTTATTGCCGGTGCGATCGGGTGTGAGTGCACGACGGTTTCGAAATCGGCGATCAGTCGCGCAATGTGGCGCGTTGATCCAAGGATCCCGGCCAGCACCATGGCCGCATCGCCGCGCGGATCTGCCGGCAACGCGGCCTGCACCACGGCGCGACGGGCCCCAAGGGGCGCCAAGAAAACCCAACCTTCGGCGCCGGCTTCGATCCAACAGCAGTCGGCATTCGCGGCGTCACTCAAGCCGACTTCTGCGAACAGCATTGCGCGGGCGCCGAACCGCTCGACCCGACTGCCCGCCGGTGCGGCCGCCGCGCTGGCGCACAATGTCCAGGCTTGTCCTGTCGATTCCGCGGGAGGTGCGGGCGGTGTCGTCCGCCCACCCCCTCGGCTTGCGCCAAGCCCATCAATCGCAATCCGCAGAAGCCCTTCCCGAAAATGCGCTCCGGAAATAGAAAGGGCCGGCTCCGCTATCACGGTGGGCGCCGCTTCTCCCCAGGCGACCACGCGGCGTCGCAACTCGTGCGCAGCGGCGAATAGTTGGGAGCGGCCGCACAGCTCGCCGAGCAGTTGAACGGTGCCCTCGTTCAGCACCAACGGCGGCGCTGTAAAATCCTCGGTGGGCACTGACAAGTCGATTGCAAAGCCGCTTCGACACAAACCGAAAATTGCCGCACAAGCAGCGGGCCCTCCTCCCTCGATGCGAACGCTTTTGCGCACCGCGGCCTCAGCGATTTGGGCGGCTCTGCAGGTCGTGGACGAGGATGTTGTCCACTTCGGCGATGTGCAGCGCCAAACGTTGCTGATGCCTGGCAGCAAGCAGTCGATCTGCCGGCCCTCCGCTTTGCGCGACGTTCCCGAGCATCGCCGCAATGTTACTGTAACCGCTCCGAAGAAGATCGATCTTCGGCGCCAAGGCCGGCGTGCGATCGAGCGGCAGTGCCGCGAGCGCCGCCGCGAGCGCCGGCCTCGGTCGAACCGGCTCCTCCTTAGGCCGGGATAAGGTAAAGCGAGGCAGGTAGCCCTGCTCGCACACCACCAGCGCCATCTCATCCAGATTTTCCATCAATCTTATCGCCGCCTGTGTAAGCTTCGGTTGAGCTTCCCAGCCTACCGAAACGCTCAGTGAAATCGCATCCAGCAGGACGCCGTAGTACGAATCGCAGATGTCAAGATATTGAAGCTGGGGCTGACCGGGCGGCGTGGCCTTCAGCGGGCGAAGGTAGACCGACTCCGGTATCCCCGCGAGCGTTTCCTTGATGCGCGAGAAACGCTCCCAATGCCCTTCCCCCTCGTCGATGATCAGCTTGATCATCGGGATCAGTCGATCCGCGCAACCCACCTGATGCCTTCTCAGTTCCAACGCCTCCAGAATATAAACATACATCCCGTCGAGCCCCTCATTGATGTGCCTGCTCGGAGCTTCCACACTGATGAACCATTCGAGCGTGGCAGCATCGAGCGGTCTGAGTTCGAACGGCCGGTTTAAGTAGCTGATGTTGGCGCCGCGCAGGGGTTTGCGGCGGTTCTTACCGGGTTCCGGCGGCTCGGCGATATGCTCGGCGCGGCCGGTGGAGGAAGGGGCGCCAAGCAGTTTCAATGCCAGATTCGCCCACATGAAATGCCGCATCTCGTCGGTAGCAATGGCAAAGATCTGATCGGCTGCCGCTGCGACCCGGTTGGCCGTCTCATCGCCGGGAATCCGCGGATGTGCCGGCATCCCGCTGAGTTTGTCTCGCGCGCGATTCGGATCGCGTGAGCGCGTCGGCGGATTCAGGGAATAGTAGGCGTATAGATATTCGACGGTCAGGGCATGCTCGACGGTGGCCAAGTAGGCGAGTTCGATTGCTACGTCATCGATATTCAGTTGATGCGCCGCCGGCGAGACGGTCCGGCGAATTCCCCCGATCGCGCTCGGCGTCTCCGTGTCGTTAAGGACGACGGGAAGTTTCTGCGACCAGCCTTCCACCATATTCTTGTAGGTCAGTTCCAAGTCACGCCGATTGGGATAATAGTCCACATCGGACGGCGGCCGGCCCACACGATGCTCCAGGCGGCGAATGAAATTCACGTTGCGCAAGATCTCGTCGTCATATTCGACGTTAACGATGTCGGGCTTGTTCGATGACCAGTAAAAACAGTAGCAATCGCGGAAGTCGTACATCCACGGCGCGCACATGGTCTTGGTGATGTCGCCGGGCGCATAAGCGTGCGGGTCGATCACGCCCTGCTCGTCGAGGTAGCGCGCGCGGGGACCGGCGAAGACCGCGTATTGCACCTTGCCGTCAACGCTGCGCACGACTTTGGACAACGTGCCGCCGCTGGCGCTTGCGGCTTTGTAGGCTGCCTGTAGCTCGTCCGTGCTCGGGCCGCTGATCCCCAGCCCCGGTGTCGGCCCGATCATGATGGCGACAAGTCCGGGAAGCAAATCGTGCACGCGGCGCCACACCTCCATGCCGCTTTGCTGCTGGAAGCTGACCGTCGAGGGGTCCACCTCCGTCACCAGATGGCGACCCATCATTCCCCACAGGTATAGAGGGGGATTTGCAATATCGTCAGGCGTCAGGCCAGTGCTCGCATGCGCTTCAATCAACCGCGCGCCGTCAGCGCGATGATAGTAGAACGTCATGCCGGGGAAAAAGCGCTGATCCAGGTTGCGCTGGTCGAACTCGAGCCCCGGATAGCAATTGTCGACGCCAGCCTCAGGCCGGCTGTTGGTGGGGTTGCCGGTTACGATGTACCCGGCCCGCGCCGTGAGATTACGGGGAAAGATCTTGTAGCCGAGATTCGCTCCGGACGAGCCCGCTTGCCCATGATCAAGCTTTGACTCAGGACCACTCATCTGATGCCCCCAGGAGGTATTAGCTGGAAAGGACAACGTCCTCAGCCGTCAAGTCGGTGCAGCCGCGGTGGACCGGCAGTCCGTGCGGGTAGATTATCGACAGTTCGGCGTACGCCCCCAAACAAAACGCAAGCCAGCCGCGGATGTAATCGCACCCCGGCCGTCCGCGCCGCGCAACCTCGTGATAGCAGCCGCCGCCACACAGATATCGCGCCCAACAGATCGAGCACGGTTGCATTCGATCGACGTGTTTGGATACCAAGTGCTTTGCGCGCGCCGCTTGGTCAGAGCCCGTCGACACATGGCCCATGGCGAACGCCGGATCGTCCACGAGGCGATGACATGCGTAGAGCTTTCCTTCCGCGCTCGCGCTGAGATAGGCGGCGCCTGCTCCGCACGGGTAGGGTCGATGGCTGCCGCGGTGGATTTGCTCCATCGCGGTGAGGAAATTGCTGAATGGATATGCCTGCCCGGCCTTGAGTTGGGCCAGAGCCTTGCGTCCGCACGCCAGCATCTGATCCAGGAGTTTTTCGAAATCCTCATCGTCGAGTGCATGCCCGCCGGCCGGTGCCGCTAATACCGGCGCGAAGCCGACTTCGTCGAAGCCTAAATCGATCAAATGTTCGAGTGCACCCAGCAAATCGTCGCTCTGGCGTGTAACGGTCATTCGCGCGCTTAGTTGTCGGGGTCGGCCGCAGCGGGCCAAGATATCCAGCCCGCGGATCACGCGTTCGTAACTGCCGCCACCGCCACGCATGGGGCGCTGTTGATCATTGGCCAAGGCCGGCCCATCGATGCTGACCTGCACTGCGAACGGGTACGACGCGAACAGCTTCGCGTCGTCGGGCGCAAGCAGGGTCGCGTTCGTGGTCAGAGAGAACCGAATCCGACGCCCGGTGGCGCCGGCCCGTCCCGCCGCGTAGGGCACGATATCGTAGATCAGACGCCGGTTGAGCAACGGCTCGCCGCCGATGAAGCCGACCAGAAGATCGGCGCCTGGCTCGGCCTCCGCGATGAGGCGATCGACCGCCATGCGCCCGACATCGGCGGCCATCACCCGCGCGCTTCCGCCGAACCTGCCCTCGTCGGCGTAACAATACCCGCACGCCATGTTGCAGGTCTGTGCGACGTTTAGTGAAATCGAGCTCAACGCCGGAACCGGCGACGGCCGTTCGTCGATCCACCCGCGCGTGGCTCGGCCCTCCAGACCAAGCAGCTCCCAAATTTGATCGGCGCTGAGCGAGTCGAGCAGCTCCTGCAGTTTTCGGCCGAGCATTTCGTCGATGTCGTAGATCCGACTCCCATCAGCCACGAACAGATGGTTTCCGGCCGCGCTCGCGAACGGCAACAAATCGGCGCGCGCGGACCGCGCTTGCTTGCTCATGGTGCCGGCCCGGGCCCGGCGGGGCGAGGCTGGTTGCCGCCCCGTAGCGCGGCCCATCGCATGAGGAACTCATACTGGCGCCGTGTCAGCGCGAGTGGATCCCCGGAGGGCCCCCGCATCACCGGCGGCATGCGGTAATCGAAAAACAAGTTGGCGTCGAGCGGACGACGCACATAATCCGCGAGCAGCGCCGGATTTCTGCGAATCAATTCGGTGAAAGTAGTAATTACCTGAAGCCGCCGATGGTTGTCGCGTGCCAGGTCGGACAACGGCAGCGGTCGTCCGAGGAGCGGATCGGGAACGGGAAACGCGACATATTCCATCGTCCGATACGGCAAGCCGAGCTGCTGGGCGGTTGCCGGGTTCTCCTGGACGTTGACGCGATTGTTGAAAACATCCACGTTGTTGAGGGCAGCAGTTTCGTAGATTCGCCGCATCAATTCGTGGATTTCCTCGTCGCACAGATCGTCGTTACGGTAATAAGCGTTGTCAAAAACGTCCGCGCGATCCACGCGATCTTTCAAGCCATCGGCCAGCGATACCAAATGACGACGGTCGGGCGCGTAGTCGGGTGGTCCCACGACGATGCGCGCGCAGGCCCTCAGGTCGGCCCCTTCGGCTTGCGTCGGTTCGCCCAGACGGCAGGTAATGATGCCATCGCAGACGTCGTCGACCATTCCATAACTCAGGCCGCTGTTCGGATCTTGGGCGTACTGCCCGCCCGGCGTGCCACGCGCGTCGTCGGCAGAAAGCTGCCAGCTGCACCACTTCGAATCCTTGTTGAGGAACAGAAACCTTTCGTCCAGTTCCAGCTCTTTCCATCGGTCCTTCAGATTGGTCGGCCCGTAGAACAGCCCTTTGGCCGGGGTGAAACGGAGCCGCAATTCCGGGAAGGCCGAGTTCGGACGGCTTAACCGCACGCTGCCGAGCGGAATATAGCGCCCCCCCGGCACCAACGCATCAGCGCCTCCTCCCGGCACCACGCCTTGAAGTTCATGGACCGTAACATCGTCGCCGCGCACCGTAACGCTCGCCTCGATGCGGGTCGCGGGGTCCTGACACATGTTGTACGGCTTGAGGTTCGCCACCGAGACTTCCCATACGAGTTCGCACAGTTTGTACCCGTGCGCATCGAGCAACGCCTCGGTGACCGCCACTTCATGCCGCTCGCCATGGCTGTCGGTCCAAGAGGCATGAAGCTCGAAGAAGGGGCACACGGGGCGAAATTGATCGTCGTCCTTGAATCTTATTTCATTCGGCAGGTAGTCCGAGAGCGAACCGTCCTCGCCCACCACCAATGTCCGACCCGGGAGGATGGTCGTCTTCCCGGTGCCGCGGGGACTGTTGTCGTCCTCGCCCCAGTAAAAGCATTCCAACGGATGATCGGACCCTCCCAGCCGCGCGAACGCGAGAGGCGGGTAAAAGAAGAGGCAATTGATCGTCACCGGCTGTCGCTCCCGTCACCGCGTGTCGCGCCGCGAAGGTGCTCCACCAATAAATCGAGCTTCCACACATCTTGGCCGCTCAACCCCCTCGAGCCGGATGATGCACCGACTTGGTCAAGCAAGCACGCATCCTATCGTTGCACGACTCAGGCAGCAAGGGCTTGACAACCGAAACACGTCCGAAGGACTATCGTGATCTTCCCCGGAGCGTTGGTTCCGTCGGGGCCTCTCACGGGCGGGCAGGAGCATACTGTGTCTGACGGGCTGCAACCGCAGGACATCATCTGAGTTATGTGTCTGTCGCCATCATTTTCCTGGGACCAAGCCGAAGTTCTTGTAGACAGCATCATTCGTATCGTCAGAGAACGAGGCACAAAAAGCCTTCTGGATATCGGCGCGGGAGGCGGCAGCGTCGCGGTCCCCGTTGCCAAACAAGTCGCGCGCTACCTCGCCATAGAACAGGATCCGTCGCATTGCGCCGCGCTGCGCCGTGCGGGTCTCAACGTCGTCGAAGCGACCTTTCCCGTCGAAATTGACGAACGTTTCGACTTGGTTGTTTCTTCTCACTCAGTCCCTGAAGGAAACGTTGAGCTGTATGAGCCCTTTCTCGATCAGGCTTGGCGACTGGTTGCGCCGGGCGGACTACTGTTGATCATCACTTTCAAAGGCTCGAATGACTCTTCGATTGTCCGCCTTTCCGAGGAACTGCTGAGTCGCAAGTATGAAATCGACAACCGATATACGGTGATGCTGAAAATCCTGAATACCTTCGGAACGGTGACGATCACCGAGAGGAATAGCCATGTTGAAACAGCCGAATTCTCAGACATTGCTGCCCTTTTCGGCGGGTGGTTCTGGACGACTGAAGAGAAGGAAGCGAAGTACAAACCCGCCCTTCACAAGGTGATGGAAGATCGATTTAAGATCGGCGGTAAATACAGAGTTCCCTCGAAACACCTGCTGGTCGTCACGGATAAGCTTGGGCGGGCTCCCCGGCATAATGCAAGCACGCCCTGCCGGTCTCGTTGAGACCGGCAGGGCGTCCGTCGGCCCGCGCTTGCCGCCGATGCGAAACGCGGCAGTTTAGCCCCGCGTCTTCAATCACTCAGGTCGGAATTTGTGATTATGCGTGTGCATGGTGCCCAGCATTACGCATTGAGCCACGCACACCATACTCGCCGTCACTCCATCGTCACGCCAAGACCAAGCGACTGGAATAGAACCGGCCACGTCATCAGAATCCTCCGTCGATCGGAAGGAGACACGCAGACCCGCTTCTACTTGGACGGTGTTTTTCGGAAGCAGCTGAAACTGTCCCGTCTCCTCGTCATGCATGTGCGGCATGCATATTCCCAAATTGTATTTGGAGAGCTTGCGAAGCATCTCTTGGACTTCCGGCAGATTGATCGACTCCTGCGCGAGTCGCAGTTCCGGCGGTAGCCCCTCGAGATTCGGCCGAGATACTCCCACGACGGTGGTCATCGTTTCCTCCAGGTCCTTGGCGTGTCCTACTTGTTGTAGGTGGCCGTCTCCACACGCCCTGCTCGTGCGCAGACTCGCCGCGCGAAGTTGCCTCATTCGCGACCTTTGCAACTTAGAGCGGGAAATTTTGGTGTCAAGAGTCTCACCCAACTTTCGCCAGCTCGAGGACTTCGCCGGTGAGAAAGAGCCGCCCCAAGGGCGGCCCTTTGTCATTTTGCAAAGCCGATCGGCGAACCGACCGCCCCGCTACTCCGCCGCGGGCAGCCGCTCCTGCGGCTGCTCGGCTGCGGAGGCCGCCGCGTTCTTCTCGCGCTCCTCGAGGATGAGGGCGTCGCGTTTGACCGCGACCTCGCGCAGCAGGTTCATCACCGCGCCGGTGCCAGCCGGGATGAGGCGGCCGACGATGACGTTCTCCTTGAGCCCATCGAGGGTGTCGGCCTTGCCGTTGACCGCCGCCTCGGTGAGCACGCGCGTCGTCTCCTGGAACGAAGCCGCGGAGATGAACGAGCGCGTCTGCAGCGAGGCCTTGGTGATGCCCAGCAGCACCGGGTGGCCCTTGGCGGGCTTCTTGGCCTCGGCCTCCGCGCGGGCGTTGACCTCGTCGAGCTCGATCTTGTCGATCTGCTCGCCCTGAATCAGCTCGGTCTCGCCGGAGTCGTCGATCTCCACCTTCTGCAGCATCTGGCGGACGATCACCTCGATGTGCTTGTCGTTGATGTTGACGCCCTGGAGCCGGTAGACCTCCTGGATCTCGTTGAGCAGGTAGGCGGCGAGCTCCTCGACGCCCTTGATCGCCAGGATGTCGTGCGGCGCCGGGTTGCCTTCGACGATGAAGTCGCCCTTCTCAATGACGTCGCCATCCTGCAAGTGGATGTGCTTGCCCTTCGGGATCAGGTACTCGACCGGTTCGACGTCCTTCTCGTTCGGCTCGATCGTGAGCCGGCGCTTGTTCTTGTAATCGCGCCCGAACCGCACGGTCCCCGAGGCCTCGGCGATGATCGCCGCCTCCTTGGGCCGCCGCGCCTCGAACAGCTCCGCCACCCGCGGCAGACCGCCGGTGATGTCGCGGGTCTTGGCGCTCTCGGTGGAAATACGCGCGATCACGTCGCCCGCCCTCACCTTGCCGCCGGGATCGACCGAGATCACGGCGTCGACGGCGAGCTGATAGCGCGCATCGCCGCCGCGCGGCAGCTTGAGGATCTTGCCGTCCTTGCCCTTGATGACGATCGCCGGGCGCAGATCGGCCCCGCGGGAGGTGCGCCAATCGATGACCACGCGCTTGGCGATGCCGGTCGATTCGTCGAGCGTCTCCGACATGGACTGGCCTTCGACCAGGTCCTCGAAGCCGATCGTGCCCTCGACCTCGGTCATCATCGGCCGGGTGTAGGGATCCCACTCGGCGATGCGC
Source organism: Hyphomicrobiales bacterium (assembly GCA_019243195.1). Taxonomy (GTDB): domain Bacteria; phylum Pseudomonadota; class Alphaproteobacteria; order Rhizobiales; family Xanthobacteraceae; genus AP-16. The sequence goes on from JAFAUQ010000040.1 coordinate 13,578, forward strand.
TGGCCGCGCTTGAC
>JAFAUQ010000090.1 GCA_019243195.1 Hyphomicrobiales bacterium
TTCTATCAACGCTTGCTCACCGCCGGTAAGCCGAAAATGGTGGCGCTCATCGCGGTCGCTCGCAAGCTTCTCACTATCCTCAACGCTATCCTGAGAGACCGCAGGCCATGGCAGTACGCTTGACAAACAAGACAGTCGCTGAGGGGCTCGGCGCGAAGCGCCGAGCCGTCTCGAAGGATGGCCACAGACTCCGAGCTTGCCTCCATCCTTCGAGACGCGCGCGCGACAAGTCGCGCGCGCCCTCAGGATGACGGTGGTGTTTGCGCTCTCAGAACGAGATCGCGCTTTACGCCGGTGCGGCGGCGACCGGCTCGGCGCGCTCCTCGGCGGGGCCCGTTTCCCGAGTGAGGCTCAGCGCGGCGTTGATCAACCCGACGTGGCTGTAAGCCTGGGGAAAATTGCCCAGCATGCGGCCGGTGAGCGGGTCGATCTCCTCGGCGAGAAGGCCCACGTCGTTGCAGCGCGCGATCAAACGGTCGAACAGTTTGCGCGCTTCCGCGTGGCGGCCCTGCAAGATGTAATTGTCGACCAGCCAGAAGCTGCAGGCGAGAAACGCGCCTTCGCCCGGGGGTAGTCCGTCGTCCGCCTCGTCGCTTTCGTAGCGCAGCACGAATTCGCCGCCGATCAGCAGCCGCTCCTCGATCGCGCGCAGCGTTCCGCGCACGCGCGGATCGTGCGCGGGAAGAAAGCCGACGATCGGAATCAGCAGCAGGCTCGCGTCGAGTTGTTTGGAGCCATACGCCTGCACGAAACTGCCAAGCTCGCGGTCGAAACCGCGTTCGCACACTTCGGCATGAATTTCATCGGCGATTTTGCGCCACCGACTGGTCGGCTCGCCGGGGCTATACGCGGCATTGGCCGCGCGGTCGAAGGCGACCCACGCCATCACCTTGGAATGAACGAAGTGCCGCCGCCCGCCGCGCACTTCCCAAATGCCCTTGTCCGGCTCGCGCCACGCCTTCTCCAGATATTCGAGGACCACGGGCCGCAGCTCGCGGGCGCGCGCGGACGGCTGCATGCCCCCCTTGAACGCCTGGAACATGGCGTCGGCCATCTCGCCGATGATGTCGAGCTGCAACTGCTGGTAGGCGGCGTTGCCGATCCGCACCGGCGCGGATCTTTCATAGCCGGGCAGCCAATCGACGATCAGCTCCGGCAGCCAGCGCTCCCCGCCGACGCCGTACATGATCTGAATCTGGTTTGGGCTGCCGGCCACCGCGCGCAGAAGCCAATCGCGCCACGCGCGCGCTTCCTCCTGATAGCCGAGCTGCATGAAGGCGAGCAGCGTGAAGGTGGCGTCGCGCAGCCAGCAATAGCGATAGTCCCAGTTGCGCACGCCGCCGAGCCGCTCCGGCAGCGATGTGGTGGCAGCGGCCACCATGCCGCCGGTCGGCGCGTAGGTCAGCGCCTTCAACGTGATGAGCGAGCGCTTGACCGCCGGCGTCCAGCATCCGACGTCGGGGCAGCGGTCGCTCCACTTTCGCCAGAAATCTTCCGCGCGCTCCAGCGCCGCGAACGGATCGATGGCCGGCGGCAGGCTTTGATAGGAAGGCCCGCACGAGAGCACGAACGGCATGGACTCGTCGGCCTCGACCGTGAACTCGCCGATTGTTTTGAGCTCCACGCCGTAGAGCATCGCGGGCGTGCGCAGCACCACGCGCTCCGGACCAGCGATGGCGTCGAGCGCGCCGTCGTCGCGCCGGCTCATCCACGGCACGGTCGCTCCATAGTTGAAGCGCACCACGAACTCGGTGCGAAACTCCACCCGGCCCGTGCGGCCGCGCACGATCCGCACGAGATTGCCGCAGGCCTCCGGCGACATGAAATCGATCACCACGGCGCGGCCGGTCGCGGTCTCGAACTCGGTCTCGAGCACGAGGGTGCCGGGGCGGTAGCGCCGCCGCACCGCGCGCGGGACCTCCTTCGGCGCCATGAGCCAGCGCCCGTTCTCCGGCGTGCCGAGCAGGGCGGCAAAGCAGGCGGCCGAATCGAAACGCGGCCAGCACAACCAATCGATCGACCCGTCGCGGCCGACGAGGGCCGCCGACTTGCAGTCGGCGATTAGGGCATAGTCCTCGATGCGTGACGCCATTGCACTCTCGCAAGCTCGGGACTGAGACGCGCGCGTGCTTTGAGCTAGTCGTCGCGCCGTCTGTTCTCAAGTTCCAACGCTTGTAGAGGCGGGGCTTAGCCGAGGCTAAACCACCCCATCCTGGCGCAGCCGCTTGGTCTCCTCGGGCGCGACCCCGCACAGCGCTTCGAGCAAATCCTCGGTATGCTCGCCGAGCATCGGCGGACGGCTCACGACCACCGGCGAATCGGAGAGTTTGATCGGGCAGCCGACGGTCTGATAGGTGCCGCGCGGCGGGTAATCGACATCGACGATCATCTCACGTGCCTTGAGGTGCGGGTCGGCGAGCACCTCGCCGGTATCCTGACAGGCGCCGCACGGCACGCCCGCGTCGCCCATCAGCCGCATCACTTCGTGCTTCGTGTGTTGGCGCGTCCACGCCTCAACAATGGTGTTGAGCGCATCGCGATTTTCCCAGCGTGCCTCCGCGGTCTTGAACCGGGCGTCCTCGGTCAGCTCAGGCTGGCCCAACACCCGTGCGACCCCCGGCCACATTTGCTGCTGCGCATGGATGAAGACGTAGTCGTTGGGACCGCCGGGCGCGCACGGGTAGGTCGTGCCCGGCACGTTGCGGCCGAGCTGATTGCCGGTGCGCCCCATCGGCCGGCCGAAGCGCTGATGGTCGCGTAGGCTCACGCGCACGAGGTTCACCACCGCGTCCTGCATGGACACTTCAACGTGCTGGCCGCGGCCGGTGGCGTGGCGCTGCTGCAGCGCGGCCAGGATGCCGATCGCCATGTGCATGCCGGTGCCGGAATCCCCGATCGCGGGGTAGACATAGGTCGGCGGATTGTCGGGAAAGCCGGTGACGCTCATGGCGCCGCCCATCGCTTGGGCGATCGGCTCGAAGCTCTTGAAGCCGCTGTACGGCCCGTAGGTGCCGAAACCCTTGATGGTGGCGTAGATGAGCCGCGGGTTGATCTCGGCAAGCTTCTCGTAGCCGAGCCCGAGACGGTCGAGCGCGCCCGGCCCGAAGTTCTCGACCAGCACGTCGGACTGGGCGATCACCTGTTTGAACAACTCCTTGCCCTGGTCGGTCTTCAGGTTGAGCGTGAGGCTGCGCTTGTTGGCGTTGAGGATGAGAAAGAAAAGGCTGTCGCTGTTCTTGTCGCGCATGTTCTGCCGCGCGATGTCGCCGCCCTTCGGTTCCTCGAGTTTGATCACGTCAGCCCCGAGAAAGCCGAGGATCTGCGTGCAGGCGGGCCCCGCCTGGTTGTGGGTCATGTCGATGACGCGGATGCCTGACAGGGCCTGGGTCATTGCGCGCACTCCAACGATGATTGGGGTCTTTAGACGATCACGCCGCCCGCATGCGTGCAAGCTCGCCGATCGCGGACGCGAAGGCATCGAGGGTAAAGCGGACGTCCTCGTCGGTGTGGGCGAGCGACACGTAATATTTGCTCTCGCCCTTGAGGATGCCGCGCTCGCGCAGCAGGCCGTTGCAGCGCTTCATCGCATCCTGGTCGCCCATCATCGAGCGATAATCGGTCACCTCGCGCTCGGTGAACACGATGTCGAACATGGGCGCGTCGCCGGTGACGCGCGCGTGCACGCCCGCATCCGCCAGGATGTCGCGATAGCCCGCCATCAGGGTGCGGCCGTTGTGGAAGATCCGCTCGTAGGCGCCGGGGCGCTTAAGGATTTTCAGGCTCTTGAGGCCGGCGACGGCGGCGATCGGATTTCCCGACAGCGTGCCGACCTGCATCAAATAATCATCCTCGGCAACGGCGCCCTTGTCGAAATGCGCCATGACGTCGGCGCGCCCGGCGATCGCCGCGAGCGGAAAGCCGCCGCCGATGACCTTGCCGAGCGTGCAGATATCGGGGACGACGCCGTAATATTCCTGCGCGCCCCCGTAGGCGAAGCGGAAGCCGGTGACGACCTCGTCGAAAATCAGCAGCAAGCCGTTCTCGGTGGTGAGCTTGCGCAGGCCCTCGAGAAACCCGGGCTTGGGCGGGATTAACCGCTGCAGCGGCTCGACGATGATGGCGGCAAGCTCCTGCCGGTGCTCGCGCACGAGGCTCGCAACCGTGTCGAGATCGTTGAACGGCGCGACCAGCACCTCGTCCTGCAGGCTCTTCGGGATGCCGGCGGAATCAGGGATCGGCCGCGGGAAATTGCTCGAACGGCGCGGGGCGAGACTCATGAGCCCGTAGTCGCTCATGCCATGATAACCGCCTTCGAACTTTAGGATCTTGTCTCGCTTCTTGTAGGCGCGCGCGAGGCGCATGGCATAGAGGTCGGCCTCCGAGCCGGAGCTGACGAAGCGCACCTTCTCGGCGCAGGGGACCGCGTCGACGATCGCCGCGGCGAGCCGGATGCCGTGCTCGTTGTTGGCGAAAAAGGTGGTGCCTTTGCCGAGCTGCTCCTGCACCGCCGCGGTGACTTCCGGATGCGCGTGGCCGATCAGCATCGGCCCCGAGCCCAAGAGATAATCGACATACTGGTTGCCGCTCACGTCCCACACGCGGCCGCCCTCCCCGCGCGCGATCACCACCTCGTGTGGCACGTTGCCGAAGGTGCCGGCCGGCAGCACGCGCCGCGCGGTTTCCACGAGATCGCGTTCGGCTTCGTTCGATATGCGGGGCGGCATGGTGCGGGGTCTCCGGGCTCGCGAAAGGGACGGGCCAAGCTATCCGCCGTTGGGATCGGATTGCAACAGAGCGGGCGGCGGCTGGCTTCAGTCGCTCACTCGCTTTCACCGCCCATCGCGCTGCCGAAGCGGCGCTGGTAGGCGCGGATGTAGGCCTCGGGCTGCGGCTTGAGGTGGCGCCGGGTGAGCGCGACGAGTTCCTCGCGGCGCCCCGCGCGCACCGCCTTGATCATGTCGACGTGGTCGCGGCGCGCCCGCTCCAGCACCTGCGGCGAGGCATTGGCGTAGGAGCGGATGCCGTAGACCTTCTGCGCCGCCTGCTCGATCGTCTCGATCAGGCAGGCGTTGCCGCACAGGCCGAACAGCGCCTGATGAAAATGCAGGTTCGCATAGAACACGCCGAGCATGTCGCCGGCATCGATCGCGGCCCCGTGCTTCTTCTGCAGCGCCTCGAGGCGGGCGAGGTCGGCTCCCGCGACCGGAAACGGCAGGATGCGCGCCGCCATCACCTCGAGTTCCTCGCGCACCGCGTAGATTTCGGTCACTTCCTTAGGCGTGAGGTCGCGCACCATGGCGCCGCGATTGCGAACGCGCTCGATCAACCCCTTCTTTTCCAGTTCGAACAGCGCGATCCGCACGTCGCCGCGGTGGGTGCCGAACTGCCCACATAATTCCTGCTCGATCAGCCGCTCGCGCGGGTGGCGGCGGCCGAGCACGATTTCCTCTTCCAAGCGGGTCGCGACCACGTGGGCCAGCGCGGGCCTGCGCGGGCGGACGTCCGCGGGCGCTTCCCGCGGCGGGGCGCTCACGCGCGCGGGCGCCTGCTTTCTATGCCCTGTTCTATCGGCGCCCACGGCGGCGTACCTTGCTGCTGCGCGCCCGGGCTTATCGCAAATGCGGATTGTATACAATCTGGAAAACGATATTGTAGACTTCCGGCGCCAAGGTTATGCTCGAACGCCTGCGCCGGTCGCGCGACGCCAAGGTCATCTATCGGGGAGGAACGGAATGACTACAGCACGAGGAATCGGCGGCACCCTGTGCGCCGCGGCCGCGACGCTGGCGCTCGGCGCGTTCGCGCCGGCGCACGCGGCGGACACGCTCACCATCTGCCACGGCGGACATCCGATCATGGAGTCCAACATCAAGATCATCGAGAAGTGGGCGAAGAAGGCGGGCGTCAACATAAAATCGGACGTCATCGCTTACGCGATCTACGTCCCGAAAATCACCCAGCTGCTGACCACCAACAGCCCGCAGTGCGACATCATCTGGCACAACGACGACTGGGGCCAGCTGTGGAAGCAATATCTCGTCACCACCGACGAGGTGCCGGGCATCGGCGAGGTGGACAAGCAGCCGCTCGACGCGTTCTGGAACGACGAGCACAAGCTCACGGTCGTGCCGATGGTGCACACCGTCGGCACGTTCTTCTACCGCACCGACCTGGTGCCGGAGAACGAGGTGCCGAAGACGTTCGACGATCTCGTCAAGGTGAGCGAGAAGCTGCAGAAGGACGGCAAGGTCAAATGGGGCTACGTCGGCGGCATGTCGATGAACAACACGTGGTTCAGCCTGTGGTGGACCATGTGGACCAACCAGTGCGACATTCTTAAACCCATCTATGCGCGCACCGTGAAGGAATGGGCGGCCGACAACTGGACGCCGATCATCGACCAGCCGTGCCATCAGCAAATCGTGGAATACTGGTGGGACGCCCTGCACAAGGCAAAAATCAGCCCGGAGGCGATGACGACCTACGGCCGCAACGAGGCGAACGCGATTTTCGAGGCGGGCGACGCCGCCTTCACGGTCGCGGATTCGACCTTCTGGGGCGAATTCAACGACAAGAACAAGTCGCTGGTCGCCGGCAAGGTCGGCATGGCGAAGTTCCCGTATGGGCCGGGCCGCACTTCGCCGATCTCCTGGATCGACATCTGGGGCTGGGCGATCCCCAAGGCGGTTTCGCCTGAGCACCAGAAGCTCGCCAAACAGTTCCTCGGCGAGATGCTCACCGACCTCGACGGCCAGATCGGCATGTGGAACGAGACCGGCGGCCCGCCGCCGAATCTCAAAACCTGGGGCACGCTCAAAGCGAACGACCCGACGTTCCGCGCGCTGCAGAACGCCGTGTTCGAGAATGAACACGTGCACTCGGCCTATTACTTCGCCAACTGGCCGCAGCTGCATAAGGCCTATTCGGACGTGGCGATCAAGGCGTTGACCGGCCCGCGCGAGGCGATCGGGCAGGTGCTCAAGGACGGCGTCAAGTCGCTGCACGACGCCGCGGTCGGGCAGTAGCTCCCTCTCCCCACTTGCGTGGGGCCTATCAGTTCGTCATTGCCCGCCAAAGCGGGCAATCCAGTAATCACCGTCCTTTCAAATAAAACTATGGGCGGCGTTTACTGGATGCCCCGCTTTCGCGGGGCATGACGACTTAGAGACTTGGGTCGCTGGTATTGGTGCGACGAGGACAATAAATGAACGCGCGACGCAACGGTTTGCTCACCCGGCTCGGCGAGAAGGAGCGCTTCGCGCTTCTGCTCATCGCGCCGGCCGCGACGGTGCTCGTGCTGTTTCAGATCGTGCCGATCGTCATCGGCGCCAACGCCAGCTTCCGCGACTGGCAGCTCTATAATCCGAAGGAAACGTGGATCGGGCTCGCGCACTATCGTTACATCCTCAGCGATCCGATCTTTCTCACTGTCGTGCTGCCGAACACGTTCGTCCTGATGTTCGCCTCGGTGGCGATCTCGCTCGTGGTCGGCATGGCGCTCGCGCATCTCCTCAACTGGAACTTCCGCGGGCACACGCTGGTGCAGACCATGATCCTGCTGCCGCAGATGATCGCGCCCGTGATCGCTGCAACCTCAATGCGCTGGACCTTCAACGATCAGTTCGGCGTCGTCGCCGCTTTCCTGCGCTTTATCGGCTACGGCCAGATTTCCTGGCTTGCCGAGCGCTGGCCGAGCTTTCTCATCGTGCTGTTCACCGACGTGTGGATCTGGGCGCCGTGGTTCGCGCTGATCCTGCTCGCGGCGTTGAAAAGCCTGCCGCGCGAGCCGTTCGAGGCGGCGCAGATCGATGCCGCCGGGCGCTGGCGCACCTTCACCCACGTCACCTTGCCGATGCTGCGTCCGGTGATCGGCGTGTGCGTGCTGATCCGCTCGATCGACGCGTTCCGCACTTTCGACCAGGTGTGGGTGCTCACCGGCGGCGGGCCGGCGCGCACCACCGAGGTGTTCAGCATCTACGCTTATATCGAGACCTTCGTGAATCTCGACTTCGGGCGCGGCTCGGCCGCCGCGATCGTCGGCGCCGTCATCATCCTGATTGTCGCCTGGATCATGTACCGGGCGGTCGATCGCCTGGCGAACGTGTCGCGATGACCGCGCCGACGCTCGCCGCGGACCACGCGCCGGCACGGTTCGCCGGCGTGCTGGCGCCCGGCGGCCGCGCCGCGCTCATCGTGCTCGCGGCGCTCGCGATCGTGCTGTTGTTCCTCGGCCCGATTCTGATCCTGATCGTGACGTCGCTGCGCCCCGGCTGGGCGGTCTATTACATCTACCGCGGCACCGCCTTCACCCTGCAGAACTATATGGACGTGTTCGCGCGGCCGGGGTGGTGCGCGCGTTCGTCAATTCCTTCATCCTGGCGACGCTCGCG
>JAFAUQ010000164.1 GCA_019243195.1 Hyphomicrobiales bacterium
ACCCCGTCTCTTGACCCTCCTTGGGCCGCGCGGCACCGTCCGTTTTCATCGAGAGGAGTGTCGAGGCATGGCGATAAGCCGCGTTGCCGCGCTGGTGGGCACGTTTCTGCTCGCCGCCCTCACGGTGCCGGCCGGCGCCGCCGACCCGTTCGAGAAAAATTTTTGGATGTCCGGCCCCCGCTACGATGGCGTGCTGCCGCCGTGCGAGCACACCTACGTGCTCGAACGCATCCAGGAGCGCTTCCATAGCAAGGAATATCGTTTCTGGAATTCCGATTTGAAAATCGTAGGCTTCCAGGGCATTCGCGAAACCGCGTTTCGGCCTTGGGCCGCGCAGACCATTCCGCGCCGATTTTGCAGCGCGATCGTGCTCACCTCGGATGGGGTTCGCCGGCCGCTCCATTACTCGATCGCGGAGGACACGGGCATGATCGGCGCCAACTGGGGCGTCGAATGGTGCGTTACCGGCACCGACCGCAATTGGGCCTACAATCCCGGCTGCGCCATGGCGCAACCTTGATCCCCAGGCCTTAGTCCACAGGGACGCTTTCTGTTCCGATTTGTTCTTGTATTGTTCTCTTTTTCGCTATAGGATGTTACCGTCCAAGGTATACTTCAGGAGAGTGCCATCATGTCACGGACGTTCCAGCTTGCCTTCTCGATGCGTCGTGCCCGGCGTTTCGCCGCCCTCACGACCGCAGCCGTGTGGCTGCTCGCCCTGTCCGCCTCGGCGGGCCGGGCCCAGGATGCGCGTCAGAACCAGCCCGGCGAGTTCGACTATTACGTGCTCTCGCTCTCATGGTCGCCGTCCTTCTGCGATGCGGCCGGGGATCGCGCCAACCGACAGGCCGAATGCGGCGAGCGGCCCTACTCCTTCGTCGTGCACGGGTTGTGGCCGCAGTACGAGAAGGGCTTTCCGGAATATTGCCAAGTCCCGGCGCCGCGGCTCGACCGCAACATCGTCTCATCGATGCTCGACCTGATGCCGGCGCCGCGGCTGATATTCAACGAGTGGGACCGGCACGGCACCTGCTCGGGACTGCCGCCGCGCGCCTATTTCGAGACCATCCGCAAGGCGCGCGCCGTCGTGAAGATTCCATCTGAATTTCTCGACATCAAATCCGAGCTGACGGTCACGCCCGATGGCGTCGAAGACGCGTTCGTGAAGGCCAATCCCGGCTTGACCCCGGCCGGTATGGCGGTCGGCTGCGACAACAAGCGATTGCGCGAGGTCCGCATCTGCGTGAGCCGTGACCTTGCCTTCCGCGAGTGTACCGAAATCGAGCGCCGCTCGTGCCGCCGCGAAAAGCTGGTGATGCCGCCCGTGCGCGGCAGCTGAACGCGCAACTCAAAATTCGGAAATTGTTTGTTAGAGCATGATCCCGAAAAGTGGGTACCGGTTTTCGGAAAAGATCATGCTCCAAGAAAGAGTTAGAGCGTGATGACGATTCGAAGAAAAGTCATCACGTTCTAGCGCATGTTCCGGCGAAAGCCTGCCCGCATTTGTTGCGGGTGGCTAGCGGTTGGCCGATAAGAACATGCGTCGACCTAGTGGCCCGATTCCGAAGTTCGCATCATTTTGGGGCACGTTTTTTTGGCGAACTTCGGAATCGAAGGGCACTAGCAACTTATTGATCTAGTGTGGCTTTGGTTTAGAAGTCCGCATCGCGGACTCGCTGCAAAAATGATGCGGACTTCTGAACCGCCACACTAGCGTGCTCGCCCCGTGAACTATCGCCACGCCTACCACGCCGGAAACTTCGCCGAGGTCGTCAAACACGCGACGCTGGCGCGTGTCGTTGCCCATCTGCGGGAGAAGCCGGCGGCGTTCCGTATCCTCGATACCCATGCCGGTGCCGGGCTCACCGACCTTGCCGGCCCGGAGGCGAGCCGGACCGGGGAGTGGCGCGACGGCATCGGCCGCCTGCGCGACGCCGCGCTCGACGGGCGTGCGCGCACGCTGCTCGCGCCGTATCTCGACGCCGTCGCGGCCTGCAACACGGGCGATCACCTTACGACGTATCCGGGCTCTCCCGTGCTGGTCCGGGGATGGTTGCGTCCGCAAGACCGGCTCCTCGCCGGCGAACTCGAGCCGGCCGCCGCCTCGGCCCTGGTGCGCCGGATGCGGGGTGACACCCGCGTCAAGGTTGTAATGATCGACGGCTGGACCGCCCTTTCCGCCTACCTGCCGCCCAAGGAACGGCGCGGCGCCGTCCTGATCGACCCACCATTCGAACAGCCGAACGAGTTCGCCCGCCTTGCCGAAGGCCTTGCGGTCGCCCACCGCAAGTGGCCGACCGGGACCTATCTCGCCTGGTACCCAATCAAGGACCGGCGTGAGACCGACGCTTTCTGCCGCAAGCTCGGCCGCACCGGCATCCCGAAGATGCTGCGGGCCGAGCTGACCATTGGACCCGACCGTGCCGCGACGCGCCTCGCCGGCACCGGCCTCGTCGTGATCAATCCGCCCTGGAAGCTGCAATCAGACCTCGCCGTCCTCTTGCCCGTCCTCGCCGAGGTGCTCGGCCGGGAGCGCCCGGGGACGTTTGGGCTCGACTGGTTGACCACCAAAAATTGACGGGCGGGGCCGGTCGCCTCTTTCCAGTGCGGCGGCATTAGTTTACTGCTTGTAGCGGCTGGCGTTGACGTTCCGCCTCATAAATGGGGGCCGGCGGAGGTGACTGAGGCCTGCTGCGGCCGATGCCTTTCCCCGACTGCGAATGTCCGGCCGAGCCGCCGCGCCTACGGAGCGGCGGGGAGGGATATTGGGGAAAGGAGCTTCCCAATGGCAAATAGCGGCGTAGTCAAGTTCTTCAATAGCGAGCGGGGCTACGGATTCATCAAGCCCGACGACGGTGGGCGCGACGTGTTCGTGCACATCACCGCGGTCGAGCGCGCCGGGCTCAAATCGCTCAATGAAGGGCAACGCATCAACTTCGACGTCGAGCCCGACAAGAAGGGCAAGGGCCCAAAGGCGGTCAACCTCGTGATTACCGGCTAAGCCCGCCGGTCGGTTGCTGATTGCGTAGCCATCAGCGCTATAGGCGCATAGGAAATCTTTTTTGCTTCGAGTTTATCCGTGACGATGATCCTGCGTTTCTCTCCCTTGTCTCCTTTTGTCCGCAAGGTCCGCATCGCCGCGGCGGTGCTCGGCCTCGAGCGCGACATCAAGGTCGAACCGGCCGACACGCTCGATGCTTCCGACAGTGTGCGCCGGCAAAATCCGCTCGGGAAAATTCCCGTGCTGATCCTCGACGACGGCATGGTGCTCTACGATTCCCGCGTCATTCTCGAATATCTCGACCACCGCGCCGGCGGCAGCCGCATCATTCCGAGCGCGCCGGCCGCGCGGTTTGCCGCACTGGCGCAGCAGGCGCTGTGCGACGGCATTCTAGATGCGGGCGTCTTGCGCGTTTATGAGGGCCGGTTCCGGCCGCCCGAGCATCACGTCGCGAAATGGGTGGAGCACCAGACCGGCAAGATAACGCGAGCGCTGGCGACGCTGGAAGCCGAGCCGCCCGGCCTGGATACGCCGCCCCACGTCGGTCAGATCACCGCCGCCTGCGCCCTCGGCTATCTCGATTTTCGTTTCGACGCTACCTGGCGGCGCGATCATCCGCGTCTCGTCGCCTGGCTCGACCGGTTTGCGGCGGCGGTTCCGGCATTTGCAGAAACCCGCCCACCCGCCTGAAAAAATCTTCGCATCAGAAGCGGAAGTTCGAGCCGAACCGCAGCACGTTGGCCGTGATGTCGTGCGAGACACCGGTCAAGCTGTAATTCTGCGCGCCCAAATCGACGTGCAGATACTCGGCCTTCACCGACCACCGGCGTGTCAGCCCCACCTCCAGGCCACCGCCAGCGGTCCAGCCGATCGCACTGTGGCTTTCCGACAGCGGGCCAAGGTCGACCTCCCCGCCGCCATAGGCGAGCCCGCCGGTTGCGTAGAACAGGATGTTATTGAGCGCGTAGCCGGCGCGGCCGCGCAGGGTGCCGAACCAGGGATTGGAGAATTTGAACGACCCCGAATTGTCCGAGGCTCCGGAGATCTGCAAATCGGTCTCGCCGCCGAGCACGATGCTGCCGGACTGCCAGTTGAAGCCGCCCTGCGCGCCACCGGCAAAACCTGACGGGGAAAGGCCCGTGTTGCTGGCCGAGCCCCAGTCGTAGCCGATGTTGAGGCCGGCGTAGAAACCGGTCCAGTTGTAGGCACCATAGGTCTCCGACAGGTAAGGCCCGCTCGGAAGATCGGCCGCGCGGGCCGGAATGGCGGCGCACGCGATGACCGCCAGCACGGCACCGAGCAGAATGCGACCCATGATGTCCTCCGTGGCGTTGCGCTCGCCGATGTGGGTGCGGCCTGGCAAAGCCGGCCCGCGATCGGCGGCTTTTTCCTCCTTCGTGTATCGATTTCTTCAGGTTAAACGCGTGTGAATCCGGCCGCGCTCGCCGCGCCGATGCTTAACCGGGCGTATATTTCCCGTGCGGCGGTGAGACGGTGACGCCGGTCCTGGCTCCTCGTCCCCTAAATCCCTACGTTTCAGCGCATGGCCGACGAGAAAAAGAACATCGAGCCGGATATCGACCTCGAGGACGATGAGCCCGACGAGGACTCGACCCTGCCGGCGCTCGACGAACCCGGCGAGGCCGTTCCCGAAGGCGCCGGCGAGGACGTGATCGCGCGCTACGCGCGGCACGCGCCCGCCGCGCCGGGCGTCTATCGCATGATCGATGCGCGCGGCGAGGTGCTCTACGTCGGCAAGGCGAAGAACATCAAAAAACGCATCATCGCCTACCGCCGTCCGCAGGCGCACCCGACCCGGATCGCCCGCATGATCGCGGCGACGGCTGCAATCGAGTTCGTCTCGACCGCGACCGAGACCGAGGCGCTGCTGCTCGAGGCCAATCTGATCAAACGTCTGCGGCCGCGCTTCAACGTGCTGCTGCGCGACGACAAGTCGTTTCCCTATATCCTCATCAGCGGCGATCACACCGCGCCGCAGATTCTCAAGCATCGCGGCGCGCGCAACCGCAAGGGCGATTACTTCGGCCCGTTCGCGTCGGTGTGGGCGGTCAACCGAACGATCACGGCGCTGGAGCGCGCGTTCCTGATCCGCTCCTGCTCGAATGCGGTGTACGAAAGCCGCACCCGGCCGTGCCTGCTGCACCAGATCAAACGCTGTTCGGCGCCGTGCACCGGCGAAATCTCGCATGTCGATTATGCCGAGCTGGTGCGCGAGGCCAAGGCGTTCCTGTCGGGGCGCAGCCGCGCGGTGAAAGAGGAACTCGCCGCTGAAATGGAAAAGGCCTCAGCCGGCCTCGATTTCGAGCGCGCCGCGATCTATCGCGACCGCTTGGCCGCGCTCTCCGCAATTCAGGCGCACCAGGGCATCAATCCGCGCGGCGTCGAGGAAGCCGACGTGTTCGCGCTGCATCAGGAGGGCGGCTTCTCCTGTGTCGAAGTATTTTTCTTCCGCACCGGACAGAACTGGGGCAACCGCGCGTATTTCCCACGCGCCGACCGCTCGCTCGGACCCGAGGTCGTGCTCGGCGCGTTCATCGCCCAGTTCTACGACGATAAGCCGTCGCCGCGCTGCATCTTTGTTTCGCATGACGTGACCGACCGCGCGCTGATCGCCGAGGCGCTGAGCGTGAAAAGCGGCCGCCGCGTCGAAGTGCTGGTGCCGCAGCGTGGCGAGAAAAAAGATTTGGTCGAGCACGCGCTCGCCAACGCGCGTGAGGCGCTCGGCCGCAAGCTGGCCGAGACCTCGTCGCAGCAGCGCCTGCTCGGCGCGCTCGCCCAGACCTTCGGGCTGCCGCGGCCGCCGAACCGGATCGAGATCTATGACAACAGCCACATCATGGGCACGAACGCCGTCGGCGCCATGATCGTGGCGGGGCTGGAGGGCTTTCGCAAAAATCAGTATCGCAAGTTCAACATCCGCTCGGCCGATCTCATCCCTGGCGACGACTACGGCATGATGCGCGAGGTGCTCACGCGCCGGTTCAAACGGCTGATCGCCGAGGCCCCGCGCGAGGCGGCCGAGCCACCATCTCCCGTGCCACCAATCGGCGGGTTCGCTGAGGCACCCGTTGCCGACTTGAGCGACGCGCCGCACGAGGGTGAGGATGAATCGCCGTGGCCCGGCCTCGTGCTGATCGACGGCGGTCTCGGCCAGCTCACCGCCGCCCGCGACACCCTGGATGCGCTCGGGGTGCGTGATGTCCCGATCGTCGCCATCGCCAAAGGGCCCGAGCGCGATGCGGGGCGGGAAACCTTTTTCATGGCGGGACGCGAGCCGTTCAAACTAAAGCCGCGCGACCCGGTGCTCTATTTTGTCGAACGGCTGCGCGACGAAGCGCACCGTTTCGCGGTCGGGTCCCATCGACAACGGCGCCGGCGCGACATACGTGAGGCCGGGCTTCAGGAGATCGCCGGTATTGGTCCGACCCGGAAGCGCGCGCTGCTGCGCCACTTTGGCACGCTCAAGGCCATCGAACGGGCATCCGTTGCCGACCTGCAGCAGGTTCCCGGGATCAGCGCGGAAACCGCCCGCAAGGTCTACGATTTCTTTCACGGGACGCCGGCATGACCCTTTTTCCACCCTCGCACGAAGGTGACCGGACAAGGCGCCGGCGCGGGTTGACGCCCCGGCAGACGGGGTGTTCCTTCCAGCCATGACCACGTTGTCGAATCCGCCCACGCACACGCGCACCTTCTCGGTGCCGAATATGCTGACCTACGCGCGGATCGCGGCCGTGCCGGCGGTCGTCGCCTGCATGTATTGGTCGGACATATTGCAAGGCGGGCTGTGGCTGCGCTGGGTGGCGCTGACCATTTTCATTGCGGCCGGCGTTACGGATTTCTTCGATGGCTATTTCGCCCGTGCCTGGGGCCAGCACTCGAGTTTTGGCCGCATGCTTGACCCCATTGCCGACAAGCTGCTGGTCGCCTCGTGCCTGCTCATGCTCGCCGCCAATGGCACCATCAGAGGCTGGTCGCTGTGGGCCGCGATCGTCATCCTGTGCCGCGAGATCCTGGTTTCGGGGCTACGCGAGTATCTCGCCGAGCTGCGGGTGAGCGTGCCGGTGACCCGGCTCGCCAAATGGAAGACCACCGCCCAATTGGTAGCCGTCGGCTTCCTGGTGCTGGGCGATGCCGGCGACCGCGTCCTGCCGGTGGTCACGCCGATCGGCCTGACCTTGCTATGGTTATCGGCGCTCCTGACGCTCTACACTGGATATGATTATTTCCGGGCGGGCGTGCGTCATCTGATCGAGGAATAGGCGTGAAGATTCTGTATTTCGCCTGGGTGCGCGAGCGGGTAGGCAAACCCGAGGAAGAGATCGAAGCGCCCGCCGGCGTCAGTACCGTCGGCGACCTGATGACGTGGCTCGCCGGGCGTGGCGAGGAGTACGCCTACGCGTTCGAAAACCCGCGCGTGGTGCGTGCCGCTATCGATCGCACGCACGTCAAGGCGGAAGCGCCGATCGCCGGCGCGCGCGAGATCGCGTTTTTTCCGCCCATGACGGGTGGGTGACGAACCAATTATGACCGTCCGGCTGCAGCGCGAGGACTTCGACGTCAACGCGGAAGTCGCCGCCCTCACCCGCGGCCGCGCCGATATCGGCGCCGTCGTCACGTTCACCGGCCTATGCCGCGGGTCCGAGGCGGGCGAACCGATCGCCGCGCTCACCCTTGAGCATTATCCGGGCATGGCCGAGGCCGAGATCGCCCGTCACGTCGAAGCGGCGAACGCGCGCTGGCATCTGCTCGGCGTCACCGTCATCCACCGCTACGGCCGCATCGAGCCAGGCGAAAACATCGTTCTGGTCGTCACCGCGTCATCGCACCGCCAGGACGCGTTTGCGGCCGCCGAGTTCCTGATGGATTATCTCAAAACGCGCGCGCCGTTCTGGAAGTCGGAGGAGCGCGCCGGCGGCGCGCAATGGGTCGAAGCGCGCCAATCGGATGATGCCGCGGCCGATCGCTGGGAGCCGGCGCCGCGCCGGTCCGAAGCGGCGCAGTAACAAGAACGAGGGGGGACGCGATGAGATCACGCCATCTGTTCGCAATATTTGCGATGCTGGCTGCGGCGACTTTTGCATCGCCAGCCGCGGCCGAGAAGGCCACCGATACGCTGCGCATCGTGTGGCGTAATGCGATTCCCAACGTGGATTATTATTACAACCCGCTCCGCGTCGGGCTCATTCTTGCTCATCACTACCTCGACACGCTGGTCTACCGCGACCCGGAAGATTTCAAAATAAAGCCGCAGCTAGCCAAGTCCTGGAAAAATATCGACGACACCACGCTCGAGTTCGAGCTGCGCGACGACGTCAAATTTCACAACGGCGACAAGTTCACCGCCGACGACGTGGTCTACACCATCAATTCGGTTTCCGCCCCCGAGTCGAAGGTGAGCGTGCCGTCGAACTACAGCTGGATCGCCAAGGCGGAGAAGGTCGGCGATTACACGGTGCGCGTGACCTACAAAAAGCCGTTCCCGGCCGCGCTCGAGTTCTTCGCCCTTGTGGTGCCGATCTGGCCCAAGGACTACCGCACCAAAGTGGGGCCGGAAGGCTACGCCAAGGCGCCGGTCGGCACCGGCCCTTACAAGATCACCAAAGTCGATGGGGTCGCTGAGATCGACCTCGTGCGCA
The DNA here is from genome assembly GCA_019243195.1 of Hyphomicrobiales bacterium. GTDB lineage: Bacteria > Pseudomonadota > Alphaproteobacteria > Rhizobiales > Xanthobacteraceae > AP-16. The sequence goes on from JAFAUQ010000164.1 coordinate 8,662, forward strand.
ACGACGCCTATTTCGACGGTCCGAAGGGCAAGCCCAAGATTTCCAAGATCGTCATCCGGGCGGTGCCCGATGCGGCCACCGAATTGGCCGAGCTGCTGTCCGGCCGCGCCGATTGGATCTGGCAGTTCAATCCCGATCAGTTCGATGCGATCAACCGCGTCCCCAACGTGACGGCCGTGCTCGGCGATTCGATGCGGATCAGTTACATCGTCATGGACGCCGCCGGCCGTACCGGGGCCGGCAACCCGCTCACCAAGCGCGAAGTGCGCCAGGCGATCCTGCACGCCATTGACCGGCCGACGTTCACCAAACAGCTGGTGCAAGGCAACGCCAAGGTGATCGACGCACCCTGCTATCCAACCCAGTTCGGATGCGATGCGGCGGCGGCGGTCAAATATGATTACGATCCGGCGAAGGCAAAGGCGTTGCTCGCGCAGGCCGGCTACCCCAACGGCTTCAGCACCGAAATGGTGTCCTACGATCTCACATCATGGGACGCCGCGATGCAGGCTTACCTGAAAGCCGTTGGCATCGATGTAAAGGTGACGCACCTGCAGGTGTCCGCGGCGGTGGAGAAGAACCAGAAGGGCGAGGCGCCGCTGTTCTATAACAACTGGGGTTCCTATTCGGTCAACGACGTGTCGACCGTCTTGCCGGTGATGTTCGGCGGCGGCGCCGACGATGACGCGCGCGATCCCGAGCTGATCAGGCTCGTCGAGGCGGGCGGCTCGACCAACGACCCCGATGCCCGGAGTAAGGCCTACTCCGCGCTCATCAAACGCGCGACCGAACAGGCGTACATCGTCCCGCTGCATACCTTCGTGACCCGCTACGCCTATTCGAAAGAGCTGAACTTCAAGGGTTATCCGGACGAGCTGCCGCGCTTCTATCTGGCAAGCTGGAAGTGACGTACGTCATGGCCGGGCTTGTCCCGGCCATCCACGTCTTTTTATCTGTTTAAGCAAGCAAGACGTGGATGCCCGGCACAAGGCCGGGCATGACGCGCGCTCACGCCTCATGCAAACAAATGGCATTCGACGGCGTTGTGCGCTGTCGTTAGGCGCGGCGGCGGCACGGTCCGGCACACCTCCATCACCTGGGGACAGCGTGGATGAAAGCGACAGCCGGGCGGAACATTGGTCGGGTCGGGCAGCGTCGTGCCGAGGCCGACGTCGGGGATGCCGAGCCCGGGTTCAGGTGTAAGCACCGAAGCGAGCAGCGTCCGGGTATAGGGATGGCGCGGCGCGGCAAACAGTGCGTCCACCGGCGCCTCCTCGACGATGCGCCCGAGATACATCACCGCGACCCGGCTCGCGAGATGCTCCACGACCGCGAGATTGTGACTGATCAACACGTAACTTAGCCCAAGGTCTCGGCGCAGATCGGCGAGCAGGTTGAGAATTTGCGCCTGCACCGATACGTCGAGGGCCGAGGTCGGTTCGTCGCAGATCACCACTTTCGGCTCGGCGACGAGCGCGCGGGCGATCGCGACCCGCTGGCGCTGCCCGCCGGAAAGCTGGACCGGCAGCCGATCGAGAAGTTCCGGCGCCAAGCCGACGCGATCGAGCATCGCCGCGACCTTCATCGCGATCTCGCGCGCGGTGAAGCGGCGTTGCGCGATCAGCGGCAGGGCGACGATGTCGCGAATGCGGCGGCGCGGATTGAGCGATGAATAAGGATCCTGAAACACCGGCTGAATGAGCCGTGCACGCTCGCGGCCGGGAAGTGCGTGCGTCGGCCGCCCATCGACGTGCGCCTCGCCGGCGGTCGGCGCGATCAAGCCGAGCAGCATGCGCGCAAGCGTCGTTTTCCCGCAGCCCGACTCGCCGACGATCCCGAGCACCTCGCCGGGACGCAGCGCAAGCGACACGCCGTCGACCGCCGTGATCGTCTTTGCCGGAGCAAACATTCCTTGGCCGACGTCGAACGCGCGCGAGAGGTCGCGTGCCTCGAGGATCGGCGGCGCGGCTTCTGCCTGCGTCATGCCCGCGCCTCCGCGACCTCCGGCGGAAGATGACAGCGATAACGGCGATCGTCGCCGACGCTGCGCATCGGCGGCAAGCGAAGGCATGCGTCATGCGCCGAGGGGCAGCGCGCGCGGAATGCGCAGCCGTCGATTTCGCCGACGAGACTCGGCACCACGCCGGCGATCGTACCGAGCGGTGCGCCGCGCCTGACCTTGCCGGGCACCGGCACCGCCGCCATGAGGCCGCGTGTATAGGGGTGCGCCGGACGAGCAAACACATCGGCGACCGCGCCGGTCTCGACGACTTCGCCCGCATACATGACCGAGACCCGTTGCGCGACGCGCGCGACCACGCTCAGGTCATGGGTGATCAGCAGGATGGCAAGGCCCATGGCGCGCTGCAGTTCCGCCAGCAGCCGCAGGATCTGTGCCTGCACCGTCACGTCGAGCGCCGTCGTAGGCTCGTCGGCGATCAGCAGCTTGGGCTCGCACAACAGCGCCATCGCGATCATGACACGCTGGCGCAGGCCGCCCGAGAGCTGATGCGGATACTGCGCCAAGCGCGTACGCGGCGAAGAAATACCGACCCGCGTCAGCATTTCGGCCGCGCGTTCGAGCGCCTCGCCGCGTGAGACCTTGCGGTGACGCCGCAATGTTTCGGTAAGCTGCGCCCCGACCGTGAAGGCCGGATTGAGGCTCGTCATCGGCTCCTGGAAGATCATCGCGACACGATCGCCGCGCACGTCTTCCATGGCGCGTTCGTCGAGCGCGAGCAGATCGACCGCGCCCAATCTCAGTTGCGCGGCGCTGCGGCGCGCCCGCGCCGGCAGCAGGCCCATGATGCCGAGCGCGGTGAGCGACTTGCCGGAGCCGGATTCGCCCACGAGGCCGTGGGTCTCGCCGGCGCGGATATCGAGATCGACGCCGCGCACCGCGCGCAACAAGCCCGTCTTGACCGGAATTTCGACCTGCAGCGCTTCGACCCTGAGGACCGGCGTCACGCGCGGCCCTCAGGCGCGAGCAGGTCACGCAAACCGTCGCCCAGCAGATT